>NZ_JAQQXT010000009.1:0-242469 GCF_028595345.1 Roseateles albus | reverse complement strand
TGCTGGGCGGCCTGATGGCACACCAGAAGGCTTGGCGACATCAATTCGCACCATAACGGCAAGCCTCACCAGGAACTGCTTCAGTTGCTTGCTTCGGCAAAACGAATTTTGCAGGTCCGACTAACTATGTCGCCCCAGGAACGGTTGGGCCATCCAGATTTCCCCTTGGCAAGGCAAGCTTCGCATGGCTGAGGCGCTTGGCGCGTCGCCAGCATCAAAACTTGACGCTCATTCAGGCTGAATCTTGCTGGGAGTGGCCAGTGACAGCTCACCCATTCTCAGTGCCGCCAATGGCCAACGCTTTGGCCGACTCACTCACTCGGCCGACAGCTACCAAGAAATGTGCTGATTGAGCAGGTCATCCGGGGCGGTTTCGAATGCCCGGTATGGGCACCGTGCCGGCGCCCACTCTGCGCATCCGAATGACTAAAACTTGGCCGGGACCGTGAGGCCGCATCGTCGCCAGTAAGCCGCCGTTGACCAAAACGGTCGGCGAACCAAACGTCAGCTTTGCGGCGCGTGTTCGAACTGCTGCCCTAGAACAGGCCCGGACATTTCGAGGGCCCTGACTGCTTGGCAAGTCGGTGCCCAAAGCAGACGCACCGAATGGGCATATTGCGTGCAATGCTACTGGGGGCAGGCCTCACAATAATCACTCATTGTTGGCGCCGGTCCGGAACTGAAGGCCGTTCCGAGTAGGCTCAAACGCCCGGTTCGCCATCGCTGCGGGTGGCTACACAAGCCAAGAATCCCAAGCAATGCCTTCCGTGCGCTTCGTATAGCCGAAACCACTCCGTTGACATTTCGACAATCTCAGCGGCTTGATCAGGTGCGATTGTTTTTGCAAACTCCAATCTTCCGTGCAGAACGCCGGCTTCATATTGGGCCCATGAATCAGCCGACGCAATCATGATTGTTTCAACCTTCAATCCGGCCTCGGCAAATACATGTTCAGCTTCTTTGGCGGTCCAGTAGTCACCTTCTGAGGTCGCTAGATATTGAAGATATTCAGATGGAGGTTTTGCCGACCAACTCAACTCCGCAAACACCAGTGTGCCGTTCGGTGCAAGTAGGCCACGAAGCGCTTGAAGCGCCTGGCGCGGAGTACCAAAAGCCTGCGACGCCCCTATACAAACGAGGAGATCAACGGGCTCGCCATTGAAGTCAGCCGCTGGCTTTTGGCAAAACTCGACGGTTCCAATCAGCTGGGCTTTCGACGCCGCCGCCATTGCCCGTTCGAGCGCATAGGGATTGGTGTCCAGAGCCACTACGTGAACATCTTGGCGTTTGGCCAGCTCAATCGAAAACCCTCCAGCACCACATCCGATTTCCAGCGCCGTGCGCGGCTGTCGGGCCAGCGCCGCCTCCAACAAATCGCTCATCTGAGCGACTGACAAGGGATTGGCATGCGGAAGATTCTTATGCGCTTCTGAGGATAGTTGCTGGCGTGACATATCTTTTGGGTGATGATCGTGGACTTCGACGCCTAACGAGGCTGGCCAAGGAACTCACCGATGGCTTGGTTGCTCCATGCCACGTTGAGGGTCAGCATGTTGTGTCCCATGGCCTTGGCCTCCAGATGCAAGGTCTGCGCTGGCAAGCGAGGCATGTGGAATTGCTCTTGGTAGGAATAGCCAATGAAGCTGCATTCGCTGCTGATCATCAAGAGCCTTCCCTGATATGCACTCAGATTCAGCGTCAGGTCTCGGGTGAACCGTGCGGGATCGTCGAATACTGGCTTGAGCATTTGGCTGAAGGCGGCATACCCGGCACGCCTGAAAGAATCTGCGGGCATGGACTGGCCTTTGCATTGGTACGGTCCGCCGGGCTTGGACCGATTCATCAGCCGGGTCATGACATAGTCAAAGCGCTCATGCCCGTCCTCACTGCGGACAAGAACCGATTGCAGGATGTAGCCCAGCATGGGCACGGCATCTAGCCAGCTTTGGGTGGCCTTCAGGCGGGTGACAAACTCCTTAGCAGTCTGTGGCGTAAGCATGCCGGGCTCAACCATCACCGCATGGCTGACACGCCCCGGGTTCTGCCCCAAGTAGCCGCTGACCAACATGGCTCCCCAGGAGTGACCGATCAGTTTGACGGGTTTCTCGTGTCCATAGTGGCTGACGATCTTGTGCAAGTCGGCTAGGCTGCTTTCCAGCGTTAGCTCTTCCTTATTGACGCGGGGCGACAGGCCTGTACCTCGCTGGTCATAGAGGATCACGAAGTGCGTGTCAGCCAAGTCTCTGAGCGGCATCAGGTATTGAAAGTCACCCCCCGGCCCGCCATGCACGACGATCAGTGGCGGAAGCGCGCTGTCACCAAAGGTCTGGACATGAAACTTGTAGCCATCCAGTTCCACGAAGCTCAGCGCAGCATCGTGCTCGATGGTGGCCGGGATTGAGTTGCATGCGGTCAGCGCCGTCACGGCTCCTAAAACTCCAACATTGCGCGCCGAGGACAAACGCCTGGCGATTCGAGTCCATCGAGCAGTATTCACGTCACAGCCCATCCGTCCAGCAATGCGTCGAGGTTGCGCCGCGTACCGTCAATGATCGCTGCCCCAAATTTCTGCAGATGGGTTTGTCGAAGCTGTGCGGCCCCGTGGACCAAGGCCCAAATTCCAAAGCTTAGGACCTCAGATTGCGGGTGGTCGGCTGGCAGGAATTCTCTGACCCGCGACAGCAAGATTGCATATGGCGAGTCAGGGTCCGGTGCCTGATCGAGACTGGACCGGTTGCTGGGTGTCTCCTGAAACATCAAGGCAAACAAGGCCGGTTGATCTTGCGCGAATTGAAGGTAGGCCATCGCGGTATTGAGCAAGCGGTTTCGAGCGTCCCCCCTGGATTTTCCACCAGCGTGTTCGGCAAGTGCTACGCCCAGACTTTTTGAGGCTTCGGCGCGCGCCGCTGCAAACAGGGCCTCCTTGCTCTCGAAGTGGACGTAGATGGACGGAGCCTTGATGCCGACCCGATCAGCCAGTTTGCGCAACGTAAACGCTTCGAGGCCGTCAGCCACGATCATCCGGGTGAATTCTTGAATCAGGGCATCAGCTGTGTTCATTAAAATCGCCTAACATTGTTAGGGTGAATCCTAATGCTGTTAGGAGTTAAACGCAAGCCCCATGTCAAAGCGGCGGGCCTCAGTGTTGACTTCAGTCCTGCACCGACGCATTGCGCAGAGCCCCCTGGGCTGTGCAGACAGCGCAGAGAGGTGGCGAAAACGCTGCGGCAGACACAGCGCATGAGTTGTCAGTTGGGACCGAGAACCCTCTTCGCCGGCAGCACAAGCATCGAGATGAGATGCACGAAAGCAGGCCTTCGCGGGCGGCAGGAATTGGCCGGTCGCGTGAACTCGTCGGGCAGGGTCGAATACCCGCAATAGGGCACCGAGTTGCTACGCGGGAAGTGACCTCGAAATGTCCGGGCCTGCTCCAAGCCGACAGTTCGAACGGGCGCCGCAAAGCTGACGTTCGGTTCGTCGACCGTTTTGGTCAACGTCGGCTTACGGGCGATGTTGCGGCCTCAAGCTTCAGGTCAGCTGCTGTCATTCGGATGCGCAGTGGGTGGCGCCAGCACGGTGCCCAAAGCGGAAATTCAAGCTTCGGGTTTATGGTCAGCAGCACAGAGCATTGCTGTCGATCAATCGCTCTCACTGAACTCACCGTCTCGGCCGCATAGCAGTCAGCCGAGGAAGTCGTCGTGGCAATTCGGTCGAAGCGGCGGTTTTTGATTGGGCGCCGCACGATGTCCCTTGCAACAAAAGGAAGTCGGTAAAGGCTGTGAGCCTAGTCGACGCCGAGAACCACATCACCCCAACACCTCGGCGCTGACCCTGGACAAGCTTAGTCCGATTTAGACGTTCTGCGCCAACAGGTCAACCTTGCGCGCCGCCATTCGTGCACCCAACTCGGCCATGTCGAGTGAGGAGGCCTTGGCCTTGGGAAACATCTCGTTCTGCTCTTCTTTGACGTGATGCTTCACGTACTCAGACAAGACCTTGACCTTGGCGTCGTAGATCTCACCATCGGGCTCGGCACCTCGGAGCTCCGCAATTAGGCCTTTCACACCGGCGTGTTCAATCGTCGCCTCGGGCACCAACAGTTTGTCCTTCAGTGCCGCCTTGAACTCGGGATAGAAGATCTCTTCCTCAATCTGAGCATGCACGCTGAGTGCTGTGCAAATTTCGGCCACCAATGCCTTCTTCGCTTTGACTGCACGGGTATTCTCATACTCGGCAAAGAGCTGGCTGACGGCTTCGTGGTCGGCCTTGAGCAGGGCAATGGCGTCAGGGTTGGCGGCTGAAGTCTTGCTGCCGGGTTTCGCGGAGCCTTTGGTGTCGGCCTTGATGTCAGTTTTGGTGTTGGTCATCGGAGTTCCTTGAACAGTGGGTGGGGAGAAAACAGCGGCACTCAGTGCACGAACAACGCGATCAAAATAATGATCGGAATGGGAATGCCTAGAAACAGCAGCAGAATTGAACGCATGGTGGGCTCCTTGAAAGTGAATGGGAGGGGGTGATTCAAGCGTCGCGCAGACGGCCACCATAGGTGGCGGCCAAGCTGGCAACAAAGGCGCCAATCAGTAAGGAAATGAACAGCCACAGCGCGCTATAGGCGGACGCCTTGCGCGCCTTGTCTGCCGCTTCACGTGCAGCGAGTTCGGCCTCGTGTGCCTTGGCCTGCGCTTTTGCGTAGACCGTAGCAACCCGCTTTTCCGCTTCTGGCTGCGACAAGCCTGTGCGCAGGGCCACGACTTGGCCAACGTAGCGCAGATCTTCTGGTGGCAGCGCCTCTGATCGACCGGCAGTGGCAAAGATCCGGCCGACTTCCATCGTCACCGCGCCGGAGGGAGTGAGGCTGGCATCCAGGGCCGCATCGCGGCGGAACAGCGAGTCGATGAAGTAGCCTGTAGTGCCGCCCTCGGTGCTGCCCTCAGTGCCGCTCTCAACGTTGCCGGCCACCATTTTTGTGGCTCCTGCCGCACCGCCGACCATGGCGGCACCCGCTTGCACGCCGCCGCCGACGATGGAGCCAATGACCGACGTCAAGAGCGCCGCCGTCGCCAGCGAGGCCACGGCCCAGGACAAAAAGCCATGCGCGGTGTCGCGGAAGTACACCTCATTGGTATGCACCTCGGTCCACTTGGTGCGCAGGCGGCCGGCCAGATAGCCGCCCATGGCAGAAGCCAGCAACTGCGTCAAGGTCAGCCACACAATGGTTGACACGCCGAAGGTCGCCGCGCTGACACCGCTGCGGGCCCAGGGCGACACTGACGAGAGCCCCAGCCCGACGCCCAAAATCAGCAGAATCAACGACAGCGATGCCGCTGCAGCCGCCCCTGCGACGATGGCCGCCCAGGAGACGGCGCTGCTGGCGGCCGCTTTTGGGGTATTCACCTGCTCGGCGATAGCGGGATTGAGACTGCCGCGCGAGCGGGCCATGTCATCAACTGTGGACGCGGAATAGGCCATGAGAACTCCTCTGAAATGTTGTTGCGTGGCTAAGAAAACTTGGGGCCTGGCGAGTTAAAGAGGGAGCCAATTTATGCGGCTGATGCACGGTGGTCTGTGCGTTAGCGTACGTTGAATGCGCTGATCAAAGCGCGTTGTGCTTTGTCTAGGAATCTTGGTTTCGCGCGGTACATAACTGCCAAATTAAATACCCAAAAGTCCCCCTCTGCATCTGCTGCCGAACGCAAGGTTGGGGCTGATGCCGGGGGCCTTTTGATGTTTAAGGCCGGGTCGGGCCGGTCTCGCGCTCGGGATGGCGATGCCGAGCGATGGCCGCGATGAAGGCGGTGCTGGCGCCCTCGCTCAAATCCTTCACCAACAGCAGTCCGGGATCGCCATCTCCATTCGCAAGGGCAAGCGGCACGCCCGCAAGGTCCAGCAACTTGCGGCCCAGGCCCAGCGCCAAGATGGTCTTGCCGTGGCGGTACTGATCCTTGATGAACTCGAAGGTATGGGCGTCGGCGGCCAGACCGGCGACAGCGCTAGCGCCATCCGGCAAGACCAGCGCGTCGAACAAAAAGCCAGGCTCGCTCTCCAGCGACGCTTGTGCCTCCAGGTCCAAGCCGTCTTCCGTGCTCACCGGCCCGATGCGCGGTGCCAGGAACTTCGGCGTCGCGCCAGCTGCCAGCAATGCGGCGTGCACCGCTGCGGCGCTTTGCCCGACGACGCCGTCGGCCAGCAGGATGGCGATCTTGCGGCCCTTGATCGAGCCGTCTCCGGGCCTGGCCATCAAGGACAGCGCCGGCGAATGGCTGATTTCGGGCTGTATGGCTTTGTCTATAGCCAGCGGCATCGCCTCGGGCAGCGGCCTCATATTGAGCCCCTCGGCAACTTCGGCGGCCAAGGTCTCGGACGCATTCCTGAGCATGGACACCACCCGCTGCCGGATCGCCGGCACCGTCACCTTGCTGAGTTCGAAGCGAAAGGCCGCCGCAATATGCGCTTGCTCGACCGGCGTCTGGCTGTCGAAGAACAAGCGGGCCTGGTTGTAATGCTCGGCAAACAGCTGCGGCTTGGCGCGCACCTTGCCCTGCTCATCGCGGGCCTGCAGCTTGACCGCGACCGAGTTGAAGCCCTGCACGGCCCCGGCCTGAAAGGGGCAGCCGCCGCCCAGCGAATTGGGCTCGTAAGACACCCGCCCGCGCGGGATCGCTTGGCGATGCATGCCGTCGCGCTGGTTGTTGTGCACCGGCACCAGCGGCGCATTGATCGGCAGTTCATGGAAGTTGGGCCCACCGAGCCGGCTGATCTGCGTGTCCACATAGGAGTGGATGCGCCCGGCCAGCAGTGGGTCGTTGGAGAAGTCCAGGCCGGGGATGATGTTGGCGGTGCAAAAAGCGACCTGCTCGGTCTCAGCAAAGAAGTTGTCCGGGTTGCGGTTCAGCACCATGCGGCCGATGGGGCGCACCGGCACCAGCTCCTCCGGCACCAGCTTGGTCGCGTCGAGGATGTCGAAGCTGAACTGCTCGGCCTGCGCCTCGGTGAAGGTCTGCACGCCCAACTCCCACTCGGGGTAGGCGCCGCTTTCGATGCGCTCCCACAAATCGCGACGGTGGTAGTCGGGGTCGGCGCCGGAGATCTTGACCGCTTCGTCCCAGACCAGCGAATGCGTGCCGTATTTGGGCGTCCAGTGGAACTTCACGAACACTGATTCGCCGGCGGCGTTGACCAGCCGGTAACTGTGCACCCCGAAGCCCTGCATGGTGGCGTAGCTGCGCGGCAGCGCCCGGTCGCTCATCACCCACATCAACATATGGGTGGACTCGGGCATCAGCGAGACGAAATCCCAAAAGGTGTCGTGGGCACTGGCCGCTTGCGGCATCTGGTTGTGCGGTTCGGGCTTGACCGCATGAACCAGGTCGGGGAACTTCATCGCGTCTTGGATGAAGAACACCGGCATATTGTTGCCAACCAGATCCCAGTTGCCCGCGTCGGTGTAGAACTTGACGGCGAAGCCGCGTACGTCGCGCGCAGTGTCTTTGGAACCGCGCTCGCCGGCCACGGTCGAGAAGCGAGTGAACACCGGCGTGATCTTGCCCGCCTCCTTGAACGGCGCCGCCTCGGTCAGCGCGGTCAGCGGCTCGTAGCATTCAAAAAAACCGTGCGCGGCCGAACCACGGGCGTGGACGATGCGCTCGGGAATGCGCTCGTGGTCGAAGTGAGTGATCTTCTCGCGCAGGATGAAGTCCTCCAGCAGCACCGAACCGCGCGTGCCCGATTTGAGCGAGTTCTGGTTGTCGGCCACGGCCACGCCTTGGTTGGTGGTCAAGGCCTGGCCTGAGGAGTCGACCCGCACGCGGTCGAGTGAGCCGGTCGCTGCGTTGCCGCCCTCAGGCGCTACGCTGCCTAGCTTGGCGCTGCTCATAGCTTCGCTCAGCGTGCTGGCACCAGCCAAGCGAGACGCCGGCTTTGCCGTCGCGCCGGCCGGCGGCATCAGGCCCAGATCAAAGCCATGTTCGGCGGCCTTGTTCGGGTTGAAGGGCATGGCGGCGACCAGGGCCTGCGTTTGCGCCAGTTGGTGGGCCATGGGGTCAGGCGGCAGAGCAGCCAGCGCGCGCTTCTTTTTAGGCTCCGGAAAGGTGGCGGGCGCCGCCGAGGAGGTCAGGGTGGGGGCTGAAGTTGCAGCAGCGGATTTTGGAGTCTTGGGCATGATGATCAATCAGTGGGTTGAGGACGCTGAACCTGCGCGTAACAAGCCGCAGGAAGATGAGGCCAAGGGGCTGGTCGGCTGCCCCGAAGCTAGGCCAGGGCCGGCGCCTAGTGCGCCGCCGGTCTTGCTGGGCGGGGTCTGTACCGCAACCTGCCGGGCCGACACGTGGCGAAAGGAGCCAAAGCTGTGCGCATAGGCCCAGGTGAATTCGGCGCCGAACAGAAAGATCTGGGCCGAGTAGTAAACCCAAATCAAGAGCACGGCCAAGGAGCCGGCGGCGCCGAAAGCCGAGGCCACACCGCTTTTGCCGATGTAGAGGCCAATTACGAGCTTGCCGATGTTGAACAGCAGCGCCGTTACCCAAGCGCCTATCCACACATCGCGCCAAGCAATGCGTACGCGCGGCATGATTTTGTAGATCAACGCAAACATCGCCGCCACCAAGACATAGCTGATGACGAAGTTGACGAAACCGGCCAATACTGCCCAGCCGGCCAGCCGCGCCCCGCTCCAGGCACTGAAGGCCGCGATCGCCGCGCTCAGCAGCAGCGAGGTCGTCAGCAAAAATCCTATGCCCAGAATCATCCCGAAAGACAGCAGGCGCGAGCGCAGCAAACCCCAGAGACCTTGCGGCTTGTTGCGCTGCGGCGCGCGCCAGATGCGATCCAGCGCGTCCTGTAGCTCACCGAATACCGTGGTCGCACCCAGCAGCAGCAAGGCCCCACCGATCAGCGCAGCGGTCCAACTTTCGGCCGGCCGCGCGGCACTCTCCAACATCGCCTGCACAGCCAGCGCGCCGCTCTCGCCCATCAAGCCGCGCAGCTGCATCAGCACTTCGCCGCTGGCTGCCTCGCGCCCGAACACCAGGCCCGCCACCGAGATCGCGATCAGCAAGAGCGGTGCAATCGAGAACATCGTGTAGTAGGCCAAGGCGGCACCCATGCTCGGCGCGTAATCATCAATCCAAGCGCTACCAGCCTGCTTGCAAAGCCGCCAGAGTTGCGCCGGCCTCATCGCGAGGTGCCGCTGACCAGGGTGCCATACAAGGCTTGCCCGGCGCCGCTGCTGGGCCGCATCGAAGCCCGGTACGCTGAGCGCAGCGCGGCCCGGAGCCGAGCCGGCAACTTAGTCCATAGCGACCAGCGCGTTGCGCCTGTGCGCTGCGTTGCTTCTTGTTTTTTCTCGCCCATCTTGACCTCTGCTTGCTTGAACGGCAAAGGCTACCCGCGCGAGGGCTTCTGCTGCAGCAGCCAAGAAGCCGTTGCTTTGTCGGACAAGTCCTTCACAAGGCAGCGCCATCGGCCGGCTGCGGTCTTGGCTCTTGTCGGCGAGGATCGGGGATCTAGCTTGTCCGGCCCTAGACATGGGCCCGCCGCATCATCCCGAACAGGAACCCCGCATGAAAAACCTTTTCTCCGCAAAAGCGAAGGCCTTTAACGCCGACGCCGTCAATGCAACGATTGAGCGGGCGCTGACCCGTGCTGGCCTGAACACTGCCGTCGGCCCAATGCGACACGTCACCGAAACCATCCGGCGCGCCCTAGCCGCCGGGCGGACATCGGGCTCTCACTCTGCCGCTGCCGTTGACGTTGACGTTGACGTGACACTTGATCAAGTCAGGCTGCGCAAGCCCGCATTGAGCGAACAGGCGCTCAAGCCAGGCAGCTTCGAAACTCATCAATTCAGCAACGCGGCCGGCACCCGCGCTTACAAGATCTATAGCCCCAAGGCAGCGTCAGCGACTCCCCGCGCAATGGTCGTGATGCTGCATGGCTGCACGCAGACGGCCGACGATTTCGCGGCCGGCACTCAGATGAACCGCCTGGCCGATACGCACGGCTTTCTTGTCCTCTACCCCGAGCAGGCCGCGCAGGCGAATGCCTCCAAATGCTGGAATTGGTTCCAGCCCCAAGACCAGCTGCGAGGCGACGGCGAGCCTTCGCTGATCGCCGGCATCGCCCGCGAAGTGGCGGACAAGCATGGCGTCGACCCGCAGCGCATCTTTGTGGCCGGCCTGTCGGCCGGCGCTGCGATGGCGGTCGTGCTGGGCGAAACTTATCCGGAGTTGTTTGCCGGCGTTGGCGCTCACTCGGGCCTGCCTTACGGCAGCGCGCACGACATCCCGTCGGCTTTGCTGGCCATGAAGGGGGGGCGCAGCGGCATCGCTGGCCTGCGCGTTTTTGGCCAGACGTCCGTAAGCCAGGGCCGCAGCGCCACGCAGGCCGTGCCTACCATCGTGTTCCACGGCGATAGAGACCATACCGTGCAGCAGTCCAATAGCAACCTGATCGTCCAGCAAGCCCGCGACGCGTATGGCTTGGAGCCAAGCCAGGATGCCTTGCATGTCGGCACCCGTTTCGGCGTTGCAGAAGGCGGGCGCCGCTTCAGCCGGGAGATCCACACCGACGCCCTTGGGCAAGCTCGAATTGAAAGTTGGACTCTGCACGGTGGCGGCCACGCTTGGTCGGGAGGCCATGCGAGTGGCTCCTACACCGACGCCGCTGGCCCCGATGCTTCGGCGGAAATGGTGCGATTCTTCTTGGATCTAGCCCCTGCCGGATCAGCATGAGCCGTGTTTACCCCGAGAGGGTTCGGCGAGTCGATCCCAAGCGACACAGGTCGATTGGCCCGCGCAAGCCTACCGGCGCCAAAGCGCGGTGCGAAGCGGACTTTCTGGATATGAGCGGCAGCGCCGTCGGACAGGGATGCCAAGCTCGTTTCCGCCCTCAAACGTCGCACTTGGCAGGAAGCCAATGGGCGCAAATGCGGCCTACCTTGTCGACGAGTACAGCCGTCAAATTGGAGGCGCATCATGACGCATTGCCTGGTGAACGAATCGGCGAACGGCCGCCATGCTACCGTCCAGCGCTTCGCAGACCTCCATGCTCGACCCGCCGCGATCTACGCGCCGAGCAGGCGCCCCTTCCGCAAAGTCAGCTGTGTTGCGGCCGACAAACGATGAGACATATCAAATGACAGTAGGTAGTCTGCAGCTGCTGGCCAATCTGGTCAGAGAGAACGGCGATGTACTTTTGCTGACTTGGCGAACGCAGGTCAGGAGTCTCCCTTCGGCAAGTCATCTAGACACACCGACGCTCAACGACCACATCCCGGATTTACTCAAAGAGTTGGCAGAAGCGCTCGAGACCAATCCCCGACAGACGATCCCCGAGGCGCTGGCCGAAGCCAGCCCCGCGGCCCACGGGCTGCAGCGGCTGAAGGATGCATTCGATATCGAGGAGGTGGTGGCAGAGTACAACATCATGCGTGGATGCATCCACGATCTGGCGACCGAGCACGATATAACGCTTCAAGGCAGGCCGTTCCACGTGATCAATCGCATCTTCGACAATGCGATCGGCCAAGCAGTGCAGACGTATGCCGCCCAGCAAGCACTCGAGGTGAAGGAGCGCAGGGAGGAGTACCTCTCCTTCGTTGCGCATGATCTGCGTACGCCGCTGTTTGCGATCTCGCTCACGGGTCGCTCGCTCGAGAAGAGTCTTTCCGGGCAAGTCCTGGGCCCTGATTCCCAACGGGTCTTGCAATCGCTGCGCCGCAACGTGCAGCAGCTCCAGGACTTGATTGGCAGAGTGCTCGAAGAGAACACGCATCTGCTCGAGGTCATCGGCGTCAAGGTCGAACGGCGCAGATTCGACCTGTGGCCGCTGGTGGAGTCCCTGCTCGACGATCTTGAGACGATCGCGGCCCAATCAGCTACGAAGCTAGTCAATCGGGTACCCGTCGACTTGGTCGTGTTTGCAGACGCCAGATTGCTCAGGAGAGCGTTTCAAAATCTGATCGGCAATGCGATCCAGTTCTCGCCGGGTGGCGAAGTGATTGTCGGCGCGCAGGCCGCGGCGGGCCATGGAATCGTCGAGTGCTGGGTCAGCGACAACGGCCAAGGCATTGCCGCCGAAATGATCGAGAAAGTCTTCGACAAGGGCGAATCCGGCGGCGAGGCCGGCGCCGGGTCGGGCCTTGGCCTGGGCTTGGCCATAGTCAAGACCTTCATTGAAGCGCACGACGGCAGCATTACTTTGCACAGTGTCCTGGGCGAGGGCTCCAAGTTCTACTTCACCTTACCCGTGCAAGCGAGGCCGGACGCGTGATGCTCAGCCAGGCGATTTCGACGGGTTGATCGAGGCCACCGGTGCCTCGAAAAATACGCAGGTGCCGGGCAACGATTTCGCTCGGTACATCGCCGCGTCGGCATTGGCGATCAAGATATCGCCGCTCTGGCCATCATGCGGGTATAGCGCAATGCCGATGCTTGGTGTGATGACCAACTGCAGATCACCATGGCTGATTGGGGCAGCGATCGCAGCCTGTACCAGGCCTGCGATACGTGCAACATCGTCGCGACTTATCGGATTAATCAGCAAGTACAGGAATTCGTCACCGCCGTTGCGGCAGACCGTGTCCTCGTCGCGCGCTTGACTCAGCAGACGTTGCGCGACCACCGTCAGCACTGAATCACCTGCTGCATGGCCATGGCTGTCGTTGATCAGCTTGAATCGGTCGAGGTCCAGAAACATCACCGCCAGCATCCAGCCGTGGCGGTCGGCACCAGCGATGGCCTGAGCCAGGCGGTCGTCGAACAAGGTGCGGTTGGGTAAGCTTGTCTTCTGGTCATGCATGGCAAGGGTGCTTGCTGCACGTTCGGCATGGCGTGACGCGGCCAGCGCAGCTTCGGATTCAGCCAGGGCTTCGCGTGAGAGGATCAACGCCTGCTCGACATCCTTAACCTCAGCAAGGCCGTCGGCCAGGGTGTCCGCCACCTCCTGCAGATCGTCGGCGCAATCCTGTACCTTCGTACCGATGGCTTTGGTGTTCCGCAGAACTTGGTCGGCCGGCAGCATCTTCTCCCCCCGTGCGATGCGCGCTTTGGCGAGATCACTGGCTACAGCTAAGTCGTCGGCACAGTCCTCCACCTTGACCTTGACGTCTTGGCTTTTATCGAGCGCCGCCTCCAATGCGTTCAATGTGTCTGGCGGCATGGGTGCCTTGGGCTGCAGTGTCATTTTTTACACGTCATTTGTACGCCGCGAGTGTGGGCGCCTTTTACCGGGGCGTCTGTAGGACGAGGCGACGTTACTGACCGCCTCATCCGTGGCGGAACGGGGCGATGCTGACCATCAACCTTAGTAAGCTCGGCATGCACGAGAAGTTCCGCATCGGCATGCAGCACGCCTTTAGCCCGGGCCTACAGATGCGAGGCTACCGCGTCAACGACGCGGTCAGCAGGCTTGGCGGCGTCAGCGTGCTCTCTGTGAGCCTGGTTTTCCCGAGCGGACGAACGCAATGGCGCTGGGCGCTGGGCGGTATTGCAAGGTGCTCGGATTTCAGGCCATCTTCAACGCGGCCCGCACGGCCTCGTCCAGCTTCTCGAAGCCGATCGAGACATCCACAGCCTTGCCGTTCAGAAAGAAGGCAGGGGTGGCGCGCAAGCCGCACCGTTCGCCGGCCCGGCGATGTATCTGAATGCGTTGCGTGTAGATGCGATCGCCCATCTCGGCGTTGAAACGGTTCATGTCCAGTCCGAGGGACTGCGCATAGCCCACCAATGCCGCTGGCTTGAGATGATGGGCCTGGGCAAACAGTAGGTGGTGCATCGGCCAAAACTGGCCTTGCGCCGCGGCCGCCTCGGCCGCCTCTGCTGCCAATTCCGCGTTCGGATGAACTTCCACCAAGGGGAAGTGCCGGAAAACAATGCGCAGTCGGCCGCGGTGCGTGTCGACGAGGTGCTGCATCAGCGGCTCGGCCTGGATGCAGGCCGGGCACTCGTAATCTCCGTATTCCAGCAGCGTCAGCTTCGCGTGCGCGTCGCCCAGCACATGGTCGGCCGCCACCAGTGCGGCCTCGAGAATATCGACGACCGCAGCGTCGCTTATGGGGCCGCCGATTCGAGCGTGGCCTGCAGGCTGATCTCGGCGACGGACGCAAGCGCCTTGGACAACGGACATTCGCGCTTGGCGGCCAGGGCGATCTCCTGGAAACTGGCTTCGTCGATGCCTGGCACGGCGGCCTTCAACGTGAGCGCGATCCGGTCGATCACGAAACCTTCGCCCTCCTTCGTCAGTCGGACGAGAGCTTGCGTGTCGACTTTGCTGGTCGCAAAGCCGGCCTTATCGCAGGCAAAGGAGAAGGCCATCGTGAAACAGGCCGCATGGGCGGCGGCAAGAATCTCCTCGGGGTTCGTGCCCCGGCGATCGTCTTCGAAACGGCTGGCAAAGCCGTAAGGGTAGCGCTCGAGGGCACCGGTTTCGGTGCTGATTTGACCCTGGCCCTTCTTGCCCGGGCCTTCCCAATGGACGTTGGCGGTCTTCTCGATCATGGCGTGACCTTTCATGTGATTGGGTGAAGTGGACCGGATCAAATACCCAGCCCCAGGTCGACTGTCGATGCCCCTGGCACGCATTGCCATCGGACGGGGGCTGGTGTTGCCCGGCGGGATGTCCTACGGGCCTTCCGTCCGCGCTGCAGCGATGGTGCTTGACTACACCATGCTGACAACGCTGATGAAGCGCCTTTACGTCCGGCGCGCGTTCGCGCCTACGGCGCTTTGCTAGCTTTAGGCGATCGTGCGGCGCCGCACATACAGCTTCGATCTGACAGATCTAAGCTGCAGTAACAGTTTGAGACGCGACCTCGCGCCCATCCCCTATACCTTTACGGGCTGAAAGATATGCAACCACTTGAAGCACTGCCATCCGATACCTCACCTGTAGATGAAGATTTGGCCGAGCAGGCGCGCCCAGGGCACGGCGTTCCGTCGCAGGATCCGGATCCTGAGGCGCAGATATCGCTCACTGTTCAGGAAGCCGAACGTGAGGGCAAGTCGGTGTTCGTGGGCGGCGGCATGGTGGCTGGTGCTGCGACCGGAGCCGCCATTGGCGTGGCGGTGGCTGGCCCGGTGGGGGTATTGGTCGGAGCTTCACTCGGAGCTGTTGCCGGTGCGGTAGGCGGCTCAGTTGCTGGAACCGTGGCGACTACGAACGATTCAAGCAGCGCGGGTGCCGTGCACTTAGACTCAGTGCACCTGCACATCGAGGACAGCGGTGGTGCCGGTCGAGCAGTAGTGCTGATTCATGGTTGGCCGCTATCTGCCCAAGCGTGGGAACCACAGGTTTCAGTCCTTCGTGCCGCCGGCTATCGGGTGGTGGCCTATGACCGCCGGGGCTTTGGTCGCTCGGAAAAGCCGGAATTCGGCTACGACTATGACACGCTGTCCGACGATCTGCAGCGCGTCTTGGACGCGTGCGCCTTGCAGGACGTGACCTTGGTCGGCTTTTCGATGGGCGGGGGCGAAGTGGCGCGCTACATCGCGAGGCACGGCGAATCCCGCCTGCGTAGCGTGGTTTTTGCGGCTGCCGTTCCGCCTTATCTGGCAAAGACAGCGGACAACCCTGATGGCCCTCTTACGCCTGAAAAGGCACTCCAGATGAAGAAGGCGCTGGAGGAGGACCGAGCGTCCTTCTTTGACATGTTCACCAAAGACTTTTTTTCTGCCAATGGTGCGTTGCAGGTTTCCGAGGCCCAGCGTAGCGAAGCTGTCGCCCTGTGCAAGTTGTCGGCGCAGCATGCTGCCTTGGCCTGCATGGATTCGTTCAGCACCACGGACTTCCGGGAAGACCTGAAGAAGGTGTCAGTCCCCACGCTGGTGATCCACGGCGACACGGATGCAATCGTGCCGTTCAACGGCTCAGGTATGCGCACCCACAGGGCGGTGCCGCACAGTCAGCTGATCATGGTGAAAGGTGCGCCGCATGGCTTGAACGCATCGCACACGCAGGCGTTCAACGATGCGCTGATTTCGTTTCTGCGGAGCTGAACTTTCTGGCGCGGTTTGAATTCATGCGACTTGCTAGAGAGATTCGCGGCCGCATGCAAACAAGCTTAGCGTACGCCGCTGGTTCGCCGTATCGCGTGCATCAGAAGTGCCTTTTTGCCCTGACAAGTACAACGCAAGGAGCCGACCCAATGAAGAGCAATCACGATCGCTGCGAGGGCGCCACAGGCGCTCACCAATCTTTCACTAACGCCGGTATGGATTCTGGATCAGAGGTCGGACCTATCGTCGCCGGCGCCGCAGCCAGAGCGGTGGCAGCCGTCGATCCGTCTCGGGAAGACGCCTACTGGCGCGAGAACTATGCCAACAGCAGCTATGTGCAGCAGGGTTCAAACTTCGATGATTACGGGCCGGCCTACGGCTTCGGAGTGCAAGCTTTCGGCCGCTACCCAGGCCAGAGCTTTGACGAAGCAGAACCTTCATTGGCCGGCGAATGGCCCGACAGCCGGGGTGCGTCCAAGTTGAGTTGGGATCAAGCTAGACACGCTGTACGCGCTGCCTGGCATCGCCTGTCCACATGATCAAAGCAGCAGTCTTTGCCCTATAGAAGAACCGGCATTGATTCGAACGAGCTATAGCGGGTGGCCAGTCCGCATGCGCGGTGCGATGTTCAGCGAACACGGGCAGCGGCTGCGCCAAGCCGCTGCGACAGCGCGGCTTGGGCCATCAGTTCGCCAAACCACACCCGGTAGCCAGCGTCGCTGGGATGCAGGCCATCGGCGGCGTTCAGCTCTTGCCGTTGCACGAACGGATCGTCGATTGGCTCGCGAAACAGGTTCACGATCACCGCGCCATGGCGCGACGCCGCTGCCTTAGCGAAGGCCTGCAGCCGACGCGAACGCCATGTCATCAGCCAGGACAATGGAGCAGAGAAGAACGGGGCATTGCCGACATTGCCTGCCGGCATGAGCACCACCAAATCAGCTTGTTGACGGGCGCGCCGCATCACGCGTTCAAGGTCGTTTTCCAAAGCATCCAGTCCGCGCATTCGGATCACGTCGTTGCCGCCGGCCATCACCAACACCATGTCGAACCGCTCTTCGCCTTCGAGCTGTAGCAGCAGCTGCGAAAACTTGGCACCGTCTCGTGCGCGGTTTTCAATCTGCAAGCAGGGAAACTGTTGCGCGAGCAAGCCTGCCACGCTGGCCTGTGGTGCCATCGCGCCGGTGCCCACAGCTGTACTGTCACCGACGATGAGCAAGCGCAGGGAGGGCTGCACGAGTGTTCGCTGCAGTGCTTTGCTCCGACGCGCCAGTTCGATAAATTCATGCAGGCGCCAACCGGTTTTGGCGCATAGCAAAAGGCCGAGTGTCACCGCGATGCAAAGAATAACTGCTATTTTGAACGGCTTCATGGATTCAGCCGTGAGCCCCATCTGGCCATGTGTCAAAGAGGCTCCATCTGCCAGCAGTCAACTCCGTAGCCTGGCTGGGTCTCATCGTTGCACCGTCCAATATGAGGTCCGCAGCCAACACCGCCCAGCGCCACCGATGACCGACAGGGAGTTGAAGTCCAAGAAATCAGGAACCGCGCAACCAATTTGACTCATGGATGTTTCCAGTTGTTGAGTCGGCCGACCAATGGCGCGATTTGGAGAATGATTCAAGCTGTGGCGGTGAGCGTCTGTGCGTTGGCGATCATGCGCACCGCTGTCAGCGCCAGTCCTCACCCGCTGTCATGCCGATTGACCGCGTGGAATTCGTGTTCAAAGGGCCAACCCGGTGTGATGGGCTAGTGCCTATTTTTTGGCAATGCGCTTGTCCATGCGCTTGTTCATGCGCTCCGGGAAGCAGCGACCCTTGAAGAGCTCAATGACCTCTTCAAGGCTTAGATATCTGCCGCCCAGGCCTTCCTTCCCCATAACCTTCAACAGCACCGGCCACTCTCCAAGCATCAATGCTCGATCAACTAAGCGCCTACGTCCTACCGCGCGGGCGAAGTTGGCATCCATGTAAGCGCGCAGTTCTGACAAGCCAAGGCCCAGTTCCGTCACGCCACCGTCGCTCAGCTTTTCCTCGGCAAAGCTCTTAGGTCTTTCCACTTGTTTCGCATTGATGGTTCCATCGGTGTTGAGTAGTCTTGAGCCCGCGCCTTTTTTGTCGAGTGGCCCATTGCGCAGAGCATTCAGCCGCAAGCCGCGCCAATGGGTATCGAACAGCGAAAGTGGCCCCAAGCCATTTCCGGTCCATTCCACGGCGTAAATTGCCCCGCGAGGCAACACCGGCTGCCCGTCGCCGGTGCGCGCCATGGCGGCCACGACAGTCGCGACTTTTGCCAATGGCTCGCGCTTATCGCTTAGCTCTCCCATCGACACGAGTGCGCGCAGAAACGGACAGGGATTGTTTGCTGACACAGGGTGCGGCATATCTGAATCTTTGATCACATTCGCTCCAGAGATCACGTTGTTTGTTGCTTTTTGCCAGACTTGTTGGCTGCGTACCTGCCGCTGCCTTGCAACATCAAATTGGTTTGATCGAGCGATGCTTCCAGCAACAACAAATCATCACCGCCGGTCTAAAGGGGGCCGTGCCAGTTCAGTCCCAATCGTGAACTCGGTGACCAGCTTCGTCCGTGCGCTAGCGAACACCAGTGAGGGATGTGCGCTAGCGCACAGACCATGCAAAGCCATGGCCTCAAGGTTCAGAAACGGGGGAGGAAGCCCGCACGTCCTCACCCTTGCACAGCACCAGTCCGAATTGCCACACGAGGTTCAATGATGAAAAAAGTAGTCCAGCCAAATGCCGATCTCGCCCATATTGCGAAGCTGATCGAAGACATTCCGATTGCCATGCTCGCCACGGTCGAAGCTGACGGCGCACTGGCCTGCCGGCCCATGGCGGTATTGGAAATGGACGGCAGTGGTGCCCTCTGGTTCTTCACCGATTTGCGGTCTTCCAAACTCGAGCACTTGCGTGTCGCCAATCTCAGCTTTACCGATCGAGCACAGGGCATCTATGTGTCGCTATCGGGCCGAGGCGAGATTGACACCGACCGGGCACATATCGGGCGCCTGTGGAGTGCATTTGCCAAACCTTGGTTCCCTGATGGCCCGGACTCCGCCAACTTGGCGCTGCTGAGATTTATCCCCGATGCTGCCGACTACTGGGACGCGCCGAGCAACAAGATGGTGCGTGCCTTTGCGGTCATTGCGTCGGTGGTGGCGGGCAAGCCCATCGCGATGGGTGAACACGGCTCGCACACCGGTTTGTCGTCACCTGCCTCGGTGAGCGGACTCAAGTCATGAAGAAGACGCGTCATGAGATCAAGCCAGAGCCGGCAGCGAGTAGCCGGGCCCAGGTCTTGGCCGAAGCGCACCCCGAACGTGAGGCCGGCATGCCGGCACTCTGAGACATGCACATCGCCGGGCTAGGTACCGCCCATCCACCCATCCGCTACACCAAGGCCGAGTGTCTCGCCGCGTTCGAGAGCTCGGCATGGTTCGCGCGCCTGGACACGCGTGCCCACTTGATTGCGAGAACCGTGCTGCAGCGCGACAACGGCATCGAGGCACGCCGCTTGGCGGTCACAAGCCTGGACGAGGTCTTCACGATCGACCCCAACACACTGGCAAGGCGTTTCCTGACAAACGCGCCGGCGCTGGCCTCGCAAGCCGGCGAGCGCGCATTGAGCCAGGCCGGGCTGCGCGCGACGCAGATCGATGCCGTGGTGGTCAGTACTTGCACGGGATATCTGTGCCCTGGTTTGTCGGGCTATGTTGCCGAACGTCTCGGCTTGCGCTGCGACGTTCAAGCTTTCGACTTGGTGGGACAGGGCTGCGCTGCCGCACTCCCAAACCTGATGCTGGGCCAGGCCCTGCTGGCCAGCGGCGCCTGCGAGCATGTGCTGTCTATCTGCGTCGAAGTCAGCAGCGCCGCGATGTACCTCGACAACGACCCGGGGGTGCTGATCAGTGCCTGCTTGTTTGGCGATGGTGCCGGCGCTGCGGTGCTCACGCGTCAGGCCAGTGCTTCGGGGCGACGCATCAAATGGACGGACAGCACCTCCCTTGTCGAGCCAAGCGAGCGGCATGCATTGATGTTCGAGCAACGCGACGGCATGTTGCGCAATATCCTGAGCCGCGCTGTCCCTGGCTTGGCGGCTGACTACGCACAGCGCGTGCTGCACACCGTGCTCGGCAGGGCCGGACTGAATCCTGGCGACGTGGGCACCTGGATCATGCATGCCGGTGGTCGCGATGTGCTCCAGGCGCTGGAGAAACGGCTTGATTTGCAGCCCAGCGATCTGCGCTACAGCGCTGCCATGCTGCGTGAATATGGCAATATGTCCAGCGCCTTTGTCTACTTTGTACTCGAAGCCGCGCTGGCCGATGGTGCAGCGCCCGGCTGGTGGTGGCTGTCATCCTTTGGCGCCGGCTTCAGTTGCCACGGTGCGCTGCTGGAGGTGCAGGGATGATGGCCAGGCGCGTGGCGCCAGAGACCTTGGATCAGCTCGCGCCAGCCGATCCTGCCGCCATACGCTCGCGACGCGATCTCCTACGCGTGCACCGCGCTATGGGCACGCGCGCCATCTTGGCACGGGGCTGGCAGGACTTGGTATCTGGCGGCGTTGCTCGCCTGCCGCTCAGGATTCTGGAGCTCGGCGCGGGCGACGGCCGCTTGCTGCTCGGCGTCGCGCGCGAGCTCGCACCGCATTGGCCTTGCGTGCATTTGACCTTGTTGGACCAGCAGGACATCGTCAGTCCAGCAACGCTGGCGGCCTATGCAGCTCTGGGCTGGACTGTCCAAGTACAGCGTGACGATGTGCTGGCTTGGGCGGCGCGGCCCGACGAGGCGCGGCCCGACGAAGGGCTGCTGGGCGCTGGCTTGCAACGCTGGGACTTGATCAGCACGGCCTTGTTCCTGCATCATTTTGAGGGCGACCCGCTTGACCGGCTGCTCGCTGCAGTCGCATCGCGCAGCGATCGCTTCTTCGCTTATGAGCCGAGACGGTCGTCCATGGCCTTGTTAGGGAGTCATCTCGTCGGCGTGCTCGGCGCGAATGCCGTGACTCGTGAAGATGCCGTGTTGAGCGTGCAGGCCGGCTTTCGTGGCGAGGAGATCAGCGCCATATGGCCGAGGGGCACAACCAGCGCCTGGAACACGCGCGAGTTCGCCGCCGGTATGTTCAGCCATTGTTTCAGTGCCCGTCGAGCAGGCATCGAGTGATGCAGACAAACTTGCCCAACTGCTTTGATGCCCTCATCGTCGGCGCGGGGCCGGCGGGCTCTGCGGTCGCCATTCAATTGGCGCGCGCCGGCTGGTCCGTGGCCTTGATCGAAAGTCAGTGCTTTCCGCGCCGCAAGGTGTGCGGCGAATGTGTCGCGGCCAGCAATCTGCCTTTGTTAGAAGCGCTGGGTATTGGGGACACCTTCAATTTTCTTGCAGGGCCGGACCTGCGCAGCGTGAGGCTACTGCGCGGCGGCCGGGCGGCGGAGGCCGAGCTTCCGGCTGCTGATCATGCGCGATATCCCTGGGGCCGTGGGCTCGGCCGGGAGGCGCTGGACATTTTGCTGTTGGAGCAGGCACGAGCCGCCGGCGCCTTTGTGTTTCAGCCCTGCACCGCGCAAGCGATTCTGGGAGGCCCCGGCAGCTGGCATTGCGAGCTTCGCCAAATGGCGCCCGCGGCGCTATTGCGACTACGCGCCAAAGTGGTGGTCGACGCCCACGGGTCGTGGGAACACCTGCCGTCGGACAGGCCCAAGCACCGGCAGACGCGCGGCAGCGGCGACTTGCTGGCCTTCAAGGCCAACTTCTCAGGCTCCAATCTCGCCGACGGTCAGATCAGCGTCTTGGCCCTGGACGGTGGCTATGGCGGCATGGTGATGGCCGACCGGCAAACGATGACACTGGCCTGCTGCATACGGCGCGACCGGCTCTGCGAGTTGCGCAGCCATGCGCCTGGCCTGAGCGCGAGCGAAGCCGTCGAGGCCTGGCTGAAGCGCGAGTGTGCTGGCGTGCGAGCGGCCTTGCAAAGCGCACAGCGCATGGGCCCGTGGCTGGCGTCTGGTCCCCTTGATCCCGGTGTGCGTGTCAATGCCGCAGACGGGATCTTCAGGGTCGGCAATGCCGCCGGCGAGGCGCATCCAATCTTGGGTGAAGGCATGAGCATGGCCTTGCAGTCGGCTGCGCTGCTGTGTTCTCACCTGCTGGGCCGCTGCGGCACTTCTGCGGTGCCCGACGCGCCCGCCCAAGCCGACTTGCAGCGCCGTTACGCGGCCTCTTGGCGCCACCACTTTGCGCCGCGCCTGCGTTTGGCAGCAGTTTTCGCTCATCTCGCCATGCGGCCACGCCAGGCGGCAGCGCTGTTGAAACTGGTTCAAGTCTGGCCCCGAATTCTCACCCTGGGTGCGCGCTGGGGCGGCAAGGTCCGCACACCCGAGTTTGCGGGCTCTATGGCAATTGCGCGGGCCTGGCATCCCATTCCGGGCTCGGCGGCACAGCGGACTTCATTGACTCGCCCACAAGAGGAATCGACATGAAAACGACCTTCGAGCGCCTGAGTGCCATCTTGATCAAAGACTACAAGCTGCAGCCCGATCGCCTGACACTCGACGCCCCGCTGGAGAGCCTGGGCATCGACTCGCTGGGGACGGTCGAACTGATGTGGAACATCGAAGACGTGTTTCAGATCAAGCTGCCGAGCGATCCTGTCGACCTTCCGACATTGGGCGATGTGGTTCGCTACGTCGATGAACTGATCGTCAGTCAAGGCCTCGTAGTGGCTCACGCACCGCCCGGGGAACCCGCGCTGCGCGCTCTATGAGGCGGGTTGCGGTCACCGGCATTGGCGTCGTGTCGCCGCTGGGAAATAGCGCGATGGAGGTGCTGGCCAATGCGCGCGCCGGGCATTCCGGCGTCCGCCAGCTTGCGATCCCGTTTGCGAGCCGGCTGTCCACACCCATCGCTGCAGTTGCAAACTTCAACGAGCGGCTTGATTTCGAGCCGGGCAAAGCGCGCATGCTCGACCGCTTCAGCCTCTTCGCCTTGTTCGCCGCGAACCAGGCCATGCAAGCATCGAACAATGCTTTGGCAGGCTTTGATAGCGAGCGCGCAGGCGTCTTTGTCGGTACCGGCATGGGCGGCACGCTCTCGATGGACGAGGGCTACCAGACCCTCTATGGCGAGCAGTCCGATCGCATCAAGCCCTTCACCATTTTGATGGGCATGCACAACGCGGCCGCAGCCTGGATCGGCATCGAGTATGGTCTGCGAGGTCCCAATATGACGTACTCGACCGCATGCTCGTCGTCGGCGGTAGCCATTGGCGAGGCCTGGATGCGGGTGGCCTGCGGGCAACTCGATATCGCGATCGCCGGTGGCGCTGAAGCGCCCTTGTCGCCGGGTTCTTTGAAGGCCTGGGAAGCCTTGCATACCGTGGCCACCCTGGATGCACTCGACCCGGCAGCGTCATGTCGGCCATTTTCGAAAAACCGCAGCGGCATGGTCTTGGGCGAAGGTGCGGCCATGTTGGTGCTCGAGCCCTGGGACCGGGCGAAGGCGCGCGGGGCAGACATCGTTGGCGAAATTCTGGGCTACGGGCAGTCCAACGACGCCAGTCACATCACGCGCCCAAGCGTCGAAGGGCAGGTGGCCGCGATCAATGCCGCTTTGCGCGCAGCCGGCGTCGATCGGCAAGAGGTCGATGCCATCAACGCGCATGGCACCGGTACACAGGCCAACGACCGAACCGAGACGGCCGCAATCAGAAGCGTCTTCGGCGCGCGCGCAGATCAAATCCCCATCAGCGCCACCAAAGCCATCCATGGCCACTTGTTGGGCGCGGCCGGAGCGCTTGAGTGTGTGCTGTCATTGCTGGCCATGAAACATCAGGTCGCGCTGCCAACCATGCACTTGCAGATGCCTGACCCTGAATGCGATTTGGACTATGTCGCCAATGTCGCTCGCGAGGGCTCGGCCGCCCGGCTCATGTTGTCCAACTCATTTGCATTCGGCGGGACGAACGCCGTGCTGGTGCTTCGCTCCGCGGGATGAGCATTCGGCCGTTCGGGTTGTAGGACCTGAGGCCAAGCACCTGATCGAAAGCCTGTCCTCCTTCGGTGCGTCAATCCGGCCCCGCACGCCGCGCCAGCCGGCCTTGGTGCGGCCAATCCCGAGCAGTTCAGGCAAGCCAGAACTTGCTACGGCCATCTGGGCGGGGAATTGGCGGTGCGGCTGCTGAAAGCAATGCTGGACGCCGGTTGGCTGCAAAGCAGTGGGCAAGTGGTCGACGGCAACAGTTGTTGGCAAAGGTCCATGCTTGGGACGTTTGCGGGGGATTTCAGCGTCACGGCCTGTTGGTATGCGCCCAGAATGAGGCTTGTCAAGCAAGCTAAAGCCATGTTGTACTCGGCATTCAGCGGCTCTCCACCAGTAGGGCAAGGTGGTGAGGGTTTTTGGTGAGGCGGAGGTGCCCATGAATCCAGCCAAGGTTCCAGACGTTGCAGCGACATCAGTGCCTGCAAGCTCAGGCATAGACATGGGTTTTGCAGACTTTATGCAAGACGTGGTCGCTCAATTTGATCCGCAGTTTCGGCATCTCTATGTCAATAGATCTATCGAGCGCATCACCGGCCGCGCTGCGGCTCAATTTATCGGGCGCTCCAACAAGGAGCTGGGTATGCCCGGCGAGCAGGTTGCACTTTGGGAAGCTTCTCTAAGCGAGGTTTTCAAAACTGGGTTGCCGTCAACCATACAGTTCACGTACGCCGGGCCTGAGGGCAAGCATTTGATGCAAACCCGCCTCACGCCAGAGCTGAGTTCCGACGGACGCGTCTGTTCGGTCGTGACAGTGGCGCGCGACTTGACCAATTTGGTCCAGCATGTACTCCACGCACCGCAACTTACCACTCTGGTAGACCAAACAGAGAGCAAGTACAGCACCGCCAGTTGCCTTGGCTTAGCGCCGAAATGCCCAACTGGACCGGCATTTGACCCCGAACTGGACCCGCGCACCGCCTTGGCGCTCTATGAGGCTATCGTCCAGTCCTCAGATGACGCCATCATCAGCAAAACCTTGGACGGCATCGTCACCAGTTGGAATGGCGGTGCTGAGGCCATATTTGGCTACAGCGCCGAGGAGATGCTGGGGCAGCCAATGTTGGTGCTGTTTCCCTTGGACCGCAAAGACGAAGAACGCTTCATTCTGGAATTGCTGCTTGCGGGCGAAAAGGTAGACCACTTCGAGACCGTGCGCCAACGCAAGGATGGCAGCCTGGTACATGTTTCGGTGTCGATATCGCCCATTCGTGACGCGCAGCAACGCATCATCGGGGCGTCCAAAATCGCGCGCGATATCAGCAAAAAAAAGCTTGCCGAAGCACGGTTACGCTTGACCGCTAACGTGTTCACCTATACCAGCGAGGGGATTGTTATCGCCAGTCCCGCCGGTGTGCTGCTGGATGTGAATGAGGCTTTTACGCGCATCACCGGCTATACCCGCCAAGCCGTGCTGGGCCAAAATTACCGGCAACTATGCGGCAACAGCGAAGACACCGACAAAAGTGGAACCATGTGGCAGTCCTTGTGGCAGACCGGCCATTGTCAGGGAGAGGTCTGGAGTCGGCGTCACGATGGTACTGATTTTGCTGCACTGTTGACGGTCAGCGCCATTGCGGATTCGTCCGGTCAAATTCAAAGTTATGTAGCTTTGTTTGCAGACATCACACCGCTGCGCCTACAGACCGAAAAGCTGGAGCATTTCGCCCATTACGACGCAATGACGGGTCTTCCAAATCGGCTGTTGTTGTCAGACCGTTTGCAACAAGCAATGGCCAATAGCGCCCGCCATGACCAAACCTTGGCCGTCTTGTATTTGGATTTGGATGGCTTCAAAGTCATCAATGACAAGCATGGTCACGCCGTGGGCGATCAGCTCTTGATCACCCTCTCCCAACGTATGAAGTCGCACCTCCGCGAGGTCGACACCTTGGCGCGGATTGGTGGCGATGAGTTTGTGCTGGTGCTTGTCGACGTGCATGGGCTTGCCGAACTCAACGCCTTGATCGAACGGATTTTGAAAGCTTGCTCCGAACCCATCGTCTTCGGGGAGCATTTGTTGCAGGTGTCGGCCAGCATCGGCGTAACCCTCTATCCGCAGGATGATGTGGAGGCCGATCAATTGATGCGTCATGCCGATCGCGCCATGTATGAGGCTAAGCAAAACGGCAGGAATCGGTATCAACTTTTTGACGCAGCTCAGGACGCCGAGTTCAAACACCGCGGAGAGGGTCTGCAGCGCCTGCAAGTCGCGCTGGAGCGCTCTGAATTCGAGCTCCATTTCCAGCCCAAGGTCAACTTACGAAACGGCCGCGTGACAGGCGCCGAGGCCTTGATACGCTGGCGGCACCCTCAGCACGGACTACTGGCGCCGGCCACCTTTTTGCCGCTGCTGGAAGGGCATGTGCTGGGCCTGCGGCTAGGCGAATGGGTGATTGGAGAGGCCTTGCATCAGATCGAAGCTTGGTTGGATCAAGGTCTGCGCCTAGCCGTTAGTGTCAACGTGAGCGCTTGGCAGTTCCAGCAACAGGATTTTGTCGCTCAGCTGGCTCAGATGCTGCTTCGGCATCCGCGCATCGGCACAGGTCAACTGGAGCTGGAAATTCTCGAAACGAGCTCGCTGGAAAATTTGCAAGTCGCGTCCCAAATGATGCGGGAATGCCGGCAGCTAGGTGTGCACTTTGCAATCGATGACTTCGGCACCGGCTATTCCTCGCTCACCTATCTGAAGAACCTGCCCGCCGAAACGCTGAAAATAGATCAGAGTTTTGTGCGCGATATGTTGAACGACCATGAAGCGCAGGCCATCGTGCAAGGCATTATTGGCTTGGCAGCTGCTTTCAAGCGGCAGGTGATCGCCGAAGGCGTGGAAACCCAAAACCATGGCGAACGACTGCTCGCGCTGGGTTGCGAGCTGGCACAGGGTTACGGCATTGCCCGCCCCATGCCGGCTGAGCAAATGCTGTCTTGGGTGCAGGCATGGGAGGCATCTGGTCGACGTATGCCCGCTGACTGAGTTAACCAAAAGAAAGCGCGCCGCTGCGCTTTACTTGAGACTCACTGCAAGCGAAGTCCGGCGTACTTCAGGAGACCCTCGGCCAGCATCGCTGGTTTCATTTGATGCGGGCGAGCGCCGATTGACGCCACTCCCCTGATTCGCTTAGCCTCGCAAGACGAATGGCGGCCAAATTGATCGATGGCAGATGGCCATCGTACTGAAGTAGACCATATGTGTCGTCTGGGATTGAATCCAGATCATTCGCACGAATAACAGTGCTTGGTTTTATTGTTGCTAAGTTCCATCAACAAATTGGCAAGCGGAAACATGGATACAGATAGCAATGATGTCCAAACCGCAGGTGCTGTGGGTTCGCAGAAAACTGTTCATAAGTTTCGGCAGCTAGCAGATTGGGCGCCTGTTTCGTTGGCCTTGTTTGACCTCGATATGCGCTATCTTGAACTAACACAAGGGTGGCGTGACGACTGTCAACTTGGCGACCGCAATGTTATTGGGTTGTCGCATTACGAAGTCTTCCCTGACCTCCCTGCGCGATGGAAAGATGTTCATCGACGTTGCCTTGCAGGGGCGACCGAACGGAGTGAGTCCGATATCTTTTTGCGACCAGATGGCACTTTGGGGTGGATTCGGTGGGAGGTTAAGCCGTGGCGTGATGACTCCAGCAATATTGGCGGTATCGTGATGTGGACCGAGGACATCACAGTGCGCAAGCAGATGGAAGACACCTTGCACGCCAACAAGGAACGGCTGAAATTCTTGCTGTCTTCCAGTCCGGCGATTATCTATACATGCGAGGTAGAACCGCCTTATGCGGCAACCTACATCAGTGAGAACATCATCGATTTGATGGGGTTTCAGCCTGAACAGTTCACGGATGCCCCTAACTTCTGGGCCGCCCATATTCATCCAGAAGATAGTCAGCTGGTCTTCGATCAGCTGGGTGAACTTTTTGCTCATGGCCATCATGCTCAGGAATACCGGTTCCAAATGGCAGACGGCACATATCACTGGGTTTATGACCGGGCCAAGGTCGTTTATTCAAACGATGGAAAACCCGATCAACTGATTGGTTACTGGGCCGATATCAACGAAAAGAAGCTCGCCGAAGCTGAACTTCGCAGAAGCGAAGCGAGTCATCGCGAACTCTTTGATTCGAATCCCCACCCGATGTGGGTATTCGATCGCGATACGCTTGCGTTTATAGCGGTCAATGACGCGGCCATCTGCCACTATGGCTACAGCCGCGATGAATTTTTGGCGATGACGATCAAGGATATCCGCCCCCCGGAAGACCTTCCGCGCTTACTGGATAACCTCGCCCTTGAATGGGATGGAATCGACGAAGCCGGACTCTGGAACCACTGCACCAAGGATGGCCGGGTGATCACGGTCGAAATCGTATCCCACGCTCTGAAGTTTGCTGGACGCAACGCCGAACTGGTGCTTGCCCATGACGTCACCAAACGCAATCAAGCCGAAATTGGCTTGCAAACCGCGCTACGGGAAAAAACCGCTCTGCTGCTAGAAGTGCACCACCGGGTTAAAAACAACCTGCAAGTCATCACCAGTCTGCTGCGCTTGGAAGGTTTTCGCTGCACCGATGACCCCACGAAAGCGGTGCTGCAAGATATGCAACAACGTGTGCGCTCAATGGCCTTGCTGCATGAAATCATTTATCGCAAAGGGACCTTTGCCGCAGTGGACCTGGGTAGCTACCTTGGTCAGATCGCGGGGGAATCCTTGAAATCGCTGCACGCCGGCCGAGGGACGGTGCAACTCCGGCTGGATTTGGGGTTGCTGAAAGTGGGCCTGGATCAGGCCACACCGGCAGGCCTGCTGGTAAGCGAGTTGGTGTCCAACAGTCTCAAGCATGCTTTTCCGGATGAGCGTAGCGGTGAGATCACCATCAGCTTGCATCCACTGGACTTATCCGATCACTGGCGCTTGGCGGTAATCGACAACGGTATCGGGTTGCCCGCAGATTTTGAAACCAGGCGCGAAAGCTCTTTGGGCCTACAACTAGTTGCTGACCTGGCCAGTCAGATGGGCGGCAAGCTCCAAGTTGGCCATGGGCCGCAAGCAGCATTTACTATCGATTTCATAGCCTTGGAACCGAAAGCTTTGGTAATTAATTTGAATGGAGATTTGCCTTGAACTCCGCAGGCAGCTGGTTGTTAATGACGAGTAAACGTCACCCGTGAGTTGGCGGATCAGGAGCAATGGGCACTGAGTGGCCACGCAGTCAGTGCCTTCCAAAGGCCCCGGCCTGCGACAGGCCGACAGTTCGAACAAGCGCCGCATAGCTGACGTTTGGTTCACCGACCAATTTTGTCAACGGTGGCTTACTGGCGATGATGCGGCCTTACGCTCCCGGCCAGCTCCTGACTTTCGCGGCCGAGAGCCGAAATCACGCTGCTGGCCCCATAGCAGTCTTTGCTCCCCAAGTATTGGCAGCTTCGAAGTCGGAGAGTCGCAAAATTTTTGAGCTGAGCGCGTTCTTCTCAGGTCCGACACTTCTCAAAATCCCGGCGCTTAAAGGTGGGGGCGACTACCTGACTTCGACAACCGTCGCATCTTTTGAACGATAGAGCAGTGAATTTAAACGACCCACTTTTGGCTCGCTCCCAGTGAGCCCGCGGCTTCCTCGTGAATGACCCGCTCGGTCCGCCGAGCCCAACCATCCGCCCGACAGACCTTACGTATGTTCGTTACCGCGCAGAAGCATTCGGTGAGTCCGGGTAACGTGGAAACTGGAATGTAGTCGCCTCGCGCAGTCCCCTTTTGTTTCAGCTGCGTATACCTGCGCCGCGCAGAGGCCCGCGGCGCCACCGGAAAGTGCTTATGAATCCTCTGCAAACTAGGCCGCCCATCGCGAGGAGATCGGCTGCATGAGCGCCAGTGGCGCTAGAGCCGAAATCGCAGATGTCCTTTCCCTGCGGGAGCCTCCTGAAGGCACAGCTTGGCTGCTTATCGCTGTGGCATTGGTCCTGGTTGGTCTGGTCAGCCTGGCCCTCGCGCTGGCGGTCAGGATGTTCCCAGGCCGCGCTGAGGAACTTCAGGGTTCTGAGGCCTACAGCCTCGCTCTCATCGCGGTGGGGCTCTCGGTTGGCTGCACGGTTTGGCGACGCCGGCAGCGCGATGCCCTCGCAAGCGCGGTGAAAGCGCAGAGCCTGAACCTCCTCCATGCCGTGATGTCGCAAACCAATCGCCTCATTCTCAGGCGTCCTAACCCCATCGAGCTGCTGGAGGGCGTTTGCGAGGTCTGCGTCAAGGCGGGCAATATGGACCTCGCCGTCGTCGACATGTTCGACGTCAGAGAGGTCCATCGCGCCAGCTCGCGCGTCGTTGCAACATCACCGCAACTTTTGCTCGATGGCGCGCGCCTGCAGACGCTGATGACTACGCTGGTGGCGCACAAGGGCCTATGCGTCGTCGTCGACGACGCCGCGAAGGACGAGCGCTTGCGCGAGTCGAACTCATGGTGTCTGGCTCATGGGCTGAGCTCTTTGGCGGCCGTCCCGCTGCGACGAGGCGGTGCGCTGGTCGGTATTCTTTTCCTGTGCTCCAGGACCCGGTCGTTCTTCGGAGGCAAGGTGACGCCGCTGTTGTCCGAACTCGGCGCCGACATTTCCTTTGCGCTCGACAATGCGGACCGCGAGCGGGAACGGCAGTCGGCCGTACTGGCCGACCGCGCGCGTCTTGCCGCCGAAGACGCCAACCGTGCGAAGACCGAGTTTCTCGGGCAGATGAGCCACGAACTTCGGACGCCCCTCAATGCCATGCTGGGCTTCGCGCAGTTGCTGGCCACCGACAAGGAGCAAGTCCTTTCGGCCACGCAGGCCGAGCGAGTGCGCCTGATTACGCACGCCGGATGGCATCTGCTGGGCCTGGTCAACGATGTCATGGATATCTCCCGCATCGAGTCCAGGCGCTTCGAGGTCACCAACGTTTGCAGCGACATCTCCGGCGTTCTCGACGAGGCGCTAGCGCTCACCCAGTCGCTGGCCAGGGCCAACAAGGTCGAGTTGTCTGAACAGGCGCCGTCCAGGTTTGGTATCGGCGCCGTCGTGGACCCGCGCCGCTTGCTGCAGGTTTTGATCAACCTCTTGAGCAACGCCTGCAAGTACAACCGGCCCGGCGGTCAGGTGCGCGTCGACGTGACCCACGCCGGAGCCGAAGTCTTCCTTGATGTCGTCGACGACGGTGTCGGCATGACTGCAGAGCAGCTCTCGCACTTGTTCGAACCGTTCAACAGGCTGGGTAATGAAGGCCATGCGATCGAAGGATCGGGCATCGGCCTTAGCCTTGCCCGCAGTCTTGTCGAATTGATGAAGGGACGGCTGGACATCGAGAGCAGTCCCGCGTCGGGCACACGCGCAAGGCTGGTCCTGCCGTCTTGCGCCATCCCGCTCAAGCGCGCTCTCGACGACCCTGGAGCCCAGGCGAAAGTGGAGCGGGACGCAAAGGTCATCCTCTACATCGAGGACGACCCGGTCAATCGCATCCTGGTCGAGCAGATGCTCTTGCGCTGTGAAGGGGTCAGACTGCTCCAGGCGGAGACTGGCGAGGACGGCATCGCCATGGCGCGACAGAACACGCCGGACCTCGTACTGCTGGATATGCATCTGCCGGACATGTCCGGATTCCAGGTGCTTGACGCGCTTCGCTCGGACGCGCGCACTAAGGCGCTGCCTGTGGTCGCGGTCTCGGCAAATGCCATGGAGGTGGATGTGGCCCGGGCCTTTGACCTCGGCGTGGTGGCCTACTGGACCAAGCCACTGGCGCTTGATGCGTTCTTGGCCGGCGTGGCAAGCTTGCTCGGCGTGTCGGCCCCAGCCAGCAAGGCACACGCGGATTGCCAGCTGTAGGCTGACCAACTTGGCAGCGACTTTTCTTTACCCGCCCAGCGCTCCAATGCCGTGTGCAATTCGAAGTTGGGCGCATTTATGCCACAACACTTTTTCGCCCCGACCAGCTTAACCCCATGGTGCTGCCGCTCAGCCAGCAGTTGCTGGCGGCTTGATGAGCAAGACGGCGTAAGACGGGAACTACGGTGACCCGGCCTATCGGCCGGTTCCGGCGGCGGCTTGGCGGCGTGACACTGGGTTCATCCCGGAGCGACGATGAAACCGAACGACATGCGATCTCTGCCACCCGCAGCGCGCCAGGCCCGGCGCATGCAGGTCGTCGCCCTGCGTGCCGCGGGGAGCAGTTATCGTGATATCGCAGCGCAGACGGGATTGAGCCGTACCGGCGTTTTCGACATCTGCAAACGCGTCGATGCCATCGGGGCGCCGGCCCTGGACGATGCGCCCAAGGGCCGCCAGACCGGCCACGGGGGAATGCTGGATGCGGCCCAATGCGGAGTCGTCCGGGCCTTGATTTTCGGGCAAACACCCGACCGACTGGCGCTGCCCTATCCCTTGTGGACCAAGGCGGCCGTGATCCAGTTGATCGGCACGCGCTTCGGCATCCGCATGTCGGATCGAACCGTCGCCCTGTACCTGGCCCGTTGGGGCTTGCGGCCGCCCAAGCCCATGGCCAAGGCCTCTCTGCGCTCGGGCGTCAAATCTCGTCAGTGGCTACAGGCCACCTACCCAGGCATTGCCGCCCGTGCCCGCATCGAGGACGCGGAGATCAACTGGGTAGACGAAGGCGAGTTGGGATTGAGCGGCAGCCTCCTGTCGGTCTTCTCGACCGTCAACAACAGGGGCCAGATGCACTGGGCGTCCTATGCCGGGGCGCTAGACGCGCACAAGCTCATTGCCTTGCTGCGGCGGCGCATCCAGGTATCGACAAGAAAGATCATCCTGATCCTCAACCCCTTGTGCGTCCACCGCGCGGACCGTGTCGTGGCCTGGCTGGTCGAGCATGAAGACGCGATCGAGGTCGTCCATCTCCCTGCCATGGTTCAAGTTTGACCGTACCGCCTCCGCAAGGCGCAGTCACCCTTTTTGCTTGATCGGACACCGGGCTTCGCAGGTTCAATGTGCACCACTGACCTGCCCAGAACGCAGATCCCCTGCATGCCTCTTCATTGAACTGTGAATCACGTGAATAATTTGAAAGTTTCGACCCGCCTGACTTTGATGATCGGTGTCTTCTGCACGCTGCTAGTCGGCATTGGCAGCCTGGGGCTATTCGGCATCTGGCAATCGAACGATGCCCTGAAAACAGTCTACGAAGACCGTACGATTCCGGCCACCCAGCTGGGTGAGATCAATGCCTTGTCACTGAAGAACCGCCTCGCGATCAATATTGCGTTGATCGACCCGACCCCAGAGATCATCCAGCAGCGCAGCGCCGACATCGAGGCCAACCTCGCCAAGATTGGCAAGCTCTGGGACGGCTACATGGCCAGCCAGATAACGGCCGAGGAGGCCAAGCTTGCCAAGGACTTCACCGATGCACGCAAGAAGTACCTTCAGGAGGCTCTGATGCCGACGCTCGCCGCGCTGCGCGCGAACAATGCGAAGGAAGCCGAAGGGCTGGTGGAGCAGAAGATCCGTCCGCTTGCCGCCCCAGTTGAACGGGCCAACGAGGCGCTCGTCAAGTTGCAGATCGACGAGGCCCGCAAGGCGTTCAACCTGGCGGTCGGACGATATGACGCGATCCGCATCACCTCGATCATGGCCATTACCGGTGGGCTGCTGTTTGCCGCACTGTTCGGCTTTTTGCTCGCCCGCTCCATCGCGCGCCAGCTCGGTGCCGAGCCGGGTGAGGCCGCCGATCTGGCACGCAGTGTCGCTGCAGGCGACCTCAGCGCGGCCATTGATCTCCGGCAGGGTGACACCTCCAGCCTGATGGCGCAGCTCAAGGAGATGCAGACCAGCTTGGCCGTGGTTGTGTCCAACGTACGCCAGAATTCGGAAGCAGTGGCGAGTGCTTCGGCCGAGATCGCCCAGGGCAACAATGACCTGAGCCAGCGCACCGAGGAGCAGGCCTCGGCGCTTGAGCAGACCGCCGCCTCGATGGAGCAACTCGGTGCCAACGTCAAGCAGAACGCCGACAACGCCAAGCTGGCCAATCAGTTGGCTCAAAGCGCGAGCACGGTGGCCATCAAGGGCGGTGAAGTGGTCGGCCAGGTGGTGAGCACGATGAAGGCCATCAACGACAGTTCGAAGAAGATTGCCGACATCATCGGCGTCATCGATGGCATTGCCTTCCAGACCAATATCCTGGCTCTGAACGCGGCCGTCGAAGCCGCACGCGCCGGTGAGCAGGGCCGTGGCTTTGCTGTGGTGGCCAACGAGGTGCGCAGCCTCGCCGGCCGTTCGGCCGAGGCGGCCAAGCAGATCAAGAGCCTGATCAGCACCAGCGTCGAGCGGGTCGAACAGGGCACGGAGTTGGTCGATCAGGCCGGGGTGACGATGGCCGAGGTGGTCGGTTCGATCAAACGGGTTACCGACTTGATGGGTGAGATCAGTGCCGCTAGCGCCGAGCAAAGCGCGGGGGTGTCGCAGGTGGGCGAGGCGGTCGGCCAGATGGACCAGGTCACCCAGCAGAATGCCGCCCTGGTGGAGGAAAGTGCCGCCGCGGCCGAGAGCATGAAGCTGCAGGCGCAGCAGCTGGTCGAGACGGTGGCGGTGTTCAAGCTGACGCAGGACCCGATTGCGCCGAGCAGGCATCAGGGGTCGCCGCCCGCCGGCATTGAGCGCAGCGGTCCCGACCGCGCGAACAGTGTCGCACGGCCGGTCTTTGGCAAGGCCCAGCCCGCGCCGGCCAAGGTGGCCACTGCGGTGCCAAGCGTCACTGCACCGGCCTTGCGCACGGGCACCAATGGCTGGAAAAGCTTCTGATCAGAGCCGAGGCTGCACGGCGGTTGCCCGTCATTCGAATGCGCAATTGGGGCGGCAACAGGGTGCCCATTGCAGTCGCCCATTGCGTGAGATCGCCCGACGCCGGAAGGCTGGGTACTGCCGCTGAGATTTGGCGATCAAGTGACCGACGTACTTCCTGAAGCTGAAATTGTTCGGCCGTGGTGCCGACTCCGGCGCCGCGCATTGGCGATGGCACTTGCTTGTGTGGGTTTGTCATTTCTTGCGCGCCTCGCGCCCGAACCCGACAGACTACCAAGCTCCGCTATCAGGTCCGCCTTTGAAGGGCCCGGCCAAGTCGGAGGTGATCCAGCCTCCATAGAAGCCGCCCGGCTGTGGACGGGCTTTCGATCCGCCGACATAGCAGTCAAGATTGTGGGCATAGAACGCCACACAGTTGGCGAGCGGCTCGGCACCAGACAAGGGATTGGGGTAGCTCCAGGCGACCTGACCCAAGCGGCGTGCGCCGTCGACCAGATCCCAATAGCGCGCCGGTCCTTTCCACTCACAGAACGAGCCGCCAGCAGCGGGATGCAACAGGTCGAGCTGTACGTCGACCAACGGCAGGTAGAAAGTCGGTGGGTGGGCCGTTTCGCGGACTGCCCAGGCTGCTTGTGTGCGCGCAACCTCTAGGTTGCCCCAAAGCACGACGATCTCACGAGCTTCACGCACGAGCTCTGGTGGTCTCGGGAAATCCCAAACCGAAAGCTGCCCCGACGCAGGGACATCGGCGAACGGGGGCCGCTCTTCGCCTCGCCAGAGCCACTGTTCGCGGGCGCTATCTAGCCATTTGGAATCGCTGTTCATGAGGGCTCAGAGCATACGTCACGAGGCCGCTGCCGAGCCCGTCGGTCCGGCGCTTTACGGGCGGCGGTAACCGGGCCACCGCCGTTTGCGCGGCAATCCCTCCGGGTCCTACGCCAAGGTGGTGGGCACCGATTCCTCAGCCAGAGACGCCATGTCGATGACGTAGCGGAAGCGAACTTCACCTTTCTCGATGCGTGCATAGGCCTCGTTCAGGTCCTGGATGCGCAGCATCTCGATGTCCGGGCCGATGCCATGGAGGGCGCAGAAGTCGATCACCTCCTGGGTCTCGGCGATGCTTCCGATCAGCGACCCCGAGATGCTTCGACGGTGAAATGCAACTTGCTGGTTGTTCACGGGCGCCATGACTTCCAGCGCACCGACCACCACCAGTGTGCAGTCGCGCTTCAGCAACGGCAGGTAGGGGTTCAGGTCGTGCCGCTGCGGTACCGTGGACAACATGAAGTCGAAGCTGGACGCATGGGGCTCCAAGGCCTTTGCATCACTCTCCAGCACGGCGTCGGCGCCGAGCTTGCGCGCCTCCTCCAGCTTGGCCTCGGTGCTGGTGAACACGACAACTTGCGCGCCCATGGCCAGTGCCAGCTTGACGGCCATGTCGCCGAGTCCGCCGAACCCGATGATGCCGACCTTCTGGCCTGCCTGGACCCCCCAGTGCTTCATCGGTGAGTAAGTGGTAACGCCCGAGCACAGGATGGGCGCGGCGACCTCGGGCTTCAGCGCCGGAGGAATCCTGATCAGGAAGTCGTCCCTCACCACCAGCACGTCGGAATAGCCGCCGTAGGTGTTGTCGCGTCCGTAGGTGTTGAGGCCGCCAGGTGCTTGCTTGGCGGGCACCATGGGCCCGTTGTAGGTGGCCAGCCAGCTGTTCGGACCTTCGCAGTAGTTCTGCAAGCCCAGCTTGCACGGCTTGCAGTGACGGCAGCTGTCGATCATGCAGCCCACGCCGACGATGTCGCCCACGGCGTGCGTCGTCACGCCAGCGCCGATCTTCGTCACCCGGCCTACCACCTCGTGGCCCGGCACGCACGGGTACACGGTGTTCGACCACTCGTTCTTTGCTTGGTGGATGTCGGAGTGGCAGACGCCGCAGAACAGCACCTGAATCTGCACGTCACGCTCGCGCGGCTCGTCCCGTTCGAAGGCGAAGGCGCGCAGTGGGCTTTGCGGGTCATGGGCGGCATAGCCGCGGGCTGAGATCATGAGAGTTCCTTTCAAGAAGTGCGTTGCGCCCAAGTTGGTACGTATCGGAAGAGGGCGAGCTTGCGTGAGCCGTAGGGCTTAGGCTGCGAACGGCTTTTTTACGCGCAGGCATCACGCTGAAATCACGACTTGGGTCGACTGCTGCACCGCCCCCTTTTTTGCCAATCAGGTGCGTAACGTGAGCGATGCCTGGGGTCGTGAGGGTCATGGCGCACTATGCGCAAGGGGGCATTCGCTGGTCTGTTCGGTGGCGCACACGCCCTTGCGATGACCTTGCCCCTGGAATCCGTATCCCAGAGCCAAGGCACGAAATGGCTTGCTTGGCCTGAGCGGCAAACCAGCGAGCGCTTGTGGATTGGCGTGGGCAAGCCATCAGTGCTTCGACGGCGGTACGTCAGACAGTCCGAAGACGGGCCGCAGGTGTAGCCCTGCCCAGGTGCCAACCAAGGCGAACACGATCCACAGCCAGCCGTGCAGGCTGCCCGACGCGATGCCGCTGAAGAAGGCGCCGATGTTGCAGCCGTAAGCCAGTCGAGCGCCGTAGCCCAGCAGCAAACCGCCGACCACCGATGCGGCAAAGTGGCCACCGGAAATGCGCCAGACCGGTTTGAATTTACCGGCCGCGCCGGCAGCAAGCAGCGCGCCCAGCATGATGCCGAAGTCCATCACCGACGTGATGTCCGCCAGCGCGCCTTTGTGCAACGCGGCCTGCATCTCTGGCGATGAATAGCCCGACCAGCCGGTGATGGGCACGCCCACTGACTGAAGCAGCATGCCTCCCCACAGGCCGTACGCCGAAGTGATGCCCCAAGGTCTGCCCGCGAGCGTGACGAAGTTCAGCAGCGCCAACGCCAATGCGCCAGTCAGCAGAGGCCAGGGACCCGACACGCAAGGCGTGGCACCAGCACGCGCGACACCCGGGGCGGCGCCCGCGCCGGCATTCATGGAGGGCAAGGTCGCAATGGACACCACACTGCCATGCCGCGCGCGTTCCAAGCGCCAGGCGACACAATACGCGGCGGCAAAGACGGCCAAATTCAGGGCCAGCGCCAACGGCCAGCCCAGGCCCGTGATCAGCGATACCGGCTCCAAAGCAGGCAGCCGTTCCCACCACGCAAGGTGGGTGACGCCGACCACCGATCCGACGATGAAGAACAGCAAGGTGACCAGCATGCGCGTGCTGCCGCCGCCCAGCGCATACAAGGTGCCGGATGCACAGCCTCCGCCCAGTTGCATGCCGATACCGAAGATGAACGCGCCAAACATGAGCGACACACCGACAGGCGACAAGAACCCGATAACCGGCTGGCCCCACAGGGTGCCGCCGACCAACACCGGAAAAAACAGCAGGCAGGCGACGCCCAGCATGACCATCTGGGCACGGAAGCCTGCGCTGCGCCTGCTGGCCAGCAGCACGCGGAAAGCGGATGTGAATCCGAACACCGATTGGTACAGCACGCCGCCAAGCGCAACACCGGTCAGCATCAGCAGCACATGCCTGCCGGGGGCGTGGCGGGCTATGCTGATGCCCAGCAATACGACGACGGCGAGGGCAGCCAGCGCCACGCCGGGTTGCGGTTTGGGTGTCACAGCGCGAGACATGTGCCGATCGGGCGAGTGGCGAAAACGTCTAGGAGGGCGACCGCCTCCGGATGCCGCTTGCAAGCGAACGGCGTTCCAGCGGCAGTGGTCACGGCAAGGCAATAGTTCAAGGCATCTCCGAGACAGCGCGCGCCCCCGTTCGTCGGCTCAACCGAAGTCAATGTGCGCGCCGGGGCGGCATCGGTCTGTGCGTTGCACCACCGAAGGCAGCGAGCGCCAAATCGGCCAGGACTCCCGTGGATTCAAGCCATAGTCTCGAAACACGGTGCGGCTGGGTGAAGCGACGTTTTGCCAAGCGCACTGACGGCCACAGCTCCGGGCACCCTGTCGCTGCCAGCACAGCGCACTCGAATGACAAGAACTGGCCGGGAGTGTGAGGCTGCAACATCGCCAGTAAGCCACTGCTGACCGGATCAGTAGGCGAACCCAACGTCAGCTATGCGGCGCATGTTCGAACTGTCGGCCAAGCGCAGGCTGAGACATTTCGAGGGCGCTGACTGCGTGGCAACTCCGTGCCCAAAGCCGGTTTTGGCCTAGGCTCGACGTACTAACTCAGTCGGCCATGAGCAGGCTTCCATGACTGACGGCCACTCATCTCAAGGCCAACAGGTTGGGACGGTTCTTGTTCGCCAAACGCCTACTTGTCCGAGACCCGGCAAGCCTCGATGGCAAGGTTGAGCGGCTTCAGCAGCTTCAGGGGATCCGAGGACTTGAGGTAAAAACCGGAACTGCGTTGGCGCCCTACAGTCACCAGGGTCTGCGAGGGCCAGTGCGCCTTTTGTTCCTCATAAACCGACTGCGGCACGATCACTGCGGTGGTCACATCCATCGAAAGCTCTTTGGCCAAAAGCGGATAGGTGTAGGACCCCGTGACATGGGTATAGCCATCTGCCAAGTGATCAATCTGCTGCGGCGAACCCAGTCGCGCTGCAATACGCAAGTTCTTGTCCTGGATGTTCACGGGGCGCAATGAAAGCCAAACGTCTGGGTTGTCCCACGTCGCGGCGCTTTGCAACATCACTGAGGCCCGCTCTGTGGCGAATCCCATTGGGAAGGCGATGTCAAGCTGACCGTCCATGATCATCTGGATCAAGCGCTTGGTCGGTAAGGCTTGCCACTCGAAGCGGGCGTTCAGTGCCGACTCTATGCATTCAAAGATGCGCCGCTTGGAGCTATCCTTGATGATCAGCTTGCCACCGCTTATGTCGTAGCCGGGCAAACCTTCCGGGGTGCCAGCGCGCAGCAGCACGCGCTCAGAGGCCCAACTCAACGAAGCGCTCCAGCCTAGAGCGAAGACAAGCAAGCGCGAGCAAATCGTAATGCTGTACGGCATCGAAACATTTTAGGGTCTGAATTTGCGGCATCACACTGAGCATTGCACCCGGCCGCTTTGGGGCTGCCGATTGCCTGCTGAAGGTGGCGTCGAATGTCGATGATGGGCACCGAGTTGCTACGCGGGAATTGACCTCGAAATGTCCGGGCCTGTTCCAAGCCGACAGTTCGAACGGGCGCCGCAAAGCTGACGTTCGGTTCGTCGACCGTTTTGGTCAACGTCGGCTTCCGGGCGATGTTGCGGCCTCAAGCTTCAGGTCAGCTGCTGTTATTCGGATGCGCAGTGGGTGGCGCCAGCACGGTGCCCGGAGCTGACATTCAAGGCTAGCCTTTGGCCGGCATTGGAAAACCCAAAGGAGACGTCTCCGGCGCGAGATTGGTATGCGCATAGCTGACATTGCACACCACATGAGCCTCGGATAGATCCGAATTGCTTTGCCGACAATGGCCCGTCCTTCGTGCAGCCTTTGTGGCTGACTAAAACCATGCGGCAGCCTGAACGGAGCGCCAGTCAAGCAGTACGGCGACTACAGCGATAGCAACGAGCGCCAACACCGCGGAAGGAACAACGAAGTCAAGAATAGTGGGCTTCAGCAGAGCAGCTACTGCTGGCTCAACCCTGGTACCCATAAGTTCCGGGTGAAGTAGCGCTCGTATTTTCGCCCCGGCAAAGTACGCAATTACGGTGTCCGCGGTCAAAGCCAAGATCACCGCTGCACGCGCACCTCCCTGCGTAACGCCGGCGATTGCAGCGAAGGCAACCCCCGGGACGAGGAAGAGTAGGCCCGTGATGCCGATACCGAAGAGAGCTACGACGCCCAGAATCAGGAGGGCGATGGCAATGATGGCTTGTGTTGTTTTGAGCACGCACATGATGTCGTTTGTTAGGCCTAACGATGCCGATACCCTAGTGGAGGTGATCAAGGGCGGCTTTTCGTCCTGGTCTCTTTTATGGTCGCTGAAATGCGGAAAAGGCGTATTGCTGGTTCGTCAAATTCTCCGGCGAAGGTCGCTCCAAAAGAGTCGTAGTCCCTCGGGTGGGGCGGAGTCCAGCTCACTTGATTGCCGCTGCTTGCAATCCCGGCACATGCTCCGCGCCGGTGACGATATGTGCTGTTGATTGGCGCACAGTCTCCCCCAGAGGCTCGACGCGGCCGCCCAAGCATTGACCCAGGAAAGCCTCCGCCATGGCATTGAAGCCGATGCGGTTGTTGGGCTTGTTGAAGCCATGGCCCTCGTCGGGATAGAGCACATAGGTGACCGGGATCTTTTTGGCCTGCATGGCCAGGACGATCTGGTCGCTTTCAGCCTGCTTGACGCGCGGGTCGTTGGCGCCCTGGCCGATCAAGAGCGGCCGCGCGATCTGATCGGCCTTGTAGACCGGCGAGGCGGCGCGCAGTGTGGCCCGGCCCTCCTCAGTCGTGGGGTCGCCCATGCGCTTGTAGAACTGCTGCTTGCGTGCTTCCCAATAGGGTGGGATGGTTGCGAGCAAGGTCTCTAGATTGGAGGGGCCGACGATGTCCACACCGCAGGCGAAGCTGGTGGGTGTGAAGCTCAGGCCTACTAGGCTGGCGTAACCGCCGTAGCTGGCTCCCATGATTGCCACAGTGTCGGGCCTGGTGATGCCTTGTTTGACGGCCCAGTCCTTTGCGTCCAACAGGTCGGTATGCATGGCCTTGGTCCACTGCAGATTGCCGGCGTTGAGAAACTTCTTACCGAATCCACTCGAGGCTCGGTAATTGACCGACAGCACTGCATAGCCGCGATTGGCTAGCCACTGGTGGCGCTCGTCGTATGTCATGCTTTCCCGTGACCAGGGGCCGCCGTGCACCAGCAGTACAAGAGGCACCGGCTGGTCTGCTTTGCCGTCGCCATCCCGATCGGCAGACTTGGGCAGGCTCAGATAGCTGGGCAGGATCAAGCCGTCACGCGCCTTGATTTCCACGCCGTGCATGGCGACCAGAGGGGCGTTCAGCAGGGCCGCACGTGTGGGGTAGAGCGGTGTGAGTTGGCGCGCCTTGCGGTCAAACAAGTAGGTGGTGCCGACCTTGGAAATCGGCTCAATGCCGACGATCCATTGGTCATCGGCATGGGTGCGGCTGGGCACAAATACCTCGCCCTTGCCCAGGCGGTTCTGCAGCCAGGCAAAGTCAGTCTGCATGGCCTTGTCGAAGAATTTCCACTCCAAATTCAGGTAGTTCACTGCGTAAGCCTGGATCTTTCCGTTGCGCGGATCGAGCATGGTTTCGCGCAGGTCGACGCGGGCATCCTCGGCGAGCAGGCGCTGCCGGCCACTGGCCACGTCTTCGGCAAACACCGCGGTGGTGTCTCGCCCGCGTGAGTCGGTCCAGTACAGGGTCCGCCCATCATGGGTGTAGCCCAGCGGCGCGGTCGCACTGTCTTCCAGGGTGGTGCTCAGATAGGGCGCTTGTGCCACCTGCGCCTGACTGACGCGAAAGTAGTCGCTGCCACCGGCTGCATTGGGGCGCTGGGCCAGACGAATCTGCAAGTCGTGGTCGACCAGGAAATTGGCGTAGCCATCGGCCCGCATCAACAGCCGCAGCGCGCCGCTCCTGAGGTCGAGTCGGTAGACATCGTGCCAGCGCGGATCGCGTTGATTGAGACCAAGGACTAACTCGTGCGGGTGTGCGCTTGAACGACCCAGCAGCCTCGCACGCACCTGAGAGAAAGGCGTGTAGTCGCGCTGTCGGCCCGTACCCAATTCAATGCCGTAGAGGTGAAGGTTCTCGTCACCGGCTTGGTCCTGGAAAAACATCAGATGCTGGCTGTCACTCGACCAAAAATAGCTCGGGATGTCCTGGCCCTTTGAACTGGTGACAGGCTTTGCGGCAGCTGGCCGATGACTGGGCGCCAGCCAGATATTCATGACGCCATCAACAGGCGCGAGCCAGGACAGCCATTTGCCGTTCGGGCTCAACTGAGCCTCGCTTCGTTCTGGGCTGCCGAACAGCGCGGTGCGGGCAATCAGCGGGGTCTCGCTCTCAGGCGCACCCGGTGAGGCGGCACGAGCGGTCAACGGAAGCGCGGCACATAGAAGCAGGCCGAGGGTCGAAATGGCAAGGGCAGTGGAACAAAGGAGAGTCATGAGCAGCTTGGGGACCATTAATGGCGTGAGTTTTTGATGGAGATTGATATTTCTGCCGATTCCGGCCGTCATTGCGCGTGCAGCATTGACGTGCTTGAGCAATGCGCTATGGGTGGCTGGCGACTTGGCGATATTCATGGTGTTCAGGGGCTAGTCAATAGAATCGTTGCGAGTAAAAATACAGTTAGCAAAAGCCAGTGCATGAGTTCGCGGCGAATCGACTTTCATGTCAGTTCCAATCAAATTTTTGGTCGGTCAATCTTGGTGCGGGCCGCCGATGCTCCAATGGCTTAAAACACGAACAAACTAATCAGATTCCGTCATGCCCCGCTATCTCGTCCTCACCCTGCGCACGCCAAACTTCGATCTGAACGTCGTGCCTGATCACTATGCCTTTCTCGACCGACTGAAGAGCGAGGAACGTCTGGAAATGGCTGGCCCTTTCACGGACAAAACCGGCGGCGCCTATCTACTTAAGGCGGCGCATCTCGAAGAGGCCAAACAAATCGCATTTGCCGACCCTCTGCACAGTTCCGGCTCATCGGTCGTAACGGTGAAGGAATGGAATGCCTGATGGGGGCAGACACATGAGTCAGCGAGTTCGCTCTGTCGGTTTCGACCCTTGTGTTGGCTAGAAATCGGGCGAGGCAGAGCGTTTTTCCTTGAAGAAGTCCCAGGCCGCTTCAGCGGTTTCGAAATCTGCGTTTTGCTCACCGACTAGCCACTGGATCCAGCGTGGGTAGCGCCGCGTCGGGCTGGGTTCCGCATGGCCGCCTTGGTCGATACGGATCAGGCCAACTTGCAGTTGCTGTGGATCAGCGCCCCAAATAAACCTTGTGGCTCGCGTCTTGTTGCTGGCAACGCGCTGCTGCAGTGGCTGCGGAACGGCATTACCCGTCAGCCCAGCGAGTTTTCTCCACACATCGATCGAGGCTTCGATGCCCAGCATGGAGCCGGACTGGCGCCGATTCTTCAAAAAGCTGCCTCCGGAGTAGCGCACCAAGGGGTCGGCTTGGCTGGCAATTAGTAGGGCAGACAGCGGGACTCGCGGCGGCGGGCATTTGTTGTTCAATGGCATCGAGGCGAGCACGGCCGAGAACGCAGCCAGCTTTGGCGCCAACTCCGTCGCCAGGCGAAACGCCATCATGCCGCCCTTGGACACACCCATCACGTAGACTCGTGCAGCATCGACATGCTGACTTTCAATCAGCTCATCAATCAAGGCTCCGATGAAGCCGCAGTCGTCGGTCTTGGCGTTGATAGGCGCATCGGCAAAACCATCATTCCAGCTGTGGCCGACACCATCGGGAACGGCAAGCAGACAGTGTTCGCGTTCAGCGATCTCCAGCCAATGCGCCAATGGCGAGGGCGGGAAGCCCTGGCCCAGCAACTGCGCCGCAGAAGCCCCGAAACCATGCAAAAGAATCACCAAGGGGGTGCGTTCCTTCGGCCTCAGGCGAGGCTGGGCCAGCAGGTAGTTGCGTGGTCCCTCCGGGCGCAGCAGCAATTCTTTGCTTATGGCTGCGGTCGGCCCGCAGACCTTGCTGCTGCCAAGAAGGAATTTGCGCGTGAAAGCGAAGGTCGAGGACATTGAATCTGTCTTGTTATTTTTTCTGTGGGCCATTTGCCGCTGACTTTGGGTCCGCGAAAAGTGATGTGGGATACGCGCTAGCCCCGGCCTAGGAGTTAAAAGCGGCTTGCTTCCAACAATCCGAGGCGCATTGCTTTGACCGTCGCCGCCGCACGCGTGCTGCATGCCAGTTTGCGGAACACATTTTCCAGATGGGCCCGCACCGTGCTGGGACTGATGCACAGGTGCTGCGCGGCTTCCTTGTTGCTTTGCCCGTGGCTGATGCAATACAGCACCTCGATCTCGCGCGAAGTCAGCTTGGGGGCATCACTCGCCGACTCCCTGCTCTGCGTTATGGCAACCGCTGGTGCGTCATCGATCAACAGGCAGTCAACGATGTCTGCATTGAAGCGTCCCTGCTTCGCTTCCAGTCTCATGTCACGCGCGGCTTGGGCGGCATCAAGCGCAGGTCGACCGGGCTTGGCGGTTTGTAACAGGGTCAAGCGAGCGGCTGCGCCCAGGATCTGGGCTTCGATGCTGATCGCATTGCCGCAGACGCCGCGAAAATACCCGGAGCCGTCCAATCTCTCGTCGACGTAGGACGCAAGCTCGGCCTCCACGCGCAGTTTGGTGATGCGCTGTCCGGCGCGTGCCGTCCAGTAGGGCACCAGGCGCAAGGACTCCTGAGCCCCTTCACTGAGCGGCCGCGTGGTTTCGAAAACCGCATTAGGCGCCGAGGCTCGACCCAGGCCGTGGATCAGACCCGCGCGGTAAACAGTTTGTTGGGCTTGCGTAGTCCCTCCCATCCGTTGGCAGCAGGCTGCGGCTGTGTTGGCCACACGCCTTGAGAACCCGGTCAACCAGGGCAGCTTGAGATCGATCACATCCGCGATCAGTTCCAGCGGCGCGCATCGGGATCCTCTCAAGGACCAGGGCGACGCTTCAGCCAGCGCGGCGCCGTCGTCAAGACCCTGCTGCCAGCGAGGGGCAAATTTCTGAACGGCTTTCACGATGTGGAGGGGGTACAGCACATCGGCACGGGCCGTTATCAAGTCCAGTGCCGTATTCAGACCATAGACGCGCCCGAATATTTCCAGGTCACTGGCGGCCGCTACGATGAAGACAGACAAAGGAATCTGCTCGGCCGGTAGGCCAGCCGGCTTGCCGAGCCCATCGAAACTTTCAAAAATGTCGCGCAGGGATGTCTCGACATTGGAGGGCATACCCAGGCAGCGCGCCACTTCACCGGATACCTCGCAGTGGATGGTGGCTAGCGCGCCCATAGCGTGACGTGCGTTGACGGGGAAGCTTTGGAAGCCGGTGTCCAGCATGGACTGGCGCCCCTTGACGTCATCCCCCATCAGGCTGGAAAACTCAGGCGCGTTGGCTGTGCAACCGGACCAACGCAACAAGGCCACATACGCGCTGTCACCTTGCACATCGACGTCGCAGCCCAATTCGGTTGCAAGCTGGACTGCCAGCCAGGCCGTGCGAACAGAGTGGTCGACAGGCTGCCCCATGCTCAGGTCCCCAACAAATGCCAGTGCCTTGACGGCGTCGTGCACGTCAATGTCGGACGAGATCGTGGGAACTTGGCAATGCATGGCGATCAAGCGTGTAAGCGGATATCAAGGTTAAACGCAGAGATTCTTGATGCCCTGGTCCCGGTCCTGGGTGCTCAGCGACTTGAACTCTCTACGGCATCCAGTATCACCGCCGCCACGTTGGCAGCCTGCGATTGCTGTGGCACATGGCTGGCAGCGAGGCTGGTCACGTGAGCGCCGATCTTCTTGGCCAAAGCACGTTGAAGTTCGGGCTGAATCATGCGGTCATTTTCGCTGATGATGTACCAGGACGGCTTATCCTTCCACGCTGCGGCCGTCAGTTTCTGTTCGAACGATTTGGCTTGAATTGGGCCTTGCGTGGCGGCCATCACCCTTGTCGCAGCTTCGGTCAGGTCTTGCGCGAAGTATTTGCTCAGGCCTTGCGGACTGAGCGTCAAGAAACCTTCCGCGTCCGCCACGAGGTGGGCCAAGCCTGCAGGTGCAGCGTAGTTCTTGCCCAAATCGGCAGATGCTTCGCCGACATCTGGCGCAAGTGCTGCAACGTAGACCAGCGAAGCTACTTGGCGATCAGTACCTGCCTGCGTAATGACGGAGCCGCCCCACGAATGGCCAACCAAGACGACCTTGCCCGGCTGTGCCGCAATGGCACGCTTGGTCGCAGCAACGTCATCTTCCAACGAGGTCAAGGGATTCTGTACAGCCACCACGCGAACGCCCTCGGCCTGTAAGAAGGGGATGACCTTGGCCCAGTCCGAGCCATCAGCAAATGCTCCGTGAACGATCACGACGGAAGCCTTCTCCCGAACTGGGGATGTCTGCGCAGCCGCGTTAGGGGTTGGAGCCGCGAGGGCCAGAATGATGGCTTTGCATGCGAATGCGCCGGTATGCAGCGATAGTAGGTTCATGGGCTGAGTGGGTGCGGAGCTGAATGACCATGACTGTCTCAGCCCAAGGCGTTTTGCGCCATTGGACGAACGTCCTAGTTTCAAAGCATTCGCTTGGGCGCGGCACCGTACATGAGCGATGCCCTGGGTTTCAGGCTTACGCCCATGTGCTTCCGTATTTTGAAGACTTCAGGGCCATCGGTGATAGATTGGGTCAAATTGATTCGGCCAGCGCACAGCAGAACCTTGACCGCGCTGGCGTCGCCCGTTTGCGTTACGCAAACGCCAGCACCTCACTCAGCGGCTTGCGGGGTTTCTGCGGCCAGTTGCCGGGGGCCGCATGGCCGACAGGCAAGAGCAGCACAGGCAGTTCATTGGCGCTGAGTCCGAATGCTTGGGTCACGCCGGGCGCGTCGAAGCCGCTCATGGGGCAACTCATCAGGCCCAGCCCTTCGGCAGCAAGCATCAAGGTCATTGCGGCCAGGGAGGCGGAGCGTATCGCTTCGTCGCGCTGGGCCTGGGTTTGCCCTTGCATTGCCTCCTGGGCCATGTTGACCCAGGTGTCGCGCAGGGTGACCGGCACTATTCCCGCATCGACCGCCGCTTGCAAGCTGTGCCCGAGTTGGCGGTGAGCTTGCAAGGTGCCGCAGATGATGAAACACACGCTGGCATCTTCAACCTTGTTTTGACCGTATGCCAGGGCCTTCAAGCGGGCTTTGGCCGGTGCCGACCTCACCGCGATGAACTTCCAATTCTGCAAGTGAAAAGCCGAAGGTGCCCGGGTAGCTAGGTCGACCAACTGGGTGAGCACCTCATCTTGCAGTGTCTGCTTGGGGTCAAAGTGGTTGCCGGAAATGCGGCGTCGAATCAAGTGGTTGATGTCAGTCATGGTGATTACTTTCAGGGTTGTGAGGTGGAGGAATGACTGGCCTTTTGCACAGCCAAGATGCTAGTCAGCACCATCGCGAAGCCCAGCAGGGCCAGGCCGCCCAAGCTTTGGTTCAGTACGGCCCAGCCCAGCAGTACGGCACTCAGCGGACTGAGCAAGCTCAGTGACGACACGGCCACGGGCGACAACTGATAGACGCCGCGAAACCAAAGCGCGTAGCTCAGCAAGGTGCCCACCAAGCTGAGGTAGGCGTAGCCCAGGGCGTGACGGCCGTTGAGTGCTGGCAAGGGCGGGTCCACCCACCAAGCCAACGGGACCAACACCAGACCGCCAATCAGCAACTGCCAACCGGTGAAGGCCAGCAAGGGTAGGCCTGTGCGCCAGCGCCTTGCCAAGAAGGTGCCTGCGGCCATGCACGCAGCACCGGCCAGGGCGGCACCCAGGCCGATACCGTCCCAGGTCATGGTTGGCGACAGCAGCAAGGCGGCCATGCCCAGGACACCCAGCACGCCGGCGCCCAGGGCTACCGCGCCGGGCCAACGTCCGTCTAGGGCCCAGGCCATGGCCATCACCAAGATCGGTTGGACAGCACCCACTACGGCCGCCAAGCCGCCAGGCAGGCGGTAGGCCGCGACGAAGAGCAGGGCTTGAAAGAAGCCTATGTTCAGTGCAGCTAAAACCGCGAGTCGCCCCCACTCGGCACGGGCGGGGGCTTGGCGGCAGGCCAACACCAGCAAAAGGCCCGCCGGCAGGCAGCGCAGCACCGCGGCCGTGAAGGGGCGATCGGGCGGCAGCCACTCGGTGGTGACGATGTAAGTTGAGCCCCAGATCAGCGGGGCGAGTGCGGTCAGCAGGATGGTGTTTCGCGCGGACGATGTGGGTGTGTTGGTCATCTCATTTATCTTGAAGTCGAGATAAACATCTTAGCGGATAATCTCGATATCAAGATAAATGGAGAGGGCAATGGCCTCTGATAACTCGGGTGATGCGGTGGACGCCATCCTCAGGCAATGGCACGAGGAGCGCCCAGACTTGGATGTCACACCCATGGGCACTCTCGGCCGGGCCAAGCGCTGTGCTGCGCTGCTCCAGCAACGGCTGGACCGGGTGTTCTTGGACTTCGGCCTGAGCGGTTGGGAGTTTGATGTGTTGGCGACCTTGCGCCGTGCAGGGGCGCCTTACTGCCTGGCGCCCACGGCGCTGTTCCAACAGCTAATGGTCAGCTCGGGCACCATGACGCACCGAATGCAGCGGCTCGAATCTGTCGGATGGGTGGAGCGCAGGTCTAACCCCGATGATGCGCGGAGCTTGCTGGTGCAACTGACACCTCAGGGGCTGGCGCTTATAGACCAGGCGGTCACCGCCCATGTTAAAAATCAGCACGCGATCTTGGCGCCCTTGAAGGCTTCAGAGTTGCGGGCCTTGGATGCAGGTCTGAAGGCTTTATTGGCCGAGCTGGAGCGTTGATACGGGTGTGGCCTTTGTCCCGCAGAAAGCTAACAGAGAGGTGGCGAAAACGCTGCGGCAGACACAGCGCAAGAGTTGTCAGTTTGGACCGAGAACCTTCTTCGCTGGCAGCACAAGCATGGAGATCAGATGCCCGAAAGCAGGCCTTCGCGGGCGGCAGGAATTAGCCGGTCGCATGAATTGGTCGAACCAAACTGAATACCTGCAATGGGCACCGAGTTGCTACGCGGGCAGTAACCTCGAAATGTCCGGGCCTGCTCCAAGCCGACAGTTCGAACAAGCGCCGCATAGTTGACGTTCGGTTCGCCGACCGTTCCGGTCAACGGCGGCTTACCGGCGATGTTGCGGCCTCACGCTCCAGGTCAGCTGCAGTCATTCGGATGCGCAGTGGGTGGCGCCAGCACGGTGCCCGTAGCAGTCGCTCGAAGGTAACGCCGGCAAGGGCAAAAAGCACATACACAGCCCATCAAGCCAGCACACGTTCAACATAGGCCGGCTACTCTTTCTGCTGCGCGCTGGCTGGAAACACCTTGCCCTCTGTCAAGAGGCGGCCAAAGGTACTGGTCGTCAACTCTTGACAAACGGCAGCCAAACGCACGGGCGCGCTCTCGCTGTGGTCTTCAACAAGTCTGGCCGCGATGATTAACTGCATGACCAGCCTCCTCAGTGTTGGGCGACCCAGAACTACTGTTCGCCCAGCGATTCAGCGTCTAGGTTTGACCCCACTTTGGCCTGCTCTCCCTAACGCCAAAATACGATGCCAACATGCGCTGGTAGCCAGGCGTCGCCCAGCCTTCATTTTTCTCTGAAATTCACTTGGCCAACGCAGTCCAATAGGGGCAGTCGATTTTGGGCTGAAGGTGAAGGGTCTTCTGCCGACCAACCGGGCGCCCGCGGCCTTGCCCTGTAAGCTGCGCCGCGCAGCGTCGAAGAACATTGGGCTGCTGCATGGGCTTGATTTCAACAACAAGGCGCGGTTTCGCATGCACGACAACATTCCGCTTATCACCACGCTTGCAGCCGCCTTCAGCGTCGCTCTCGTCCTGGGTTTCCTCGCCGAACGGATCAAAGTACCCGCTTTGGTGGGCTATCTTGTGGCCGGCATCATCATCGGACCCAGCACACCGGGCTTTGTGGCCGATGTCCACCTGGCCTCTCAACTTGCCGAGATCGGCGTGATGCTGCTGATGTTTGGCGTCGGCCTGCACTTCTCGCTCGATGACCTCATGGCCGTCAAGCGCATCGCTGTACCAGGTGCCGTGGTTCAGATGAGCCTCGCCACACTGCTGGGCTTCGCGGTGGCTTGGTGGTGGGGCTGGAGTTGGGGCGCTGGTTTGATCTTGGGGCTGTCGCTTTCGTGTGCGAGCACCGTGGTGCTGCTGAAGGCGCTAGAGGCCCGCGGCGTACTGAGCAGCATGAACGGCCGCATCGCCGTGGGTTGGTTGGTGGTTGAAGACCTCGCGACCGTTCTGGTACTGGTCTTGCTGCCCCCCATGGCGGGCATTCTCGGCAGCAGCACGGCGACCACGCCGGCCACCGAATCACTGTGGCTCACCATAGGCCAAACCCTGCTGCAGGTGGCTGCGTTCATCGCCATCATGCTGGTGGCAGGCCGACGGGTGATTCCTTGGTTGTTGTGGCAAGTTTCGCGCACCGGCTCTCGGGAGTTGTTCACCCTTTCAGTGGTGGTAGCGGCCGTCGGCATAGCGTTCGGCGCAGCCAAGCTGTTCAGCGTGTCATTCGCACTGGGCGCCTTCTTTGCCGGCATGGTGCTGCGCGAGTCCGAGTTCAGCCACCGTGCGGCCCAAGAATCTCTGCCCTTGCGCGATGCTTTTTCGGTGCTGTTTTTTGTGTCGGTCGGCATGTTGTTTGAGCCGGCCATCTTGCTTGAGCAGCCCATGCGCGTCGCGGCAGTTGTGGCCATCATCATCGTGGGCAAATCCCTTGCGGCCTTTTGCCTGGTACTTCTGCTGCGCTACCCACTCAACACGGCATTGACGGTTTCGGCCAGCTTGGCGCAGATCGGCGAGTTCTCCTTCATCCTGGCCGGCCTGGGGCTTACGCTGGGCTTGATGCCGGCCGAGGGAATGAGTCTCGTGCTGGCCGGCGCTTTGATCTCAATCGCGCTGAATCCTTTGCTGTTCGCGGCCATCGAACCAGCCCGACGCTGGATACTTCAGCGCTCGCGGTTGGCGCGGCGGCTAGAACAGTCGGCCGACCCGTTCGCGGAGCTGCCCACCACCACCGCGCCCAAGTATCTCAAGGGCCAGGTTGTGTTGGTCGGCTATGGACGCTTGGGCAAGCGCATCGCTGTTGCGCTGGCAGCACGGGGCATTCCTTATGTGGTTGCAGAACAAAACCGCGAGATCGTCGAGGACTTGCGCACACAAGGTGTTGCGGCTGTTTCCGGCGATGCTGCGGAGCCGGCGGCGCTGATTCAAGCCCACATCGCCCATGCGGCCATGCTGGTGATTTCAACACCCGACCCGCTCAACACCCGCCAGATGGTGGATACCGCCCGCAACCTTAACCCCGGCATCGAAATCGTCTTGCGCGCACACAGCGAGGACGAAGCCGACCTGCTGCGCCAAGACGGCTTTGACACCATCTTCTTCGCCGAGGAGGAGCTCTCCAAAAGCATCACAGGGCATGTTCTTGAGCGCTTCCCACCGCCGAGTGACGCGGCGGCGTCAGCTGCCGCCGCTCCGCAAGACGATGCCGGCGCCCCGGTCAAGAACAGTTCGGGGCGGCACTGAGGTCCTTCAGGCCAACGACCTATCTCACTGCCCCCGATGGGGTCAGACAAGCTTGGCACCCGCCACATCCACGAAGTACCACTTTGGGCACCGAGTTGCTACGCTGGCAGTGACCTCGAAATGTCGGGGCCTGCTCCAAGCCGACAGTTCGAACAGGCGCCGCAAAGCTGACGTTCGGTTCGCCGACCGTTTTGGTCAACGTCGGCTTACGGGCGATGTTGCGGCCTCACGCTCCACGTCAGCTGCTGTCATTCGGATGCGCAGTGGGTGGCGCCAGCACGGTGCCCATTGCAGACGCTCATCTCGCGAGATCGCTCAACTTGGAATGCTGACGGTAGCCGCTCGATTTCTGACCGCGAATGGCCGCCACTTGCCTACACCAGCCACTGGGCAATTCGTTGGTCGAATGTCGGCTGTACCACCCGGAACTGCGGATCAGCGGAATCAGGAGATGCGACCACCTGTGCGCGAGACGCGCACTGATCTGACGACAGTTTTCACAGCAGGAAAAGCAGTGTCAGGGCGCAGCTGGCGTGAACGGCGTTAGTGCTTTCGATGGTCAGCTCGGTGCGCAAAGCCGAAGTTTTCTTCACTTGACAATGGGCCGAACTGAGACACTTGAGGACCTAGACTTGGCCGTCAGCCTTGATCGTCATCAAACAGTTGCCGCGCATTGGCGTAAATGAAGGCTGTGCAGGTGAACCTGGGCATCCGACATGGAGCTCGTGTCTTCGGTAGTGGTTATTCGCTCGGTTAAAGAGCTGCTTCTGCACTGAGAGTTCTCCTTCAAATGACTCTCAATGTTCACTCGGGTAAAAAGTTACAGACCATCCAGCTCAATTGACCTTCGAAACCAACACTTTCGCCGCCAAAGCAAAAGCGAGGGCCGCGCCCACGAAGCAGGGAGCGCTCGAAAACGCCATTGCCCTTGCGAGCGCAACTGGCGTGGCGCCGCCAGCATCGGACCAAGCGCCTACCAAAATTGGCGAAAGCGCGGCGGCAACTGCAGCGGCACCGACGAAGACGGCCATGAAGCGCGTCCGCGCATGCTGCGGCGCCTTGGCTTGAAGCACACCTACGAGCAGCATTGCTGCGGTCATCGTGCCGGCCAGTAAGCAGGCGTACAGCAGCAGCGCATGGTTCACGGCCGTCGTCGCCACCAACAGCGCTCCTGCCAGCGCAGCGATCACCATGCCAAGCGCAGCGACCCGCATGCCTGTGGCACCGGCCGTGCTCTCCGAATTGCGCTTCGCCAACCCACTACTCACTGCCAGGGCGGTCAGCGCCGCACTTAGCGCCGCGAGGCCCAGACCAGAGCCCGCCTGCGCAGGTGTAAGTCCCGCCAAACGCTGCACCAACACTGGCATGAACACACCTACCGCCGCTGCACCAGCGGACAACATTGCTGCACCGATGACCAAAAACAAAATGCCCGGCAAAACAAGCGTCGCAGGCTCTAAAACCGACTTCGATCCACGCAGGCCCAGAAAGCGGCCGCGAATTCCCGCGCCATCAGTCCCGACCCGCGGCATCGTGAGCAACAAGGGGATGATCAACAGGCTTGGCAGCGCCGTGAACATGAGCGTGAGCCGCCACTCAGCAGCGCCCTGCAATGCGGGTGGCAGCCAAGACCGCAAATCATCAACCGATGCTACAAGCCAGCCACTGGCGGCAATCATTACCCCCGCGCCTATGCGGCCAAACAGCACAAAGATCGAGTTAGCGGTCTGCCTCTTCCGGGCACCAAACCAGTCTGCAATCAACGCATAGGCGATGGGTACAACACCGGCCTCGGCCGCCCCCATCAAGGAGCTGACGGCGAACAGCTCCATAAAACTCGAAGCCTGCGCACACGCGACTAAAGCGAAACACCAGCAAGACATGCAGGCTGCCAAAACGTAGCGGCGGTCTGAACGATCGGCGAGCCAGGCAAGAGGGTAGCCTGCGAGTGCAGCGAACACAGCCACGCCGGCGCCTTGCATGAGGCCAAACTGAGTGTCATCAAGGCCGAGGTCGCGGCGCAGAGGCTCGGCCAGCAAGCCAAGAACCTGCCGATCCATCGCGGTGTACAGGGCCAGCACAACCAATACCAGCAGCCCCCAACGTGCACACGGCGCGTCGTCCTGTTGGGAGTGCTCGGCCGCAAAGGTGCCTGTGTTCTTTGGGCTACGATTCACCACTTGATCTCATTCGATGGTCTGAAAAGTTAGCGCCAAAGTCCCGCTCAATTTGGGCAATGCTAGCAGGAACGCCACAGACGCCGTAGCACCTGCCGCCTAGCATCTTGGTATGCCCCCGATCAGTCCTTCGAGCCCCCAATTGTCCTCCCGCTCTCGGCCGAGCACACGGTATTTGCTGAACATCATCGCGGCCTCCGCCCTTGGCGCGGGAGCGTTCTTGTCGCAGCCGGCGCATGCTGCCGCATCGTCGAATTTCGACGCAGAGGGAGATTTTCCTAGCGTAGCTGCTGGATTGCCGGCACCCAGCCCTGCGAACCGCACGCGGCTGCCACTGGCCGCTATTGGAGAAGGCTTGCGCTGGCAGCCGCTTTTGTACGGAGGCATTGGCTTGTATCTTGATGACTGGCCATACTTCGGACACCGTGAGGCCTTCGTTGCGTCGAGTCCGATCTCCCGCCCCAACGGAGCCTCCCGCCGCGCCAGCGTCGCGGAAGTTTCGGTGGAGCCGGGGCTGGGATTCACTGTCCCGTTGGGCGAGACAGCATGGGCAGCGTTCGGTGCAGGCACCGTCGCAGTGACAGCGACGCAAGGGGCTGACATTTATCGCCAGGATAGTCATACCGAAGCGGCTATCGAAAAAGCCTTTGTTGGCCTGCTGCACCGTCCTGTCTATGGCCCGTCGCTGCTGGTGCGAGCCGGTCGGACTTCGTTCACTCTGGATGATGGTTTTCTCGTACACTTGGTTCGCACTTCGAGCAATGCAGGCGAGCGACGTGCGCTGAACTTGGGCGCAAGGAGCGCGGCAGACTTTGCATTGACGGCCGACTTGCGTGCTGAACGCTGGCGGCTGCAATTGTTTGCCTTGAATCCCGATGAACTGCCTGTAGTGGATACCCAAAGTCGCTATGCCGGCGCTCATTTTTCCTGGCAACCGGCCGGTAAATTGGACTTGGCGGTGTCGCACCTTGAGGTCACGCAGTCTGATAGCCTGCTGCGCCGTCCGGCCGCAGAGCCGCTGCCACGCGAAGGGTTGCACGCGACAACGATTCAAGCCCGCTGGCCAGGCGCATTCGGTGCGCCCGGACTGCTGCTCGCCGGACTGCTGGGTCAGCAAGGCCATCACCGTGCAGATGTACGCGCGCTCGCGGGCTACGCCCGCGCTGGCTATCGTTGGAACAAATGGCCGGGCAGGCCTGCAGTTGAACTGCGTCACGCGCGCTTTTCCGGCGATCGCCCCAACACCCTGCGCTTCGAGCGATGGGACCCGCTGCTTGCCGCCGGTTCTGACGAATGGATGGGCGGTATCGCCTTCTCGAAATTTCAGAGCAATACAAACCTCGTGCAGGACCGGCTTCGCGTTTTCGCCGCACCCACAGAGGGCATTGCTGTCACGCTGGACCTGTTGCGCTACCGCGCCGCCGAAGTCAACAACCTTGGCGCGGGTCCATTGGGTGCACTTTGGCCCTCGCGAGACATCGGTCATGAGTTGATGGCCATATTGAGGTGGACTATAGGCCCGCGCTTTTACGCGCAGTCCGTGGCATCAATCAATCGGCCAGGGCAAGGAGTTCGACAGTCACTGGCTGTGCCTGAGGGTATGGATCGGCGCTCGTGGATCACGCTGCAGGCAAGCTTGTACTGGTTTTTGCAATGAGCTTTTCGGCTGCAAGAAGGGTATCGGCCTCCTTCAAAGCGCGCAGCACATCATCGGCAGCGCTGAGGAAGCGGCGCACGTTCTCGCGCGATAGCTCACGGAGCAAGGCAGCGCTGTGGTCGGCGCAGATGACCCAGCCATCGGACTGGCGCTCAATCCAGCCGGCCGTGGCCAGCTTTTCAAGCTTGCGGCGCACCGTTTCACGAGGCAACCGAGCGATCTGTGTCACGTCACGCAGCCGCAGCGGACGCATGCCTTGCGTTGAAGTGATTCGTCCTCGCTCGTTGAGCAGGCTGCTGGGGCCACCGCCGGGAGGCAACATGTGCGCAATGTTCTGATGCGCCAACACACCCCAGATGACGATGGCTTCGTAATCGTTGTCGGTCAACTGCCGACCCACCCGCAACATATGGTCGATGAGATGGCGATTCATGTGGAACGCGGTCAAGCCGAAGCAACGATCAAAGGCGGCATCGAAATCCTCGAGCTGCCCAATCAAACTTTTAACTTGGCTATCGCCGCGACTGTTCATGACTTGCTCTACTGAAGTCTGCGCCGTTCGCAATGATAGCGACGGGCATAAGAAGATAAGGTCTAGGACTTTTGCAAATCCAAGCTTCTATCTTCGTGCCCAAATTGGGTAAATTCAACAAATCTCGCCCAAAATGGGCGAAGGCGAAAGATGAATTGGACTTACCCGTTAGCTAAGCGTATGCCAAGTCCAAAGTAAATCCAGTTGCTGCTCTGCCGCAGGAAATCAGAACAAGTGCCGCAGCACAACCACCGCGCCCCAGCTGCGCGTGCTGTCAAAGCCCGACTCAATCAGCCGTAGCGAGACCGCCCAGTCGCGCGCCACCATGCGGCCGGCCTCCAGCTCCACATCAAGGGTCTTGGACGAAGTCTCGTGGTCGAGGGTGTATTTCAGATCACTCATCACCCACCAGCCCGCCGCGCTGGTTTTGGCGAGTAGCAGGCGCGGCTGGCTTTGATTGATTCTCGGAGCGTCATCACGCCCGGCCACTGAGAGGAAGTGCTGGTAGCCTGCGAAGGCGAAGACCGTCGGCGTTAGCGACAAAACAGCGCCCACGCTGGGGTTGAACTGCCACTTGCCGCTGCCTAGCGAGCGCTTGGAGTCGGTGGGCAGTACGAACTCGCCGCCGACGAGAAAGGCACCCCAGTCGCTGTTCTCGACCCGGCGGAATTTGACCTTGCTCTCAGCCATACCGCTTTCTGAGATCCCGGGCGCTTTGAAACGAGCCAAAGGCAGTTCGATGGCCATGCCCCAATGCGCATCAAGGCCGCGGTCATACTTGAAGGTCAAGCTGTCCAGCATGACACCGCCTTGAAAGTCATCGCGGCGCGCGATCAAGTCGACTTTGGTCACCAAATCCTTTGGGTTGACCCCCTTGGGCGCGCCGTCTTCTTGAGCATAGCCCGACCCCATGGCGGTTGCAGCAACGAAGGCCAGCAGAGCTCGGCTAGATTTCATGCGGTACTCCCGAGCAAGGCACGTTTGGTGCGCATCTCAACCACAATGGTGATGACGCCGGCCAGCAGGCCGACCAGCGATGCTGCAAGGGCGGGCGACACCTCAACCGTGCCGACCACGCGCTGCCACAACACCGCCAAGGCGACGAACCAGCCAAACAAGGCCATGGCATTGCCAAGCGCGACGCCCATCACGAAGGGGAAGATCGGCCGCCGTACACGCGCCGCCAGGGAAGGGTCTTCCTTGATGACATGTTTGGAAAACATCTTGGCGGTGATCAGCGTCAAGATGAGGCCGAGCGCGAAGGCCAGCGTGACGCCCTCGCCCCAAACGGTATGCTGCTTGGCTGAAATCAGGTCCAGCGTCAGGGGCACGGCTGGCAGGGCTTTGAAGCCGAACCAAGCTATGCCGCCGTTGATCAACGCATTCAGCGCAGCGGGAATGAGTGCGTCTTGCACGCGCACGAGATGATGAGAGGTCATGGTGGTGGTTTCCTTTTCAATAACTCAGGTTGAACTGCACGATGCCGACCAGCCAGGGCTTGACAGCAGGCTCCGGCAGCGTGCCGGTGACGCCGCTGCCCGGCCACAGCGATGCAGCGGTAAAGCGCCAATAGACATTGCGCGAGGCGAAGTGCTCTGCCACCAACAGCAGCTCACGGCCCAGGTCGGGGCCGGTCAGGGTGGAGATGACGCCGCCAATATTGTTCAGCGTGTCGGCGCGGTAGGCGCTGACCGCACCGGTGAGGCGCCAAGTCGGATCCGGCGTGGCACGAGCCAAGATGCGATGCACCTGCACATTGCTGTTGTAGTGAATGTTCTTCATCAACTGGCCCTGGACCCAGGTGTCAATGTCGTTGCCGGAATAGAGTAAGTCCCAGCGCTCATAGCGCGGCGTCGCCGGGTCGTCGCCCGTGGTGGCCGAATACCGCCAACTCAGACTCGGCCGCCACGACACGCGGCCGAACTGCCAGCCGCCTTCGGCCGACCAGCCGGTCGCGCGCATATCAAAGTCACGGTGCGTCTGGCGCGCGTATTCAGCCTTCGCAAACGGGGCGTCCTGGCCTGCCGGCGCCTTCAGCGCTGCGCGCGCCTGCCAGACCTTCAGCCCCTCCCGCTGGTAAGAGCGTCCATCGGGATAGAAGTATTTCAACTCACCTCTTTTTGCTTCTAGCCAAGTGAAGCCAGCGGCAAAGTCGCGCCCGTTGTCATGGTCGATATTGACGCCGGCCAGTTTGGTGTGAGTCGAGGGAAAGTCATTGGGCTCGAACTGCACGGCCTCCACAAGCGTCTGGTTCAGGCGGAACTGCGCTTTCAAGAAATTGCTGCCACTCCAGCGAGGCCACGCAAAGTCAGCCCCTCGGTCACCGCCGCTCGAAGCAATTTGACACACCAACATGCCGTTACCTATGCAGTAAGGCTGGCGCCCATAGGACAGGTTGGCTCGCCATGCCAGGCCGGATTCGGTGGTACCTGAGCTGACGATGCCGACGTAAGCTTCTTCCCATTGCCCGGTCGTGCGGGTGTCACTGCGATTGTTGTCCTGCCCCACCGAAGCAGTGGCCAGGTACAGGGTGCTGGCATACAGATAGGGCGAGCCCGGCCCGGGCAACAAGGGCAAGGCGCCTGCGAGACCGATAGACGGCGCGAGGTCAAGGATGACATTCGGGCCCCGGTCACCCTCGAAACGCCCGCGCGGGTTGTACTGCGTCAAAGTAGCACCGTTTGCGAACCACTGATTGCCCGAGACAGCAGTGGCGCCCTTCAAGCCCAGTCTGAGCTTGAGCAGACGTCCACCCTCATCTACCAAGCGCAAGCTATCCGTCCATGACGGCGCGGGCGCGGCGCGATCTGGCGGCAACACGTCCAGAACCAACGCAATCGAGCCGCTATCACTGAAGGCGTAGTGAAACTGCGCCCGCTTGACCTGCCCGGTGTTCTGCAAGCGCGCTACAGCAAGCTCAATCTCCAGCGCGCTGTAGCTGCGGCCCGGGAAGACGCCCAGGCCGCGCCGCAGATCGGCCTCAAACTTGCGCCCCGCCTCGGTGGCGCCAAATTCAGGGTCCAGGCGCACCTCGACCGAGCCGATGCGCATAGCACCACTTGCGTCGATAGCGCCTTGGCCGAAAGCAGGCGACGCGGCAATCAAGCATGCCGCAGCCCCCACTGCGGCAGTTCGGGCGATCCACGGCATCATCATCAGTCAGGAATCAAGCGGACGCGCGTGCCGCCACCGGCGACCTGCAGGGTCTGGCCGCTGACCCAGCTACCGGCATTCGAGGCCAGCCACAGAAAGGCGTTAGCCACATCTTGCGGCGAGCCCGCACGGCCGGTCAGGTTGTTCGGATTGGCCAGCCTCTCCTGTGTTGCGGCGTCGAGGCCAGCGTCGGCATAACCTGGCGTCAGCACGGTACCGATCAAGATGGTGTTTATGCGCACCTTCTTCGCAAAATAGTGCGCGAGGCCCAGCATCATGTGGTTCATCGCCGCCTTGGCTGCGGAATATGGAAGGAAATCAAACGCCGGCAAGACGCCCACCATAGAGCCCGAGTTGGTGATGGACGGGTTCTTAGCTGCCAACAGATGCGGGCGGCAAGCGGCGGTCATGCGCATGCCGGAGATGGTGTTGAGCTCGTAACTCTTGAGCATCTCCTGTGGATCAATGTCCAGCGGGTCAGCATACGCGCGGCCCCAACCGACGTTGTTGACGAGCGTTGATACACCGCCGAAGGCCTTGACTGTCTCGGCTACGCAGCGCTGGATATCAGCTTCGTTGGTGACGTCGCAGCCAATGCCCCGTACATCACGTCCAGTCGCCTCAGACAGGGCTTTGGCGGTGGCCTCAGCCTTGTCGCCCTGCAGGTCGGCGATCATCACCTTGGCGCCAGCGCCGGCAAAGGTCTTCGCAATGGCTTCGCCAATATTCTGAGCGCCGCCGGTGATGATGGCCACTTGGCCATCCATACGGAAATCTGCAAAGGGATCGAATTGACTCATGTCGTTCTCCAGTTTGTGAAAGTAAAAAAACCTGCATTCAGGTCGAGTCGGGTCAGTCCAGCTCTTGCAAGCCGCCGCCGCTCACCGTCAACACTTGGCCGCTGACCCAGCCTGATGCTGGGCTGCACAGAAACAACGCGGCCATGCCGATATCCGACGCCTCACCCAAGCGCTTGAGCGGCGTGCGCTTGAGCATTGCCTTCTCGATCCCGGGCGTCAGCACAGTCGCAAGCGCGGCGGTGCGGATAGCACCCGGTGCGATTGCGTTGACGCGAATACCCATGGGTCCAAGGTCAAAGGCGGTGTTGCGCGTCAGGTGGTTCATCGCCGCTTTGGAAGACGAGTACGACGCCATGCGGACGTTTTTGTTCTCGCCGGCCATCGAGCTGATGTTCAGCACAGCGCCACCACCGGCATGTTGGATATGAGGCGCCGCCAGTTGCATTAAACGGAAGGCTGAAAACACATTCAGCTGGTAAGCCCACTCAAAGTCACCCATGGGCATCTCAAATGGCTTGGGGCCGCCGCCACCCGCGTTGTTGACCAACACCGTCAGCTTGCCAAAGGCGCTCAGCGCAGTCTTGACGAGCGCGACTCGATCTTCTTCGACCGTAACATTGCAAACCGCAGCAACGGCTTTTCCCCCGGCCTCACGGATCGCGGCGGCAGCGGCTTCGGCCTTGTCGAGGGCCAAGTCGCTGACGACGACAGAGCAGCCGGCGTTAGCAAACACCTCGGCAATTCCGCGACCGATACCGGCTGCGGCGCCGGTGACGATTGCGACCTGGTCGTTCATTCGGAAACTGTCGATTACTGTCATAGCAATGTCTCTTGAAGAATTGAAACGCGTGCAGTTTCTGCCCACAGCTCTATCTGCCGCAAGCCAAGTTCGCCCAAATTGGGCAAGATGCGTCGCACTCAAGATTCCGCCCATTTCGGGCGGAAGTTGGCGCCTTTGAACTAGTCGCCGCAGCTGGTGCGTGGAACACTTCTGGCATGCCTTCCACACTTTGCAAACGTCCCATCGCAGCGGCACTCGGGGCTGCGGTAATCTGCCTAGCTAACCCGTCACTTACGGCTGCCCAGGTCATTACCGACGCGACTCGCCTGGGCGCCTTCTCTGGCGGGATGCGTTTCTGTGAGGAAGGCTACGGTGGCGATGAGCGTCGCTACCGTTTTGCACGTCTGCGCACCGCAGGTGTGATTGACAAGTTGAGCTCTAGGGACAAGTTGCGTGCCATAGGCGCGCGTGACCGCGCCTATGAGGGCGGGCACTTCCTTGGCAACAAGCTCGATTCCCGTGAATGCAAAGCTTTACTGAAGATGAGTGAATGGAAAATGTTCGTCAACTGACCGCTTTCGCGGCGGCCTTTGTCTGCGCAATTAGCCCTTGTGTTTCGTATGCTGCTTCAGATCCCGGCCCCATCAGCGCAGTCGTTTGTACGGCCATGAAGCATGACGCAGAGCGTTTGGCTTGCTTTGACCGCGTGCACCCGCCGAGCCCCGAATCTGTGTCAGATGCGGCTGTGTCGACAGCGCCTGCTGCGAGCCACAACAACCCGCCCGACGCGAAGCTCGGCAGCGCCACGCTCTCTAATACATGGTCGACGCAGGGCATCGAGTCATTCAGCTTGCGCCCCTATCGTGCGATTTACGTGCTGCCGATTTCGGCGACCGACAACATCAACCGGCGCCCATCGTCACCGGCGCCCGGGCACGACGTCGGTGTTGATCTGCCCAACCGCGCAGAGGAAGTGAAGTTCCAGCTCAGCGCGAAGACGCTGCTCTGGTCCGGCGTCTTCGGCGAACGCGGCGACTTGTGGCTCGCTTACACGCAGTCCTCGCGCTGGCAGCTTTACCAAGGGGATATTTCTCGACCGTTTCGTGAGACCAACTACGAGCCCGAGATGATCTTCAATGTGGTGACCGACTGGAACTTGCTCGGCTGGACCGGGCGTACCGCTGGCTTGGCCTTGAACCACCAGTCCAACGGCCGCGCACAGCCCTTGTCGCGCAGCTGGAACAGGCTGATTGCTCATGTCGGTCTCGAACATGGCGACTGGTCAATCCAGTTGCGGCCCTGGATGCGGCTGAGTGAGACCGCCGACAAAGACGACAACCCCGACATCCTCGACCACATGGGCCGGGGCGATCTGACGATTCGCCGCGCGCTGCCAGGCGGCAACGGTGGCGGCGCGTTGTCCCTACGGCTTCGCCATACGCTGCGTGGCGGCGACGCCTCGCGGGGATCGGCCGAGTTCGAATGGGCCTTCCCCCTCGTGGGCCGGCTTCAAGGCTATGTGCAAGCTTTCAGCGGCTACGGTGAGAGCCTGATCGACTACAACATTCATCAGAACCGCGTCGGGATTGGCTTCTCGCTGGCCGGCTGGCATTGAAGGTGGGTTCTCCCTTGATCTCTTGGACCGCGACATCAATCCCGCGTTGAAAATCGGACTGGCGCGTAGACCGCCTCGGCGCGGCCGCCGGTGTTGTCGCTGTCGCTCATCAGGCCCCAAGCAATGAGCGGGCCAGGCGCTTCACCGAAGGCTTGTGTGTAGTCCGCCACCAAGTCGCGTCTGAAGGACTGCCAGCTTGCTGGCGTGTTTGACTTCTGTGCGTCAACCACAAGCATACGTACACGCCGGGTGTAGGGGTTAGGCAGCACGCTGCCAACCGGGTACAGGGAGGAAGTGACATACATCAGCGTCGCAAATGGCATAGGGCGCGAGCCGAGGCGGTCAGCTGCGGCCATCACCGCACGATCGGTCCAGGGCAGGCGGCTGCGGTCGCCATCAAAGACAAATACAAGCCTAGCGGCAGCATCCTCACGGCCGGCATCGGCAATGTCCGCCTCTTGCGGTGATTGCAACACCAGCCAGCGCCATGCCACCAGCGGAGTCCGTGCAAGCTCAATGCCGGAAGCAGGCTTCATCAGCAGGCTTGCTGAGCGCTCGGCCCGCGCACGAATGGCGGCTTGCCCGTCGTCGCGATCAAATTCGTATTGAGTGCGCGGCTTGCGATCATTGATGGGCACATGTGTCCATTCATCCTTCGCGTCGGCGCCTTGCGGATTCTCCGCTATGGCTGTTCCTTGTGCGGCAGGCATGAGGAGCGCAAAAGCAACGGTCAGGCGGGCTGCGCAAGCTCCCGGTATACGGGCAGACCTCGCAGCCATCAACAAGCCGCAATCGACGCGTCCAGACTTTAGGCAAAAGCTCTTCACAACAAATCCTCAATCGGTAGCCAAGCCAGCAGGCTGGCCTGTAACCGCAACCACCAACTGGCACCGGGGTCATGATCCAGCGTCACCAAACGACCATCTTGCACCCCGGTCCAGCGCAGTCCCTCACCTTCCTCGTGCACACGCCAAGCATCATTGACCAAGGCGCGTTGCACACCGCCGACCAATTCCGCTGCCAGTGCCGGGCTGGTGACAACAACGCCGTTCTCCGTATTGAGTCGCTGCGAGCGGGGGTCGATATTCATTGATCCGATGAAGGCGCTGGAGCGGTCGGCAACCAGCAACTTGGCATGCAATGACAAGCGCGAAGAGCCAGTGCGTCCATTACGTTCGCTGCGTTCGTAGCGCTCATTACGCTCTTTGCGCCCGAGCCCCTGCTGAGCAGCGTCGGGACGCACTTCGTACAGCGCGAGTCCGGCCTGAAGCAAATCATGCCGGTAGCGCGCATACCCGGCATGCACAGCCGGCACATCGGTGGCAGCCAGAGTGTTGGTAACAATAGTGATTCGAACGCCGCGCTGCGCCAATTCGCGCAGCTGAGCCACGCCCCCTTCTCCCGGCACAAAATAGGGTGAAACGATCAAAAGCTCGCGCTCCACTGCACCCATGGCGTTTGCAATTGCACGGCCCAGCCTGGAGTTCTCCGAGGGCCGCTCAGGGTCGAGCTTGCCGGGTTTGTCGTGCACGGCAGTTGCACGACCGCAAAAAAAGCGCAGTTCACCTGCGGCGAGGCGTCGCGCCCATCCGCTTCCATGAGCGGCCTGCCATAGCTCAGTGACCGGCTCGGCGGGCTGAGTTGACGATTCCGGGGCGACTAGGTCGGACAGCAAACTCAAGCTCAGGGCGTCGTTCCAATAGAGGTCAAAAGCCGCAGCCATCTGAGGAACCACAGGTCCAAAGGCGAGCACGTCGACGTCACCAAATTCAAACTCGCGGTGGCGCGAGAAGTACTCGTCACCAATATTGCGCCCCCCTAGGATGGCCGCTTGACTGTCTGCCAGCAGCAGTTTGTTATGCATGCGCTGCTGCGTGCGCTCGAAATCGAGCAGAAGGCTCAATGTCGCCGATCTCGGATGGATCAGCGGGTTGAACAAGCGGACCTCGATGTGCGAGTGGGCAGCCAAGCGCTGCAGCGTCGCGTCATCAGGGCGTGCACCCCAATCGTCCAGCAGCAAACGCACCCGCACGCCACGCTCAGCGGCCTGCCATAGCGCGGCCATCAAACCCATGCCGCTGCTGTCGGCGCGCAAGATGTAGTACTGCAGGTCGATACTGCGTTCGGCTCCCGCCACCAGTGCGAGCCGAGCGGCAAGCGCCTCAAGCCCAGCCGGTAGCAGATGAAACGCGGACTCCTCCGTCGAAGCTGCTGTCAGGGCTTGCGCGCCAACGCGGCCGAGTTTGCTTTGCTGACCTGCATCGAGCGCGTAGCTGGGCTGCAGAACTTGCACGCTGCGCGGCGCCGAAACACAGCCCGCCATAGACGTCAGCAAGGCGAAGCACAGCATCCGGCACAGGGCAGACCGTGTTGCCAGGCGCCACTCGCAGAGCATCCTGAGCTTAAGCGCCGCATTCACCGGTGACCTCCTCGGGCATCGACGTTTGCTTGCAGATCAGCCACTTCGAACGTCTTTTCAACCAAAGGCATCGCCGCAGGCACATTGAGATAGCTAACAAAGTGGGGCGACAAGATCGCCACACCTGCTTCGTCGAAGACATCCCGAATTGCGCGCGTCAAGGCCGCTAGCGTGGCAGAGCGTTGGCGTGCGCCGGCAATCTCCACAAGCAATTCGTACTCAATCCCAAAGTCACCCAACGCGCGCTCCAGTACACGAGGAGCGGCCGCCGAGCGCACGCCGTCGGTGCGCTCGGCGGCGGATTTCAGCAAGGCATGCACCTGCGCCCAGGGCACGTCATAACCAAGCGACAAGCGCACCGAGCCGCGTACTGCGCCGCCTGGTGCATGGCGCGAATGGTTAATGATGGCCCCTTGCACGACGGTGCCGTTGGGCAAGGTGACCTCGTCGCCACGCGAATCAATGATCTTCACCGACAGAGAGCCCAGTTCCAACACCACCCCCGCATGCTCGCCGCAACGCACGAAGTCACCGGCGCGCAGCGCACGCGCATAGACGATCACCAAGCCGTGCATCCACTGAGAGACAACGCCGGAGGAGCCGAGCGTGAACATGGCCCCCAGGAACACAGACAGTCCGCGAAAGACCATGCTGTCCGAGCCGGGGATATAAGGGTAGGCCGCCGTGAGCGCGAGCCCCCAGACCACAAACACCACCAGTCTGCGCGTGGCCCGAGCGGTTTCGCGGTGCACTCCGGGAATATTGATGCGGCCCGAGCCCACGCCGACGAAGACATGATCCACCATCCACACCACACCCCTTGCGATGACTATAACCAGACAAATTGCCGCGATGTTGGGGAGCACACCCAACAAGGCGAAAGTCAAGTCATTTGCATTGACCAGGAAGAACTGGCGCATTTCTAGGGCCAGAGGCATCGTTGCCGGGAACTGGCGCAGGGCATGGGCCGCCCAGGCAAAAGTCAAGAAGGCAACAGCCACAAAACCCAGCATATTCGTCACCGCCGCCACAGCACGCAGGCCGAACTCTGACCAGTCAATGCCAAAGATGCGGTGTGTGGCCGCCTCGGCCTGCACCACGCGTTGCAGCCGTCGGGTCAGCGCCGCCCTCAGCCGCCAAGCCAGCCAAGCAACCAGCACCACCACCGGGATGCCGATCGCGGCGATGGCCAAGCCTGTGGCGACGCGTTCTGGTTCGTGAAGCGCCAGACGCGCAGCAAAGGCTTCCTCAAGTGCACTGATGCTGGCTGTGGCCATGTCGTCAACCGTCGCGCCGGTGTCTGGGTCAAGATCCCGAGGAAAAACGGTGAGCAAGGTTTCTTTGCCCAGTCTGAGGGCGACTGCGCGCTCGTTAGAGTGCCCGATATCTACGCGTTCAATAGGCTGGGAGAGGGCCTCGATAGGCAAAGCCTGCAGCCGCCGCAAAGCCCGCTCAGCCCGCTGCTTGGGGGAGGCCCCAGCCACCGACACGCGCATCGTATAGACCACGCGGTTGATGTAGCGCAGGTCTGCGGACTCAGCGCTTGGCGGCGGTGAAGCCACTGTCGCAGTGATAGCCGCAGCCGGCTGTAGCACGGTCAGGCTGGTCGCGACAGCCAGCAGCCAAGCAACGCCGCGGAACTTCATCACGATTGCGCCTCGCGCGGGATAGGCAGGAATGGCGCGTTCGCGAACGATCTGATTTTTGAAGCTGACCGCTCATCGAGCCGCAAATGCACATCGCGCTGTGGGAACGCAATCACGAAACCCTGCGACGCGAAAGCCTCGGCGATCGTGTAGCGCAGATCGCTGTCAACGGAGGGTCCGGTGCGTGCGCCGCCGAGCTGCATCCAGTACTGCAGGCGCAACTGCTGCGCGTCGCTGGCAAAGTCATCGAACAAAGCTTCCGGCGCCGGCTCTTGCAAGACGGAGGGATGAGCATTTGCGCAAGCCAATAGACAGGCCGAAGCGGCGCGGGGATCGTCGCCGTAGCGCAAGCCAACCAAGATTGCCCGTCGAACCGTTGATCCGTCATAGCTCCAGTTGCTGACCCGGTTCTCCAGTAGCTGCGAGTTCGGCACGATGGCCTCAATCCCGTCAAAGCCGCGCAAGGTGGTTGCCCGCAGGTCGACTGAACTAACTGTGCCTGTGACTCCATCGATGGTGACGATATCGCCCACACGCACCTTGCGTTCAAACAGAATGATTACCCCGCTGATTAAGTTCTTGATGATATTTTGTGTACCAAATCCGACACCAATCGCGAGCGCTCCTCCGAGCACGGCGAAAGCGGTGAGCGGAATGCGAGCGAGCTTGAGCACAAGAACCAGCACGCCGAGCAGCAGTAAGGTCAGCATCCAGCGCTGCATCACGCGGCCCAGTTGTGGCGACAACTGCAATCGCTGCACTATCACGGCAATCAGCGCTGCGCTAAGCCGGCTTGCAGCCCACCACCCCAGGAAGAACAGCAACACCACGCCAACTGATTTCCCCACCGTAACGCCGTAGTCCAGCGTGACGGTCCGGCCCATTACCTGAGTCGATTCACTGACGCTGAACAGCTCGTAGTGCCATATCGCCTGACTGCCTTCTTGCAGCGCCGCCCATATTCGCTGGGGCCAGGGCGCAGGCGCGGCTTCCACCGCGACGCCCATATCCTCCAAGCTGCGCACAAGCAAGAGCTGCAGTCGCTGCAGTTTCTCCTGCACAGCTTCTATGGCATCGGCTTCGCGTTGCTGCGCATCTAACGCGCGACGCATGATTGGCAGGCTGGCGTCATCACTTGCCAGCGCCTCCACGCGCAGCCGCTCACTGCGAAGACCGGCCCGCATCTGTGCAAGTCGGTCTGCACTAGCCTGCGCGCGCGACCCAAGCTGATCGATGGAGCGGCTGATCAAGGCCGAGGCCTGCTCTCGTTGATCGGCATCAACGAGTGCGCCGAGCGCCAATCTTCGCTGGCGCCACACCTCGATACGGCCCGCCTCGATAGTGTCCAGCTCCCCAAGCGCAGCCAGCTCGCCGCGCAACGCTTTTATTTCGCGTGACAACGCCGCGCCGACTTGCGGTGCCCCCCCGTTTGCGTCTGCTGTCCCGCCCGCTGCCGCTTCAGCTTTGGCCAAGCGAGCACTGGCGCGCTGGCGGTCAAGCTGGAACTGCCGACGCGCCGCCCGTGATGAGGTCGAAATTTGCTCAAGTGCAGCGTCGTCAATCACTTGATAGGCGCGCACACGCTCCAACTCGCGCCAGGCTGGCTCCAACTGCGCAAGCAACGCGGCACTGCGGTCGCGCGCCTCAAAGCGTGCGGTGTCCGCGCGAGCCAGCTCCACTGCGGCGATGCGCACTTCCAACTGCGCCACCTCAAGCTCGGCTTGCAGTCGTTCGCGCCGCATGGCTTCGCGTGATTGTGCGATCTGGTCCTGCCGCAGCCTCACCATCTCTTCAGCCTTGCGGCGCGCGTTTACGAGACCAGCCACCTGCGCATCCAGTGATAACGCTGCCACGTCCAAAGAGCGCCGCTGCGCTTGGAGTCCATCAACCCAGTCACGCAGCGCATCCAACGCGGCCGCCGCGTAAGGTGGCGCACCGAGCGCGGGTGTGCTCGGGGGCAGCGTTTCAACAGGCTGCGCGAGTGGCGTTTTCAATTGTGCGGCCAGCAATATGGCCAGGCGTGCGGCGAGATTACGCTGTTCTTCAAGCAATGGAGCGGCGCTTGATTCATCAACCTGCTGCTGCAGACGGGCCTGCAGCGCTCGCACCTCGGCAAGCTCACTCGCCAGTGCTTCGGCACCAATGCGAGGATCCGGCGTTGAGGCAGCCTTTGTGCCCGGCTTTGATGGCATTTCCGTCGCCAGCTTGGGCACCAGCTTGGCCGCCGAAGACGGCAGCTCAATGCCGGCCGCTCCAGCCGCCACCAATAACCAGCCCCAGCTGCAGCAAGCAAGGGCGACACGACACACAAAGCGACGATTCATAGCGCCGAATTGTCGGCAGCAGGTTCACGACCAGCAACGCAGGCTTGCCCAATTTGGGCAAGCCGAGCAAAGACATTGGGAGCAGAGCTTTGTGCGTGCTGTCAGTTTCCGGCCATCAGCCTGCTAACAATGAACTTGCGCCGTGTCGGATGGGCCGGCAGGTTTTGCGGCCAAGATGGCGTCCATCGAATCGCGAGCCAAATGCGCGGCTTGTTCTGCCCTCGCCCGCACCGCCTGATCGAGCGGAGCCATGCGCGTCACCCAGCCGCGCTCAACGCGCTCGACGTGCCCCAAAGCAGCCAAACGCTCAAGCTTTCGACGCACAGTTTCACGCGGGATTGCTGTGGCCGTGACCAAATCGTGCAGCAGTAAGGTGCGCGGGGTGCCGCCCGCGTCCGCATCGCTGTACCGCGCGAGCTCACACCAAATTACCAAGGCTTCAAAGTCGCCGGCAGTCAGCTCCCAGGTCATCCGCTGCACTTGCCCGATCAAGTCGCGATGCAGTGCCAACATCGCCAGCGCCAGGGGCAGGTCCACAGGCCCCGTTTTGTGTGTTTCAGTCAATGCGGTACGGTCGTGATGCGGCGCGTTCATAGAATCGCAGCTTTCACGCACTCGCCGTTCAAGTCACCGCTGGTTCGCCCAAATTGAACTGCAAGAATCGGGCTCAGCGCAGCGCTTGGGCCCACACAAAAGGCAGACTTGCTGGCCGCCACGATCCGCCCTCAGGCCTGCGGTTCACGCAAAAAGATCTCGACGCGCCGGTTTTTTGCACGTCCGGCCTCGCTGGCGTTGTCCGCCAGCGGTTCACGCGAACCGCGCCCGTCAATTTCCATCCGTGCGGCGGGCACACCACGGGTGTCGAGGTAGTCGCGCACCGACTGCGCACGGCGCAGCGAGAGTGGGTCATTGATCGCGTCGGAGCCGCTGCTGTCGGTGTGGCCAATCACGCGCACCAGCATCGTTGCGTCCAGCCCCTGCGCGAACTGGTCAAGCACGCCGCGCAGTTCGGGCTTGATCGTCGCCGATCCAATGTCAAAGGAGATGTCGCTGGGCACGCTGACCTGCAGTTGATTGTCAGCGGTCTTGGCTACTGTGACGCCAGTTCCGGCAGTGGCACGCTCCATCGCGGCTTTCTTCTCCTCCATGCGCTTGGACCACAGATTGCCAGCTACCGCGCCAATCACGCCGCCGATCACGGCACCGGTGCCGGCCTTCCCGCCGGTAACCGAAGCCAGAACGGCACCGGTCGCCGCACCGGCAGCAGCACCGCCTACGGTTCCCTTTTCGCGCGGGCTCATGCTTTCACAGCCGGCCAGCGCGAGCGCCCCGGCAAGAACTGTCACGGTCACGCCAGCTTGGCGACGATGGGATGCGATCTTTGTCATTGGAAATCTCCTGCTGAGTAAAAACTGAGATGCTCTGAACGGTCAGGGCCGCCCGAGCAAGAGGTAAACGGCACGATTGCCGTTTTGCCCGATGCCAAAACCGAGATAGGCCGGACCCAGTGCCGTCGCAGCCCCGCCATAGGCGACAAGGCCATAGCGATTCAAAGCATGGGCGTCTATCCCGAGCGGCCTGCCAATACGCGCTGCTTCCACCGCCACCCCGGCAAACAAGCCGCTGCCGAAGGGCTGAGGCAAAGCGAGCACGCGGCGCGCGTAGCCCAGCGAGAGCAGCGACACATTTTTGCCAAGGAATTGGCCCTGCTGGTAGCCCGAAAGATCGAGAAAGCCGCCGACACCTACGAAGTCACGCGCGTTGCCGTCCGCGCCGGCAACGCCGGCCCAACGGGCGCGCAGCCGCCAGGTGTGCTCGCCATAGCTACGCGCAATCACGCTGTCGATTTCATGCCGCTGGTAGTTGGGCTCATCAGCGCCCAGCGCGGCCAGTGCTCGGTAGCTGTCAACACGCACCGCTTGCCCGTGACGGGGGAAGTCGAGGTCATCGAGTTGGTCATAGGCCATCGATAGCCGCAGCCCATGAATGGACGCGCGCGTGGCTGGCACCGTCAACAGCCCGATCTCCGGCTCAGTCTGCATACGCGCGGCGACCAAACCAATGACGGCTTGCCCCGCTGTCCCCTGAACGCCACCACGCAGTTCCACATCTTTACGGCCAATGCTGAACTCGCCAACGGCACGGTCACCGACGAAAACGCGCTGCGGAGTCGTCGAAAGCCCGAGTCGTGGCTCGAGGAACCAAGATGAGTTGGCACCCATTGGTTGGAACAAGCGCGTCTCCAGATCGCGAGTGCGCCCAAAACGAACTACCGTCAACCACTCGGCGCCCCAATCATTCAGCCAGGTTCGGCGCAGCACCGCCTGCGCCGAAAAATCGGTATAGCCATGCGAATCCACTTGGCCGGCAAAGCCGACCTGCAAATAGTCAGGGCCCCAGGGCTTCTCTTGCGCGTCGATCAAAAGCCTCCAACCCTCTCCGTCGGCAGCGGGGCCGACGCTGTAGGCGATGCTGGTGAAACTACCGCTGCCAGTCCATTGCCTGATGCGGCGGTGCAGGCCGGCCGTGTCCACCGGTCCAGCGGTTTCTCCTTTGGAGTGGGTGGTCAGGGCAAAGTACGCAGGGTTGACGAAGCGGGTGGGCTTCACATCTACCCCGGCAACCAGGGGTTGCGGCAGCGCACGGGCCTGTCGTTGGGCCTGCCACGCTTGGTAGTCTTTCGGCGTAAGCGCTAGCGCTTTCAGCCGTTCAGCTGCCGCAAGCGTGGCGCGCTCACCGGCAGGGATACCGTCCACGCCGCGTGCAAAGTCCACAACACTGAAGCCCGTGAGATCGGGCGCGATCAGTACGTCCTGAGGCTCTAGCGTCGCTAGGGAATCCTGCACATTACGCTCCATCAGAATGCTGATCACCTGAAGCGCAACACTGAAGATACCGCCCAGCTCATCAGCGCCCAGCAAGGGGCTGCCAATATTGACGGCGATCACAACATCGGCACAGGCCTCGCGCACCGCCTGCACCGGTAAGTTCTGGCTCAGTGCGCCGTCCACCAAAAGGCGATCACCGACACGCACCGGCGCAAATGCACTCGGTACTGCCATGCTGGCCCGCACTGCGTGCACTAGGCTACCTTTGCTCTGCACTGCCATGCGACCATCAACGAGATCGGTGGCGACAGCACGAAAAGGTACCGGCAACTGATCAAAACTGCTCAGCTCTTGGCTGACTTCGAGCATGCGGTGCAAGAACAACTCGGTTTGTTGGCCTGCAAAAATGCCGCTGCTGCCTTTGACACCGTCGGCGCCGACACCAAAACTCACACCGATGGGATCGCCGCCGACCCTGCTCTTATTTCGGTAGGGTAGCTCCGGGCGAGGCGGCTGGTCGCGAAACATATCGCCGTCCCAGTCGGCTTCTCTGAGCCGCGCCTCAATCACGTCGGGCGACAAGCCCACAGCATAGGCCGCACCAACGGCCGAGCCGGCGCTGGTCCCTGCAATGCAGTCCACCGGCACGCGCATGGACTCCAAAGCGCGCAGTACGCCGACATGGGAGAAGCCGCGCGCACCGCCGCCAGACAATGCGAGGCCAATGCGCGGGCGAACTACATTTTCTTTTTTTGCGCCAACGGCGCTCACGGCAGAAGCAACTGCGGGTGGGCTGGCGGGCGCCTTGTCTACTGGCTGCGCCGCAGCGGCGAAGGCGAGGCTCATCGTCAGCATGGCGCACAGGCCAGGCGAACCCCAACGGCGCGGATCCAGATAGGTCAATTTTTCCTCCGCAGGATCACAAGCCGCAAGCGCTCATACTCGGACTCGGTGAGTGCGCCTTCCCGCAGCGCAAGTTGCAAGTCACTCAGCTCGCGCCCCTTGGTGATCGTTGTCGAATCATGGACGGTGACTGTCTGGCTGCTGCCGCAGCCAACCAGCGCGGAGCCCGCCAGCAAAGCCATGGCAAGCCTTGCGTGACGTGAGCTTGCCCCAAGACGTCGTAGATAGTGAGTCATGGCAGCCTCCGTCAATGCACCGAGTCGACCAAGCTGCGGCGCTGCTGCTCGTACTCGCGCTCACTGAGCGCGCCGCTGTCGCGGGCCTTCTTCAAATCAATCAACTGCTGGCCCACCGTCGCCTCAAGCCGTGGGCGCACCACCTCATTTGAGCCGCATCCCGCCACAAGCACAGGTAGCAGACAGGCGCCAATCGCCAAAGTCCAAGATCGCATCGCTTCACCTTAGATCACACTGTTCACGGCCCTCCAGTCTGCCGGGGCGCCGCCGCTTAGCAAGACCAAGTCGCCCAAATTGGGCAACTCTGTTGATCGGCGCATCAATGGAACCTAAAGAGCAACGTCCGATCAGGCATTGAAGTGTTCTGCCCCGACAGCATAGAAAACGGCCCCGGGAGGCCACCAGGTTCAAGGAATGGCACTTCAGGAACATAGTGGGCCAACGTCGAACATTCCTTCTGGGTTTGAATCGTGAGCATTTGCAGGTTGACACAGGGCTTTTTGTGCGGATTGGCTGTACTGCAAAGCTTTGCCTGCAGCCTGATTGACAAAAAAATAGCTAAGGCCCAAAACGTACTCATTGATTGCGTATTTCGCGCTCCTATTGGTGGAATGACCGCTGCACACCCAAGACCCGACATCAGCGAGGCAAACTCTGCTGCGGCTCAGTGACTGCTGATGGCCGACACCGTGAGCTCGGCTCTCGGATGCCGATGAGAGGAGCCGCAGCGTCGTTGTCATACCGGTCGGCACTTTGGACGCCAGCTATGGGCACCGACCTGACCATCGCCTGCAGGTTCGCTGGTTACTACAGCCGGACCAGATGCTATTTCGCAGCTTGTGAAAGCTGTCGTTGGCCCGGTCAGCTTCTCGCTCCCAGTTAGTCTTGCCCCTCGACTTCGCTGATCGGCAGCTTCGGGAGGTGCTGCAGACATTCGTCCAACGAAATGCTCAATGGCCGGTTTCGACCGCAGCGGTTGTTTGCTTGCCAAAATCGATCGACTGCTGCCAGCCTAATGCTGAAGTCCGACGCACTTCAGCCTCCCTGGCGCCGTTCATGCCTCTTCCGCTTGACCTACTTGTCAAGTAGCCGAGCGGCTCGGGAATGCTCGACGTCGACCCTAAAGTACCCCACCAACGAGGCTGTCGACCGGTGTCCTGTGAGCGCCATTGTCTCGCCCAACGGAATTTGTTGGCGGCCAGCTTCGGTGACAAACCCGGATCGCAGAGAGTGCGCAGAGTAGTCGCCAGGCAGTCCGGCCAGGAGACCGCGGTTCTGGACGATTTGCCGGACAGCGGCGGCAGACAGGCGCTCACCGATCACGTTTCCGCGACGCACGCGTCTGAAAACAGCGCCATCCTTGATTTTCGCAGCTGCAATCCACACTGACAGCGCATCTGCAGCGCGGCCGGCGACGGGTTTCTCGCTATCGATGCGCTCGATGCCCGATTGGTTGGTCTTCGAGTGGCTAAGGAGGTAAACATAGCTGGCGCCCTCGCGCCTGAGGTTTTCTATCGACGCGTTGACGACCTCGGAGCGCCGACGGCCGCCGCTGGAGAAAGCAAACAGCAAGAGTGCCTTGTCCCGCAACCCGCACAACGAGTCATCGCAGGTGTCGAGCAGGGCTTGCAGGGGCTCTCGGGTGAGGGCGGGTTTTTTGTGGGGCAGGGCGCCACGCTTGGCATAGGCACGGCGGCATTTGGCAAGCAACTCACGCACTCGCGGTTGCTGACAGGGGTTGTCTGCTGCAGCGATTTGATGTGCTTTGGACAGGACAGCGACCCGGTGCACGAGGCTCGTTAGTGCCGGCGCGCCAAGTTTCCCCTTGTAGCCAGCAGCAACCAGAGCTTGATCCAGAGCTGCAGGCAGTTCAATGGTGAGTTGTCCATCCTGCCCTAAGCGTTGGGCATGATCCACGATGAACTGTAGAACAGCGGCCTCAGGCACGGGCAAGGTCATTGGCTGGCGGTATCGCAGCGCAAACCAAGCGGCCCAGTAGCGCAAAGCTGAACCATAACTCCGCAGCGTGTTCTCGCTCTCGCCTTGACGGAGCAGGGCGCTTTCAGCGGCACTCGCCATATCCCCCAGCATTTCTGGATTCAATATGGGCAATTCGGCGGGCGCGTTTGTTGGATCCATCAACATCAGCGGCGACTTGTTATTTTTCATATGTATAACGTAAGATATATAACATAAAATTGCTTTTAGGGACGATAACCATCACTTATCGTGACTAAAGTATAGACAGAGTAGGGCGCAAATCAAGGAGATAGACCATGGCGCGCGGAATCACTGAAGACGAGGTCTGGAAAGCTTGCGATGCGCTGCTTCTCGAAGGTGCACGGCCGACGATCGAACGGGTGCGTCAAAAACTCGGCCGCGGCTCGCCGAACACTGTCAGCCCGATGTTGGAAACCTGGTTCAAGCACCTTGGAACTCGCATCGCTGATCCCGGAGCATTCACGGCGCCGGCGTCCATGCCGGATCCCGTCCATCAGGCTGCGAAACACCTCTGGGAGGCCGCCCAGGCAGAGGCCCGCCGCGACCTGGCCGACCAATTGAACGAGGGCCTAGCAAATGCGACGGCCAACATTGAAGCGGAAAAAGAGAGGGCGACGATCGCGGACGCTGCCGCCTTTGCGGCCTCATTGAAGGCTGCCCACCTGCAGGCAGAACTAGACGAGTTGAGGCTGAAGTTCGACGTCGAGCGATCGGCCCATGTCGTGGCGGCTGCACGCTTGGAAGAAGCACTGCAGCGTCATACAGACTTGAAGTCGGACCTAGAGAAGGCCTGGCAGGCCACTGAGGCAGAGCGTGGACGCGGTGCACAGGTCGTCGCGGCAGCTGAAGAACGCGCGACCGGAGCTGAACGCCGGGCAGCCATGGAGATCGAACGGGAACGAATGCTTCGCATAAAGTTTGAGAAGTCTAACGAGTCCATCATCAAGCGCTTTGAAGAGGCGCTGAAGGCACATGTCAGTGCTAACGAACAACTTGGCGCCGCCCAACTCAGGTTCACTCAGCTCCGTACCCAGGCTGATCAACGAGAGCAGGAATTACAGGCGGTCACGCAACAATGTGGCACTCGGATCAAGGAACTAGAAGCGGCCCTTTCGATGGCCAACATGGCGCTGGCGAGATCGAGCGCGCAAGATGCCCTGGTTGAGCAGTTGGTAGCCAAGCTAGGTGCAACAAACAGGGCACCGGGACTTCGAAGCGCCATGCCGAAGTCCGCGCCTCCGAAGAAGGGGAAGACTGCGGGGTGAGCGCACAGCCGAACCACGACAGACCAAGGACAGTCGACATCGTCTTGCGGTGGTTTGGCTCGACGGATTGCTTCTACATCTTGCACGCTTGACAGTTTCGGATGTCAAGTTAGGAAGGTAGTAATTTAGAGGTCGGCTAAGTTGGGCTTCTATTGGTAGACCGGGGTATCAACCTGGACTGCAAGCGCGCAATTTGGGGCTGAACCCTCGCCGCGTGGTCGGCAAGTCCATGCCCAAAGATCGCCTCCAGCTCGTGCCAGTCGTAAGTGAACGTGGAGCGACACACCCACGAGGGGGAATTCCTATGTTTTGTCTACCTTGGCTGATAGCATCGGTACGAAGATCACGTAGTCCCACCAGTTCGGCCACAGACCAGAACATTAATGAGAAAAAAATAGGAACATTCTTTAGAAAATGGACGACCGAAATGTCTTATAGGCAGTGTTTGGCTCTGCCTGACTTTACATAATACACATTGTCGATAAACCCGGTACTTGTGGCGATGGTGCGCTATCAGTGCCAGCACCGATAACAAGCAAATCGCTCGCAAAAGCCAGATGGCGTCTCGCCACGAGCGCCGCTTTTGTGCATAGCCAACGGCGCGGACCTCTGTCAACTGTTCTTGACGAACCAACCACGACGCAGAATCAACCCCAGTCGATTCCATGGTTTCTGCACCGCGCAGAACACATCCGCAGCCGCGCAAGCTTCATCGATCAAGGCCGCATCATCCGCCCAGGCCGGTGCATGCAGCAGGCCTACCGGCGTGGCGGCAAGGATCTGCTGCCACTCGGGGCGCAGCGCGTACCACTGGCTACGGCTGCGCGGGCGCATGCCTATCCAACTGCGGCTGCCGCGCGCGACGTCGATCAAGCCAGCCGCCCAGGCCCAGGCCCAAGCCGAACCACGGCCCCTTGCTCCTCGCCGCGGCCCCTGCTCACCATCCTGAACCGGGCAATGCAAAAGACTGAACCGCGGCTCGCCGGTCAAACCATGCCGCCCGCTGACAACCGGCCGCAGCTCCCAGCTTGGCAAACGGCCACGCAAGCGCCCGACCCCGAGATGGAGCGCCAGGGCCGGCGCCAAGGCCAGCACCGCCAGCCCGGCCAATGTGCGGCCGAGCAACTCGCCGGCATGCAATCCGCGCGCATTCAAACTCAACAGCAGTGCGTCGGTCGACGCCGGCGCCGACTCGACATCCCATTGCACATGGCGGGCCCGCGAGCCATTGACGACGCTGTGACTCAACTCCAGATTGGCCCCCACATAGGTTTGCGGCAGCAGCAGGCTGTGCTGAATGCTGGACCCGGCGGAAACAATCACGTCGCGGCTCAAGACCGCCTGCGGCCCGAGCCGGGCGCCGGCCTCGATCACACAGCCCGGCCCAATCAGAACGGGGCCAATCAGGATTGCCTGCGGATGCACGCGAGCGAGCGGGCTCATCGCCCCCCAACGCTGGCGCAACCAGGCGGCCGGCACCTGCTGCAGGGCCCGCTCGCCATCGCCGAACTGCGCTTGCAGCAAGGCCTTTGCCGAGCGCAAATCGGCCACCGGTTCTTCTCCGCCCATCAAGGGTGGCACTCCGGCGGCCCGCAGCGCCTCATACAAACCGTCCCCGTCCAGATCGCTGGCTAGCCCGCGCAACTGCGCCGGGGTCACGCAGGCCCAGGAAGCCCAGCGCGAACCCTCCAACTCATCGGTTTGCAGGCTGAGTGCGTTCAAGCAGGTCAAGCGCATCAGGTCACGCGTTGACAAGCACACATCGGCGTGGCCTATCAGCACACGGCGTGCGGGCTTGGCGGCCAGCGCAGCCAAGATGCCGTAGGGCCGATTCGGCACTTTGGCCAGATGCCAATGCAAGCGCAAACCCCAGCGTTCGCCATCGCCCAGCAAATTGCGCAGCAACTCGGGCCGATCGCTGACGACCAGATCCACATCGGTGACCGCGGCCATGGCCAGTTGCTCCATCAGATGCTCGATGATGGTCTGGCAGCCCAAGGGCAACGCGGCGGCCGGATAGTCGAAGGGCAGCGGCAAGTCGCCCGCTACGCGCCGGTTGGCAAACAAGACTGCGCGCACACCCTGGGCCGCCGCTTCGGCGGACTCGCTGGGCAAAGCGGCGGCTGCCGGCATGGACACATCGCCGGCCGGGCGCCGCAGACCCAGACGCTGCAAGAGCACGCGGGCCAGGAAGCTGAAGTTGCCGATCAGGTAGCGACGCCACATGCGGCCGGGCTCTTGCATCAGGCGGTAGACCCATTCGAGCCCGGTCTCGCGCATCCATTGCGGTGCCCTGGAAATACGCCCCGAGGCGAAGTCAAACAGGCCGCCCACGCCCATCGCCACCTTGACGCCTAGCTGCGGCAAGAATCGATCGATGAACAAGTCCTGGGCCGGCACGCCACGCGCGACCAGCAGCAGATCGGCGCCACTGGCGCGAATCTGGGCCGCCACATCCCCCTCCTCGCCGACCTCAAAGTAGCCATGCCTCAAGCCCGCCACCCGCAGCCCCGGCCATTGACGCGCGATGCCGGCCGCCACCGCCTCGGCAACGCCGGGCTGACCGCCGAGCAGAAAAACACTCGATCCGCGCGCCTCCAGCATCGCGCACAGACGCGGGTACAGATCAGTGCCGTTAACGTTTTGTTTCAGCGGCGTGCCGAGCAGTTCGCTGCCGATCTTGATCCCTATGCCGTCGGGCAAGACCAGGCTCACCCGAGCCAGCGTGCGACGGTAACCCCGGTTGGTGGCGGCAATGTTCACGCAGGCCGGGTTGACGAAGCTGACCTGCTGCGCCCGCTCGCCCTCCAGCATGTCCCGCAGCCGCGACAGCGCCTCATTCATATTGAGGTTGTCAAACACCACATCGGCAACCCGGACCCGCATCGGCGTCGCGCCAGCCCGCGCCGGCAAACCCGCCACCAACAGCCCACGCAGCAGCAAACCCAGGTCGTGACGCAAGCCGCGTTCGGCCAAATACTGCACATCGGCATCGGCTTCGGTGCCGAAGTCCACGGCTGTGTGGCGACGTATGAACCAGGGGTTGATCAGGCCGGGCCGCACGGCAGCAAGCGCGGCCGGCAAGTCCTCATTCAAGCCGCGCAGGCGCGGGCCGACCCAGGCCATTTGGCCCTTCAAGATATGGGTCAGCACCGGCCAATGCTCGGCCCCCAGCCGCGCCAGGCAGCGCCCCAGCAGATGGGCCGGCATGACCAAGCTGCGTCGCTTGAAGACCTGCCCATTCAAGCCGCGCCGCAGCTCGAAGCGCAAGCGCCCCAAGCCGTAAGCCAGGCACAGCGGCAGCGCCAGTAGCAGGCACAACAGCAGGGCCAGCGCGACATCGAAACCGCGCATGGTGGACGGAGCGCTTGGCTCGACTCGCGAGGCCTGCAATGCTTGGCTACGCTTGGATATCCTGATGCTCATGATCGTGCTCCTGGCTTGCATCTGCTATTGCGGCTGTTGTGGCCAAACTAATAGGCGCCGCGGCCGCGAATGACGGCCGGCAAGGTCTGCAGAATCAAGCGGACATCGGCCCACAAGGACGGCTGCTGGATATAGGCCAGGTCCATTTGCAATTGCTGCGGAAACGCCACCTCGGAGCGCCCATTGACTTGCCAGATGCAGGTCAGGCCCGGCGTGACCGCGAGGCGCTGGCGTTCGCGCAGCGTGTAGCGCGCCACCTCGTTGATCAAGGGCGGGCGCGGCCCGACCAGGCTCATATCGCCGCGCAACACACACCACAGCTGCGGCAGCTCATCAATGCTGAAACGGCGGAGCCAACGTCCGATCGGCGTGATGCGCGGATCGCGCTTGATCTTGAAGGTCACGCCGGCGCTGCCATGTTGATTGGCCGCCAGCAACTGCGCCCGCACCGCCTCGGCATCGACGCGCATCGAGCGGAACTTGGGGAAGTCGAATTCGACCCCATGCCGACCAACCCGACGCTGCCAGAACAGCGCCGGCCCGCCGTCGCCAATCCGGATCGCCAAGGCGACCAAGGCCAGCAAAGGTGACAGCAGCAGCAAGGCGGGCAAGACCAGGACGAGATCGAGACCGCGCTTGCCGGCCGCGCGAGCTTGTTCGCGCAAACGCCAGGCAAAGCGCGACCGACGGGCCCGCATGCGGTTGAGAAATGGGCTGGACAATGTGGGAACGACGGGCATGGTGCTCTCCTCTACTTGCAATGAGGCCCATTACAGGCCGGGCAAGCGTGCAAGTTGTGGCAGCTTTGTCAAATGAGTGCCGGGCCCTAAGAGGCTGAGAACCAATGCAACACGCCCGCGTAAGCCCCCAGAAAGCGTCCAATCTAGGCGCGAAGCGCAGCCGGGCTGGTGGCCCGGCGAGATTGAGCAACAACGAGTGGGCGTTTTCTGGGGGCTTACCCGCAGGGCCGGGCCCCAAAAGGCGCTGGCGGGTGTTGCCCAGCTTGCCCAGGCGCACGCCTGGGCTGTGCCGTACGCCTACGCCAGCGCCTTTTGGGGCCCGGCGCGAGCGCGTTGCATTAGTTCTCAGCCTCTAAGCCAAGCCCGGCAGGGTTCTAGAATGAAAGCACTGGACTGCGGGCCGCCTCATGTCGTTGGAAATCCTCGTCGTAGATGACATTCTCGAATCCCGCCGCAGCCTCGCCGATCAGGTCGGCGCCTTGGGCCACCGGGTGGTCGAGGCCGACAGCGGCCATGCCGCACTGGCGCGGCTGCAGCAGCGCTTGCCAGACTTGGTCTTGCTTGACCTGCTAATGCCAGAAATAGACGGCTTCGAGCTGACCCGGCGCTTGCGCAAACTGACCGGCCGGCATTGGCTGCCGGTGATCGCAACCTCTGGCCTGCAAGGCGAAGAGCATGTGATTCAGGCGCTGAAGTTCGGGGCGGATGACTACCTGAGCCGCCCCGTCAACCCTCAGCTGCTGGAAGCCAAGCTGAATCACTATGCTGCGGTGCTAGCGCTTCAATCCAGGTTGGCTCGCAGAGCGCAGCGGGAACGCGACATTCTGGACAATATCCTCGACCCCGTTTTGACCCTCGACGCTAGCGGCAAGATCGAGGAATGCAACCGCTCGGCCCTGGCTCTGTGGCGCCAGGACGGCACGCCGGTACGCCTGGGCGATAGCTGTCTTGATGTCTTCGGCCTGCCCTTGGCGGAGCTGCTGCTGCGGCGCGAATGCCTGTTGCGGCGGGCCGGCGGCATGCTCGTGCCCTTCGAGCTGGGCTTGAGCGAGTGGCATGAGCTGCTGCAGGCGGGCCAGCAAGCGCATTACACCTTGGTGCTGCATGATTTGACTGAACAGCGCCAGATCGAGCGCATGAAGGATGAATTCTTGGCCACCGTCAGCCATGAGCTGCGCACGCCGCTAACCTCGATCCTGGGCGCCTTGGGCTTGCTGGCCGGCGGCGCAGCCGGGCCCCTGCCCGCGCCGGCGCTGAGCCTGGCGCAGGTGGCCGAGCGCAATGGCAAGCGTTTGAATGGCCTGATCGATGACATCCTGGACCTGACCAAACTCGAGGGTGAGCGCCTGCAGCTCTGCCTGCGCGCGCAGCCGCTCTACCCCTTGTTGCGCGAAGCGCTGAGCGCCAATCAAGGCTATGCCGAGCGCGCCGGAGTCCGCCTGCTGCACGGCCTGCCCGAGCAGGACGATGGGCCGCTGCTGGCGCTAGACAGCGAGCGCTTCTTGCAGGTGATGGCCAACCTGCTTTCCAACGCCATCAAGCATTCCCCCGCCGGCGAGGCCGTGCGCTTGAGCGTGACCGTTGACCCGCAAGCTGTGCGCATCAGCGTGCGCGATCGTGGCCCGGGCATCGCGCCGGGCTTTCGTGCCCGGATGTTCGAGAAGTTTTCTCAAGCCGAAGGCGGCGACAAACGGGCTCAAGGCGGCACCGGATTGGGGCTCTACATCAGCCGCATGTTGCTGGAGCGCATGGGGGCCAGCATCAGCGCCGAAGACAGCACAGATGGCGGCCATGGCGCGGTCTTCAGCATCGACTTCCCGCTCGTCGGGGCCGACAAGCATTCCCCTCGGTTGCTACCCCTGCTCTTGCACATCGATGCCGATCTGGAAAGCCGCGAGCGCCTGAGCCGCTGCTTGGCCGGTATCGCAAGGGTCGACAGCGCCGCCCATCTGGGTCAAGCCACGGAACTCATCGCCCAGAATTCACAGATAGCCGACGCGCCCTACCGACTGTTCATAGTCAGCCCGCAGGATCAAGGCTCAGCCCTGGACTTTTGCGCCAAGCTGCGCCTGCATGCGGCCGGCCGGCCGGTGCTGCTCTATGGCGACTCGGTCGATCAATCATTTTGTGACGAGGCCGGCCTGCCCTGGTTGAGCCCCGCGCGCAGCGGCCCGCAGGAACTCCAGGAATGGGTCACCCGCTTGCTCAAATCGACGCCGCCAAAACTGGTAGAACAGGCCAAGAAATCACCCAATTCATGAACACTTTGCAGCGCATTCTTTGTGTCGATGACGACCCCGACATCCGCATGATTCTTGAGTTCAGCCTCGGCAACGTCGGCGGCTACCAGGTCAAGGCTTGCGCGAGTGGCCGCGCGGCCCTGGCGGCCGTGCCCGAGTTTCGGCCCCAGCTACTGCTTCTCGACGTGATGATGCCCGAGCTGAGCGGCCCAGAAACCCTGCTCGCTTTGCGCGAGTTGCCCGAGATGCAGGGCATCCCGGTGGTCTTCTTGACGGCCAAGTCGATGCCCGAGGAACTGGAGCACCTGCTCGGTTTGGGGGCCACCGGCTTGATCGTCAAGCCCTTCGATCCGATGCGCTTGCCGGCCGACATCCTGCCGTATTGGGAGCATGGGCGTGGCTGAGCCCACATCGCCACCGGAGTCCCTGGAGTCGCCGACGCAAGGCCTCTCGCCCGCCGCAACCGCCGCGTTCGACCTGCTGCGCGAGCGCTTTGTCGCCGGCCTGCCGCAGCGCTGGGCGGAGATTACCGCCAGCATCGGCGACCCGAGCGCGCAGCTGACCGCCTTGCACCGACTGGCGGGCGCAGCCGGCAGCTACGGGCTGGCCGAGTTGGGGCAGGTCGCGCGGCGCGCCGAGCTGAGCCTGGAACAAGGCCTTGCCGCCGATCTGTCCGAGGCATTGGCCGAGCTTGCGCAATTGATCGCGGCCGCAAGCGTCACAACTTCGTGACATTCGCGAACGGCAATCGGGTTTCAATGCAGGCATCGGATCAACACCTCACAGGAGTGCAGCATGGAACTCAATGGTCGTATCGAAGGGCTCAATGTGCTGGTCATCGAACTGCGCGAAGACAATCTTGACGCCAGCAATGTGCGCGAATTCCGTGAAGCCGCCCAATCGCTGATGCAGGAACACAGCCATGTGGTGCTGGATATGTCGGGCGTCAAGTTCGTCGACAGCTCTGGCCTGGGTGCCTTGATCTCCTGCCTGCGTCAGCTCAACGGTCGGCGCGGTGACTTCCGCCTGTGCGAAATGTCGCGCACGGTGAGGGCGCTGTTCGAGTTGATGCGCATGCACCGGGTCTTCAATATCCACGACACCCGCACCGACGCCGTCGGCAGCTTCAGTTAGCCATCGCAAGGCTAGGCCAGACAGGCCGCCTCCCTTCACCTGCGCTTATTGAACCGCTCTGCAGCACGCCGAGTCAGGCCGCTGCATTGCCCGAACAGCCATGACGCCGCTGAAACGCTACCTAAACGCTACCGAGATGCCGCCATGAATATCTGCGAATACCTGAGCGAAGCCCTGGTCATAGGCAACGGCCCCTTAGCGACCGGCCCGGCCTTGAGTGGCCTGAGCAGTCTGGGCCTTCAAGCCGCCTGGGCCAATGCCAATGACGCTGAGGGCGCGCTGCAGTTGCTCGGCCAATCTGCCGCCCGGGCCGAGCTGGCGGGCGCGCCGGGCCTGCTGCTGCTCAGCGAGGATCTGCCGGCGGCTGCCGCCTTTGGGCGCCCTGATGATGCCTTGATCGAAGGGCTGGAGAGCGCGCCCTGGGAGCTGCTCTATCTGGCCCATGACGAAGGCTTGCTGGACGCACGCTCGGCACGCCGCCCGCTATGGCTGCATTGCGACAGCCCACCGGCCGGCGTGCGCGCACTGGGTTTAGGGCTGGGTCTGCTGCGCCGGATGCTGGCCCAAAGGCTTGATCTCGGCCCGGCCCCGGCGCTGCGCGCCAAGCATTGGCTGGGCCTGCTGGGCTGGCAAGCCAGCCGGCTCTGCTGCGCCGATGCCGCCTTGGCCAAATGGCCGGCACGGCTTTACGCCAGCCTGCCGGCCGCCCGCACTGTGGCGCAGGGCGCTGGCCTCGGAGCGCGTTGATGAATACTTCGGCCGCCACCCTGCCCCTGCCAGCCTTGCTGGCCGGCAGGGGCATCAAGCCCTTGAGCAGCCTGCTGGCTCATAGCGGCTTGGCGCTGGCGGCCTTTCTCCTGACCTTGCTGGCCGGCCTGCCTATGGCTTGGATCAAGGGCAAGGCCCACTACCTGGCCGAGGCCTCGATCCAGATCGCGCCGCGCTATATGCGCAATCTGCGCGAAGACCAGGAGCTGGACTTCCAATCCAACAGCCAATACCGCCAGTTCGTTGAGCATCAGCGTCAAAGCATAGGCCGCCACGATGTGCTGCGCGATGCACTGCTGCGCGTGGACGAGCAGCAGCGCAAGCTGTGGCAGGGCCCCAAAGACAGTGAACGCGCCGCGGTCGAGAAGCTGCGCAAGCAACTGCAGGTCAGCGCCGTCTCCGACACTTATCTGATTCGACTCAGCCTCGAGGGCGAGCAGCCCGCAGGCTTGGCCGAGATGGTCAATGCGGTCGCGGCCACCTTCATCGAGCGGATGAAGAGCGAAGAGATTTACGGCGCCGACGAACGCAGCCGCCAGCTGCGCGCACGCGAAAAGGAGCTGGTCGAAAGCATCTCGAACAAGGTCGATCAGCGCGGCGAAATCGCACGCGAGTTGAGCCTGACTACCTTCGCCGAGGGCACGCCCAACCCCTACGATCAATTGGTGGCCAGCCTGCGAAACAAGCTGTCCGACGCGCGCCAGCGCCGCATGGATGCCGACGCGGCCTTAAATGCTTTTACTCAGCGCGGGGACACCACGCTGGCCGCCCGCTCCGTGCAGGAGGCGGTGCTCAGCGATCCAGGCCTGAATGGCCTGAAATCGGCCTTGAGTGCGCGCCGAGCCACCTTGCTGGTGCAGAAATCCGGCCTGCGCGCCGACCACCCTGGCGCCGTGGCCGCCGAGCGTGAACTGGCCGAAATCGAGCTCGAGTTGCAGGGCCAGGGCGGCCGCCTTGATCGAGGGGTGCGCCTCAACATGCAAGCCCGCTTGCAAGGGACTGCCGAACAGGCCGCCGCCGTGGAGCAGGGCTTGCGGGCCGAGCTGAGCGAGCTTGAGCCGCAAGCGACCCGCTTCGCCAAGCTGTTTCAGGACGCGCAGACCTTGTCGTCCGACATCGGGCAAATGCGCGAGGAACTGAACAAGGTACGCGAGCGAATCAACTTCCTCAGCATTGAGAGCAATTCCTTCGGCTTCTTGCGCCTAGTGACGCCGGCGCTGCTGCCCGAACTGCCCTTCGGACCGGGCCGCAAGAAATTGTTCTTGATGGTGCTGCTCGCCGCCTGCGCGGCTGGCCTGATGGCGCCGGTACTGCGCGATATGCTGGACCGCCGCGTGCGCACCGTCAACGATGCGCAGCGCTTGATGGGCATGGCGCCTGCAGGCTGGCAGGTGCAGCGAGAAGGCTTGGCCAGCCAGGTCTTTGCCGACGAACAGCTGCGCCGCCTGGCCGCCGCGCTGATCCGCAATCGCGAGCGTGGCGAGGGTTCCGCCAAGCAGGGCGCCCAAGGAGTTTTCGGTCTGACCGGCTGCAAGCCTGGTGCCGGCACCAGCAGCCTGGTGCTGGAACTGGCCAACACCTTGCGCACGCTGGGCTTCAAGGTGCTGACGGTCGAGGCCAACGGGTTCTCGCGCGACGCCCGCTTTGCCAGCGGCCGGCCCGGCCTGCAGGAGTTGCTGCGCGATGAGGCCAAGGGCGGCCAGGTGATCGCGCCGGCCAGCGCCGATTTGCCGCCACGCGTTTCGGTCGGTGGCCAAGGCCGCATCGCGCTGGAGCGTCTCGACAAGCTCGGCGCGCAGTTGCGGCACTGGAGCGAGATCGCCGACTTTGTGCTGGTCGACATGCCGCCACTCTTGGTCAGTGCCGATGCCGAGTTACTCGTGCGCAGCGTCGGCCAGGTGCTGCTGGTGATCGAAGCCGGGGCCGTCACCACCGGCGAGGTGCAACGCGCTCGCCGGCTGCTGCAAACGCTGGACCCGCAAGCGGTCGGCTGGGTCGTCAACCGGGTTGAGGCCTTCACCGGCGGCGGCTATCTGCACGATCTGATGATCGAGTCGGTCACCGGGCGGCGCGCCGACACCTTTTTCTCCACCCCGCAATGGCGGCTCACGCTGCAAGCCTGGTGGCTTGGCACACGCAACAACATGAAGGCAAGGAGCTCCGTATGAACGCCGATCTTCTGCAGGTCTTTGACCGCATCTGCATCATCAACCTGCCCGAGCGACGTGACCGCCGCGATGCGGTCATCGACGAGTTCGCGAGGCTGGGCATCAAGGTCGACGGTCAGCGCGTGCGCTTCGTCAACGGCATCCGGCCCAGCCACGCCGCCGGCTTCCCCAATATCGGCGCGCATGGCTGCTTTCTCAGCCATCTGCAGATTCTGGTGGAGGCGCAGGCCGACGGTGTGCAGCGCCTGCTGGTGCTGGAGGATGACGTGATGTTCATGCCGCACAAGGGCGACAGCAGCGCCCTGCTGCCGGCGCTGCAGGGCGATGCCTGGCATATCGCCTACCCCGGCCATGTGCAGGAGGCTGAAGGCGGGCCGCTGCGCTGGGTGCTGACGCAAGCGCCACTGGTCTGCGCCCATTGCTACGCGCTGCACGCACAGGCGCTGCCGCTCGCGATTGCCCATTTGCAAGCCTGCCTGTCGCGCCCCAGCGGCCACCCACTGGGCAGTCCGATGCATTACGACGGCGCCTTGACGCTGTTGCGCCGCCAGCATCCCGAACTCAGAACCCTGCTGGCCAGCCGCTCGCTGGCCGGCCAGCGCAGTTCGCGCAGCGACATCATCGGCCCGTCATGGCTGGACAACATCCCCATCCCCAATCTGGCCCCGCTGGCTAGGGCCATGCGCAACGGCTGGCGGCGCCTTGCCGCCGGCTTCTGACACCCCAAAGGAGACGGCCATGTATGAAGACAAACAGCCCTGGTATTTCAACTTCGTGCGGCGCGACATCGAGGCGCTGTTGCCGAGCCGCGCCGAGCGCGTGCTGGAAATCGGCTGCGCGGCCGGCGCCACACTGAACTGGCTGAAAGAAAGCGGCCGCGCCGACCACACCACAGGCATCGAGCCGATGGCGCAGGCCGCGAGCGTGGCGCGCGCTCGCGTCGACCAGGTGCTGGAAGGCCCGGCCGAGGCCTTGTTGACGCAGCTGCCGCCCGAGAGCTTTGATCTGGTGCTGTGCCTGGATGTGCTCGAACATCTGGTCGACCCCTGGGTCGTGATGCAGCAGTTGCGCGGCCTGGTGCGGCCCGGCGGCACCGTCATCGTCAGCCTGCCTAACGTGCGAAACCACCGGGTCGTGCTGCCACTGCTGCTGGCCGGGCGCTTCGAATACCAGGAGGCCGGCATCATGGACCGCACCCATCTGCGTTTCTTCAGCCGCCAGGGCGCGCTGGAGTTGCTGGAGCACGCTGGCTTTCGGGTCACGGCCGAGGCCAGCACCGGCCTGCGCCGGGGGGACCGTGACTTCTGGCGCAATCTGTTCACCGGCGGGCTGCTAGCGCCGCTCTTCATCAGCCAGCATCTGCTGCGCGGCACCCGCAGCGCGGCCTGACAAGCCCAGCTCAGGCCTAGACAAGGAGCCCACCATGCTGCCCTGGATCGATGCGATGCGCGGCCTCGCTATTCTGATGGTGCTGGCCAATCATGTCGCCTTGCAAGTGCCGGGCTTGTCCGGCCCCATACGGGCGCTGGCCAGTTTTGGGCAGATGGGGGTGCAGCTGTTTTTTGTCGCCTCAGCCTACACGCTGTGCTTGTCGTGGCAGCAGCGCCGGGGCAGCGAGCCACGCCCCCTGCTGTCCTTCTTGCTGCGCCGCTTCTTCCGCATCGCACCGCTTTACTGGTTCGCCATTGCCTTGTTCTTTGCTCTCGACCTGCTCTTGGCCGACCAACAGACGGGCTCGCCCTACAGCTGGGCGAATATCGGGGCCAATGTCTTCTTTGTGCATGGCCTGGTGCCGGCGGCGCAGAACTCGGTCGTGCCGGGCGGCTGGTCGATCGGCGTCGAGATGGTGTTCTATCTGCTCTTCCCGGCCTTGTTAGCCCTGCACAGGCGCTTGCTTCCCACGCTGGGTCGCTGGACCGGCCCGCTGCTGGTGGCGATTGCCTGCGGTCTGAATCTGTTCTGGCAGGCCGGCAGCGTTGGCAACAACAGCCCGGCCTACTTTCACCCGATCAATCAGATCGCGGTCTTTCTGATCGGCCTGAGCTGGTTCGAGTGGCAGCGCGGTGCCGCAAGCCAATTGATGCCTAATCCCGCGCTGGAATACTTGATTGCAGGACTGGCCTTCACAGCAACGGCGTTGCTCTGGCGCAGCGGCTTGGCCTTGGCCTTTGCCCTGTTGCCGATGACGGCCGGGCTGGGCTTTGCGGCGCTCGGCCAGCTCTGCAGCAAGTGGAGCCGCTTGCCGGCTGCGCTGCTTGCATTGGGCCGCGCCTCCTATGGCGTCTACATCATCCATATCCTGTTCGCCTGGCATGGCTTGCATGCACTGCAGTCCGTCCATCCATTGCAAGGCGAGCTCGCCTATTTGCTCGCACTCGGCCTGGTCACGCTCTTGTCCTATGGCGCGGCGCGCTTGCTGGGCCTGGCGATCGAGCGACCCGGCATCGGGCTGGGTGCCCGGCTGATCCACCGCATCAACCGTCCGGCCAAATTGAGCTCGCAAGGCTTCACCCTGTTGAGAGGTCTGAAATGAACACCGCCATCAACAGCCTGCTGCTCGAATTGCCCGTGCCCTTCAAGCGCATAGGTGGGGTTCTGCATGTCGAGGCCCAGGCCCACAACGGCATCAGCCGCTGGCTCGATAATTTCGATCGCATCACGCTGTGTGCACCATTGCTGCCGGATGACGAGCATGACCTGATCGACGGTTCGCTCAGCTGGTTGCCGGTCACCGACCTGTTGAGCGACGGCCGGCTGAACCTGCAAACCCTGCCCTGGGGTTATCACCCGCTTGATCACTTCAAGCAAAGACGCCATGTCCGCCAGCTGTTTCAACGTCTGATTCCGCAGCATCGCTATCTGTGCTTTGCCAACCTCGGGTGGCTGGGCAGCTGGGGCAATATCGCCGCCGATCTGGCCCAGTCTGCGGGGCGCGCCTATGCCATCTGGCTCGACTGGGTGCTGCATGAAATGCCCGCCAGCAAGCCCGGTGGCACGGCCAAGCAGGCGTTCGGGCGCATCAAGCTGGGCATGCTCAAGCGCAACAGCCTGCGGGCGGTGCGCAATGCCTCGCTGGGTCTGTTCCACGGCCGCTCGGTGCACCAGGCCTATGCGCCGCATTGCGTTCAAGCCGAGCTGGTGCATAACATCCATCTCAAACGCACCGACATCATCAGCCCGACGCAACTGCAGCAAAGACTGACTCGCGCCGACGGCCTGCTGCGCATCGGCTATGCCGGGCGCCTGCATCCGATGAAGGGCCCGCTGCAATGGATCGCTGCGGTGGACGGCGCCATCCGCGCGGCCGTCCCCGGCCAAATCATCGAGGCCACCTGGATCGGAGACGGCCCGCTGCTGGAGCAAGCCCGCCAGCGGGTGATCGAGTTGGGCCGACAAGAGCAAATCCACTTTCCGGGTGCCGAGACCGAGCGCAGCCGGGTGCTGGAATTTCTGCGCGGCCTCGACATCTTCCTGTTCTGCCACCTGACGCCGGAGTCACCGCGTTGCCTGATCGAGGCCTTGATGTCCGGCACGCCGCTGCTGGGCTACGCCAGCCCCTATGCCAGCGACTTGGTCGCCGACTGCCCCAGCGCTGCTCAGTTCGTTGATATCGGCGACAGCGCGGCCCTCGCTCACCTGCTGGGCCGGCTTCTGGCTCGGCCGAACCAGCGCCGCCAGATGGCCATGGACGCGCGCACCTGCGGCCAGCATTTTTCCGACGAAGCGGTGTTCCAGCATCGCAGCCAGCTGATCAAGGAATATCTGCCATGAATCGCCTCGCCAAGCTGCCGGGGCTGCTGTGCCTGCTGTGCCTGCTGTGTCTGCTGCTTGTCAGCGCCCTGCCCCAAGCTTGCCTGTCACCTCGAAAGGTCTGAAATGAAAGCTACCCAATCCAGCCTCTTGCTCGAATTGCCGGTGCCCTTCAAGCAAATCAACGGTGCGCTTCATGTCGAAGCGCAAGCCCATAACGGGATTGCCCGATGGCTTGAAAACTTTGATCGCATCAGCCTGTGCGCGCCTTTGCTGCCAGACGAGGCCAACGATTCGGCCGAAGGGGCGATGACTTGGCTGCCCGTCAGCGACTTGCTGGCCGGCGGGCGACTGACCCTGCATCCGCTGCCCTGGGGCTATCACCCGGCACAGCATTTCAAGCACCAAGCCACCGTGGTCAAGTTGTTCCGCCGGCTGATCCCGGAGCACCGCTATCTGTGTTTCTCGAACCTGGGCTGGCTGGGCAGCTGGGGCAATATCGCCGCCGATGAAGCCCTGCGCGCGCAACGCGCTTACGCCGTCTGGCTAGACTGGGTGCTGCACGAGATGCCCGACGCCGAGCCGGGTGGCCTGGCCCGCCAGGCCTTCGGGCGGCTCAAGCTGAGCATGCTCAAGCGCAACAGCCTGCGCGCGGTGCGCAACGCAGCACTCGGTCTGTTCCATGGCAATTCGGTGCACCAGGCCTACGCGCCTTTTTGCCGCCAGGCCCACATCGTGCATGACATCCACCTCAAGCGCGGCGACATCATCGACCCCGCCCGGCTGCAGCGCCGCTTTGCCCGCGCCGACAAGACCTTGCAGGTGGGTTATGCCGGCCGGGTGCATTCGATGAAGGGCCCCATGCAATGGATAGACGCGGTGGCCAGCGCGATTCGCAACGCCCCCAGCGGCCACCGAATCAATGCCACCTGGCTGGGCGACGGCCCCTTGCTGGAAGCCGCACGCGAGCGCGTGGCGGAGTTGGGCCTGCAAGACCATATCCACTTCCCCGGCAATGAGGCTAACCGGCAAAAGGTGCTGGGCTTTCTGCGCGAGCTGGATGTGTTTTTGTTCTGCCATCTGACGCCGGAATCACCCCGTTGCCTGATCGAGGCCTTGATGTCGGGCCTGCCCTTGCTCGGCTATGCCAGCCCCTACGCACAAGACCTGGTGGCGGGCTGCCCCGGCGGCGGGCGGTTTGTGCCCCTCGGTGATGCTCAGGCGCTGTCCGTCTTGCTGGGCCAGCAGTTGCTGGCGCCGACGCAGCGGCAGCAAATGAGTCAAGACGCCTTGCGCTGCGGCCAGGCGTTCTCGGATGAGGCGGTGTTTCGCCATCGCAGCGAGTTGATCAAAGAATACCTGCCATGAATCGCCGCTCAGGGCCGCTCGGGCTGCTAGGTCTGCTGTGCCTGGCCACGACGATGGCGAGTGGCGCAGCAACCGAGCCGCCCTTGCTGGAGTTGTCGGTCGCCCACGCGCTAGGCGAGCTGCCGCGCTTTGGCGTCAACCTGGGTGCCCGCAATGTCTGGGGTGCCGATCAACTGATCCGCAATGTCTTGCAAAACCCGGGGCTGGAGCTGGGCCACGACGGCGCCTTGCTGATCGTCGGCCGGGTGTTGGCGGACGGCGTGCAAGACGAGAGCCGCTGGACGGCGCGGGCCGCCGGCTTCTGGGCCGGCGCGAACTTCGAGGTGCTCAGCGGCGCGGCGGCCGGCCAGCACGGCCGGGTTTTGGACAATCAGCCCCCTGCCGCAAGCGATCGCGTTCGTGGCGACTTGCTGCAACTTGAGCCGCTACCCGCGGGATTGAAGCCCGGCGATGTGCTGTCGCTGCAAGGTCAGCAGGATCGCCTTCCTGCGCCGCTGTGGTGGACCCTGGGTCTGGTCCGCTCGGTGGCCGAGCCGCGTCCCGGCAGCCCCGGCCAACGCGCGCTGCATCTGATTGCCAGCAGCAGTCAGCCTGCCGCGCTGTTCCATCACCTCGACGCGCTGGGCGCCAGAGCGGGCAAGCTGCTGCCCATCAATGGCCGCTGGACGCTGAGTTTCTGGGCCCGCGCTCCAGGCAGTTCGCCCAGCAATTTACGGCTGAGTTTTGGTCGCCAAGGCCGGAGCAACTGGCTGCAGCAGGAGTTCAGCCCCGGCCCGCAGTGGCAGCGGCATCAATTCGACTTCGACGGCGACGACAAGGGCCCGGTCGGGCCACTGCAACTGACGCTGCAGATAGCACGGGGTCAGGTCTTGCTGGATGACATCGAGCTTGCCCCCAAGCTTGCTCTCCAGGTCAATCACCTGGCTCAGAGCGCCTTTCGCGCCGAGCTGATCGACACCTTGCAGCAGCTCAGGCCCGGCTATCTGCGCGACTGGCAGGGGCAGTTGGGCGACAGCCTGAGCAACCGGCTGGCCGAGCCCTTGGCGCGCCACCCGACGCGCTACAGGCCGGGGCCGAATGAGCAGTTGTTTGCCTATTCCATCCCCGAATTTCTGCGCCTTTGCGGCTTGATCGGCGCTCGGCCCTGGCTGGTCTTGCCCAGCACCAGCAGCCCGGACGAGGCACTTAGTCTGGGTCGCCTACTGGCGGAAAGCCAGCGCCAATATGGCTTCGACGAGATCGTCGTCGAACATGGCAACGAGCACTGGAACAGCATTTTTCTCCCGGCCGGCATTGCCAAGGCAGCGACCCTGGCCGAGGTCGCCGACCGCGTGTTTGCGGCACTCAAGCAAGGCGCCGGGCCGGCCGTGGCGCTGCACCGGGTGATCGGCAGCCAATACGTCAACCCGGCCACGGCCGCCGACTTGCTCAAGCTCAGCCGCCACAGCGAGGGCGTCGCGGTGGCCCCCTATTTCCACTACGAACAAGACAGCGCCCAAACCCTCGCACAGATCTTGCCTCAGCTGCTGCATGAAGACGCCGAGCCCTTGCAATCCGCGCTCAGAATAGCGGCGGCCCGCCAGCGCTCGGTCGATGTATACGAAGTCAACTTCCACACCACCGGCGGCAATGCCAGCGGCGCACAGCGCAACGCCGTGCTGGCCGATCCGGCGGCGGGCACGGCGCTAGTGCGGCGTTTGCTGCAGGCGGCCCTGCTCGGCGTACGGCGGCAGGCGGTCTATTCTTTGAGCGGCTTTGACACCTATTTTGCTGGCACGGCCGGTACAGGCCAGCAGCGCGGACTGGTCGAGCTCTTCGGCATCACCCGCGACTTGAGTCAAGCCGCGCAATGGCGGCCCACCGGCCAAGCCTTGCAGGCCATCAACCAGCTGGTCGGCGGCAGCGCTCATGCGGTGGCTTGCCGGGGGCAGGCCTGCCCGGAAATCACCGCTTTGGCCTTTGCCGACGGGCGGCGCTGGATCATCACCAACTCGGCCGCGCGGCCCTTGCGCTTGATCCTACCCTGCCTGGCGCCGCTGCGGGTAAACAGCGCCGCCGGCAGCGGCCAAACAAGCGCATGCAAGCGGGGCCGACTCGAACTCAGCGTGCCCGCCCACGGCTGGCTGAGCGCCCAAATTTAAATCGGTGGCCATTTGGCCGATGCCGCTTGACCACGCTTGCGCCTTCAAGTGCCGACCGCTCGCTTTACGTCCTTTGACGTCGCTATTTCGTGCTTGCACTAGCAAGCCATTGCGCCATCACGGACTCAAGGCCAAGTCGGCGCTGAGGGTCGCCGCACTGGCCTTTATGACCACTTGGCCCAGGGTAGGCCCCGCAGTCGCCACCAAGAGCAAGTCCGTCTGATGAGCGGGCAGACGCAAGACCCAATCAAGTATGCCCAATGAGTCCGTTGCGCCACTGTCCAGCAAAGACATGGGCACCGGTTCCTCCAGAGCGCTTCCGTCCTGAGGGCTGAGGCGAGACAAGGTGAATACCCGCACTGCGGCGCCGGCTGCCGGCTTTCCAGCCGCATCGCGCACCGTCAGACGCAAGTTCAAGTTTTGATCGGTGGCCCACGTCATGCCGGCCGCCGGAAGCAGCCCGGCCATACCGCTGGACCTTACCGTTGTGTCGGGCGCGGACGCCGGAGCGACTGCGACCGGCACGGCGGCGACCGTCTCGGCAGCACCGCCCCCCCCGCCTCCACAGGCCTGCAAGGTCAGCAACAAAGCCGCGAAAGGGCAATAAATTGAACTTCTCATGACAAACTCCAGACCGTAGAAGTTAATAATTAGTTTCAGTTGGCCGAGTACAGGCAGGATGAAATCTGCCCACTGACGTACCAGTCACGTGCATTGACACCGGCGCTCGTAGCCCAGTCGGCAAAGCGTGGATAGCAGGTCAGGAGATCGTTCAACTCCGCCGGCCAGACCCAGGCGACCGGCAGATCCAGCGCCCAGGGGCGCCGCTGTGCGTCCATATAGGTGAAGCTGGTATTGCGCACCGTGCGGTCCAGCCCCTGGCCAAACCAGCTCGCGTCGGCCAGCGCCGTCGGCGCCTTGCCGGGGAGGTGGATCTCCTTGCCGCGCGCCGCCGCGCTGAAGATAAAGGGGTTGTAAGGCGAAGCGAACAATGTCGAGGCCAAGGGCTGAGCGAAATTCACCGACAGTTTGAAGGGCACCGCCGGCGTCACCGGGCAGCCCTTTTGGGTATTGGCAAAGCCGCAGTTGGCCAAGGTCGGCAAAGGCATAGGTGCCTGGTTGGACGCGAACACGATAAAGCTGGCCTCGGTTTGCCCTTGTTCCGGGCTCAGCGCAAGCGCTGCGCCGCCACCGCTGCTGAGCGTGGCCGAGGCCACCGCGCCACGGGCTATGCCAGGCAGATGCAGGCCAAAGCCGCTGGCATTGATGCCGCCGCGTGCCTCCAGCCGGTAGTCGACATCAAGCGCCACCACCTGGCGTGCCGCGTTCATGATTTCACGCGTGCGGTAGCGCAGCACCACATCGTTCATGTCGTAGTCGCCGCGCTGCGGCCATTGGTCCTCATAGGCCAGCGTGCCCCAGCTGTCGGCGCCGGGGTAATAGCGGCTGAAGGCACGCGTCGCGTCGTTGGGGAACTCATCCAGCGCATCCTTGACTCCGTCGCCGTCGCTGTCCAGATCGGTGGCCGAGACCAGCTGCTGCAAAGTCGTCAGATTCTGGATCGCGCGGCGCGGCGTCACATGCACGGCCAGCACCACATCATTGAAATCATGGTCACCCCCGGTCTCGCGGTTGATATCTTCGAAGCCGATTACCAGCCGTTGATAGCCCTCACTCGCATCGGACGCATCCTTCAGCATCACCGTGTGCACATTCAGGTTCTGCGCGCTCGAGGCTTCCGGATTCAGCTGGCGCAGGGTGTAGAAGATCCAGGCTGGGTTGGCGTTGTCCTTGACGCCACTGGTCCGCACGCCGTTCAAGAGCCGGCCGCTGGCCGAGAAGCCGTCCGAGATGATCACAAAGCCCAGCGCCTGGCCGGCAGTGAAGCTGCCCAGCTTGACCGTGTTTTGATAGGTGCCGACCGAGTCCAGCGGTGTACTGGTCGAGGCGTTGACGAAGATGATCTTCTCCTGCACCTGTGAGGGCCGGGTCGGCGGATTGAGCGGGTCGTAGACAAAGTAGCCGACACTGTTGCGGTAGCCCGCCCCCTCGGTCACGAAGGTCACCCAGACCTCGGCGTTCTCGGTGAAACGCACATTGGTCTTGTCATCGCTGTCGGGGATCAGACCCTGCGCATTGAGCCGGATATCGCGGCCCTCGGGCAAGGTGTAGCGCACCTTGCTCAGCAGGTCGGCCGGCATGGGCGGCAGCTCCGCCGGCAACAAGCGCGAATACTCCTGAATGGTCGGCCCGCCGGTCGAGGTGTTGTAGTGCAGGTTGCTCAGCGGCGTGCCGAAGTAGACCCAGTTGATCAGGCCGCCAACGCTGGTGTAAGCGCTCAGCAGACCGACCGCGGTGGCGGCTGCAACGAACTTGAGAGGTGTGCGAAGCTCCATGGCGTTCATCCTTGATTGGGGATGACTCGATTGAAACGCGGCCGTCCGAAGGAGTTGTGGCAGAAACGTGAACAGCGCAGCCCGACTCAAACATCACTGAATGATGCGGCGGAACTCTGCCTGCTCGACAGCAGCCCTGACCAAAGGGTGAGGCAAGACCGCAGCGCCCTGCTGCAACCAGCCCTGTGACCAGCCCAGCATCAAAAACAGCACCGGCAAGACCTGCCCCCCAAGAAAGACGGTGCCCAGCGAGACAAAAATCGTGACAAAGATGCCGGCGAAGGCGAAGGCCGGGCTGCCGCTATTGGGCGGCTCCGCAAGGCCGCGGCGCACGCACTGCACGCTGGCGCCCAAGAGCATCAGCACCAGCATCAGCATCGCCGGCACACCGTGCATCAGGGACAGCAGCAAGAAGTAGTTGTCGATGGACTCCATGCCCAGCACCTTGGGCCAAGTCGTCACCCCCCAGCCGAACCAGGCGTGGTCGAGCGCAATGTCCAGGTATTTTTCAAACAGGATCTTGCGGTAGAGCGCCGACTCTTGGCTGGCGGTGATGGTGGCCCCGGGCTTGATATCCAGATAGTCGCCCAAGAAAACCGCGCCCGCCAGCGCGCCGACGGCGACCAGCATCGCACTGATCCACAGCGCACGCGGACGGTTGCTGGCCTGGCCGACCATGGCGAGGCCGCCGCCAATCAGCGCGCCTAGCCAGGGGCCGCGCGCCACCGTCATCAAGAGGCCGAGCAAGAGCACCCCGGTGATCACGCGCGCCTTCGGCCAAGTGAGCCAAGGCAAGCCGGCAAAGCGTGCCTCCCACAAGCCCGCTTCATGCAGCCAGCGCTGCAAACGATAGGCGATGGCCATCATGATGCCGGCCAGAATGGCATGGGAATAGGGTCCGGCGACGCGCGCCACGCCATGCCGAAACGTCGTCACCCACCCGTCAGCCTGGCCGGGAAAGAAGGGATTCAAGATCGCCAGAAAGGGGTTGAAGCCAAAACGGAACTCCCACAGCCCCACCACAGCCACGCCGAAAACCAGGATCACGAAGCGCCGGCCCAAAGCCACGTCCAACTGCTCGGCCGCCACCACCAGGCGGCCCACCACATAGGGCGCAAACACCGAACTGATCATCGCGAACATCAGGTTCTGCGCGTCGGCATAGCCGCGCCCGATGTAGTCCGAGTAGGCGACCCAAACGGCGAACACCAGCATCAAGCCGTCCATCCAGACCATGCGCCAGCCGCGCCCATAACGCAGCAGGGCCAACAAGACGATGGGCAAGATGGCGGCCTGCGGGAAGCTTGGGTCGGGCAGACCCGGCGTGATCGCGCGGTAGGCATCGGGCAAGAGCAGCAAGACCGGCAAATAGACCCGCAACAGCGCCTGCCCCGGCCCGAGACGCAAGGCCACCACGGCGGAGGCGATCAAGGCGAGATAGACAATCATGCTCATGCTGACAGTGTCCCGGCGCTGACCCGGCTTGCCTAGTCGCCGGAGCCCATTGTTCACAGTCCTGCCAAGCTTGGCCACAGTGCGGCGTGCCCAATGCAAGTCATGAAAACCGCCACGCCTTCCGCGCCATCAGCGCCAGCAGAGCCACTATCGGCAGCAGAGCCTCAAGCCAGCAGCATCGGCGATATGTGCTTCGGCATGGGCGCCAAGCTGCTCTACGCGGCGACCCGCGTGGCTCTGCCCCCTTTGGCCTTGCAACACATGGGCCTGGCCGACTACGGTCTGTGGTCCACCTGCTTCGTATTGGTCAGCTATATCGGTATGTGCGCCTCGGGCTTCTCCTTGATCTATTTGCGCCAGACCGCCCTGCACCATCAGCGTGGCGATCTGGCGGCCATCGGCCGCCTGCTGTCGACCGGCATGCTGGCGATGGGCAGCCTGGCGCTGCTGCTCTTGCTCGGCCTGTATCTGGCCCTGCCGCATTTGCTGGACTTGTTCAAGGTGGCCGCCGAGCAACGCGAGCTGGCGCGGGATCTCTGGCTCGGCGCGCTGGCGGTTTTCCTGGCCGATATGAGCTTGGGCGCCTTTGCCAATGTCTTGCATGCGGTGGGGCGGCTGCGCCAGGAACAGCGTGTCTGGGTGGCGGCATTTGTCGTCGAAGCGGTGCTGATCGTCTTGTTCCTGCGCTTGGGCTGGGGAGTGCGCGCCTTGCTGGCTGCCTTTGCGGGGCGCTACCTGTTCTCGGCCCTGGCCAATGCCTGGCTGGCCTGCCGGGCCTTGCCGGGTCTGCGCCTGTCGCCTCAGCTGTTTGAGCCGGCCTTGTTGAAGCAGTTCTTCGCCTATGGTGCAGGCATGCAGTTGTCGGGCTTGATGGCCACCGGGCTGCAGTCGATCGATCGCTTGCTGGCGGGCAGCCTGATTGGCCCGCAGGCCGCCGCCTTGTTCGACCTGGCATCCAAGCTGCCGGTGACGGCCTCGGCCGCCACCGCCAGCGTCAGCGGGGTAGCGGTGTCCGCAGCCGCCCGGCATGACGCGAGCGACTCCGCGCAGGCTCGCGCAGGTCTGCGCCGGGTGTATGAGGATGCCAGCCGCCTAAGTGTGGCGAGCCTGGCCTGGGTGATGCCATTTTTGGCCCTGTTCGCGCAGCCGCTGGTGCATGCGTGGTTAGGCCAAGGCGAAGCTTCCGCCCTGGTTGCCCCACTGATGTTGTGGCTGACCATCGGCCTGCATGCCCATATGCTGACCGGCCCGGCCACCGCCGTGGCACGTGGGCGAGGCGAGTTAGGCCCTGACTTTCGCTACCACGGCTTGCGGCTGGCCGCGCTGGCCGTCGCAATCGCCTGCTGCCTTTTTTTTACTGACCAGCCGGCGCCGGGAGTCCAGTTGATGCCGCTGGCCCTTGCCCTGTGCCTGGCGCAATGTGCGGCCGCCTTGGTTTTTCTGGCCTGGGCGCACCGCAACTTGCAGGGCCGATGGGTCGACCTGGCGCGGCAAGTACTGCTGCCCACGCTGCTGGCCTATGCCTTGGCTTATGCCTTGGCCTACATGCTCGAACAGCTCTTGAGCCAAGGCCTGGCCGCGCAAGCCCAGCGCCTGCAGCTGCTGCTAGGCCTGGTCATGGCCTTCTTGCTTTGGACCTTGGCCGTACTCATGCTGCTGAGCACGCTCTTGCTCAATGCGACAGAGCGCCGCGCAATGGCCCGGCGCTGCCTGCCAAAACGCCTCTGGAGACCCGCATGAAAACGCCCCTCACCGCCTTGCTCTGCCTGGCAGCCACCCTCTTGCTGCAAGCTTGTTCCAGCACGCAAGCGCCATCAACGCTGGAGCGCAGCCCGCCGTTCAAAGCGGTCGACAAGTCGGTGGACTTTCCCGCGCCCGAATCGCTGGCCGAGTTGGAGGGCCCGATAGATCCGGTTTACCGACTCGGTTCGGGCGACATCTTGTCCATGCAGGTCTGGGGTCGACCCGAGTTGACGGGGCGCCATGTGGTCGGACCGGACGGGGTCATCACCCTGCCCCTGGCAGGCCCGGCCAAGGTCGGCCTGCTGACGCGTGAAGAGGCGGCCCTGCTGGCGGGCCGCCAGCTCGACCGCTTCTACATGGCGCCGCAGGTTCAGTTCACCGTCGAGCAATACACCTCGAATCGCTTGACCGTGCTGGGCCGGGTGGCCAACCCGGGCTTGCTCAGTTTTGACCAAATGCCCACGCTGCTCGAGGCCTTGGCCAAAGCCGGCTCCTTGCCCGTCATCGACAAGCAGGCCACGCTGACCCGTTGCGCCATCATCCGGGGCCGCGACAAGCTGATCTGGATCGACTTGAAGCGCCTGCTCAACGGCGGCGATGTGCGCTTGAATCTCCGCATGAAACCAGGCGACCTGATCTACATCCCCGACTCCGCCGACACCATGGTCTATGTGCTGGGTGCCGTCCATCGCCCCGGTGCCTATCGCTTGACCCCCGATATGTCGGTCCTGGATGCCTTGGCCACGGCCGGCGGCCCCAACGAAGATGCGCAACCCAAGCAAATCGGCATCTACCGCCCGGCCCGCAAGGAGGTCGAAGTCATCAATCTGCAAACGCTGATCGACGGCAGCAGCAGGGTCAATTACTCGCTCGAGGAAGGCGATGTCATCTTTGTTCCCAAGAGCGGCATCGCAGAGTTCGGTTATGTTACGCGTCAGCTCTCGGCCGGTTTGTCCTTCCTGACCCTGGGCCTGGCCCTCGCCAACTGATGTCGTCAGAGTTTGTGCAAGATCATTCGACCCTCGCTTTGTCACCCTGAGCATGGAAAACCGCAGCGCCCAGACCAAGAAGCCGAGCCTACCGCGCCTGCGGCAACTGCTGCTATTGGCCTGGCTGATCACGGGCTTGGTCGGCGCCTTGACCGCCGCCTTCATGGCCTATGAAATCTATGCGTTGAGCGTTCAGCAGAGCGTTCAAGAGGTGCAGCGCATCGGCCCGCAGCTGCTGGCCTTCATGTCCATGACCTGCCTGGCCTTGGCGGCCGGCACCATCGCACTGCGCCGCGCCCTGCTCAGCAAGGAGAAGATGCGGGGCGAGCTCTTACGGGCCGAAACCGCCACCCGTACCAGCGCTGGTCGCAAGCTGGCGCTGATGCAGAGCTCGCTCGACGGCATCGTCAGCATCGACGCAAACGGCCTGCTGCTGGACTTCAATGCGGCCGCCGAGCGCATGTTCGGTTATGCCGAATCCGAGGTGCTGGGCCGACCGATGCATGATTTCCTGATCCCCGCGCAACACCGCGCAGCGCACCAAGCCGGTTTGCATCGCTATCGCCTAAGCGGCGTTTCCACGCTGCTGAACCGGCGCATCGAAGTCGAGGCCTTGTGCGCGGACGGGCGTCACATCCCGGTCGAGTTGACCATCGTGCCGGTGAAGACCGAGGCGGGCGAAATTTTCACCGCCACATTGCGCGATATCAGCGAGCGGATCAAGAGCGAGCAAGCATTGCGAGCCAGCCGCGACTTGCTCGACAAGACCGGGCGCATCGGCGGCGTAGGCGGCTGGGAGTTCGATGTGCAGTCACATGACTTGCGCTGGACCGAGGAGACGCTGCGCATCCATGACCTGGAGCCCGGCCAGCAACCAACGCTGCAAGAAGCGATCGAGTTCTTTGCGCCCGAGGCGCAGGCGCAGCTGCGCCAGGCGATGCAACTGAGCATTGCGCGCGGAGAAGGTTTCGATCTGGAGCTGCCGCTGATCACCGCCAAAGGTCGCAAGCTATGGGTGCGCGCGGTGAGCCGCGCCGATATGCAAGACGGCAGACCGGTGCGACTGAGCGGCGCCATCCAGGACATCACGGCCAGGCGGCGCGTCGAGGCCGAGCTGGCGGCGGCGCGTCAACGCGAGCTGCAGGTTGGAGCCCGCATTCAGCAAACCCTGCTGATGACGCCGACGCCCGCGCAATTGCAGGGCCTGCAAATCAGTAGTTTCAGCCAGGCCTCGCAAGGCATAGATGGCGACTTCGTCGAAGTGATACAGATGGGCGAGCATTGCGTCGATCTGATCGCCGGCGATGTGATGGGCAAGGGCCTGGCCGCGGCCATGATGGGGGCCGGCGCCAAGCTGCAGTTCAGCCGCTCGATTGCCGAGTTACTCACACATGCCCGCACGCCGGGTGATCTGCCCCGCCCTGCCGCTGTGGTGGCGGCCGTGCACCGTGCCATGACCCCGGCGCTGCAAAGCCTGGATGCTTTCGTCACGCTGTGCTATTTGCGCATCGATACCGAGCGCCAGACCGTGACCTGGGTGGGTTGCGGGCATGAGGAAACCCTACTCGTAGGCCGTGATGGGGGCTCGCATGCGTTGCCCAATCAACATCCGCCGCTGGGCGTGTTGGATGCTGCCGACTATGTGCAAGACGAGCGCCCGCTCGGCCCGGGTGATGTGCTCTTCATGTATTCGGATGGGGTCACCGACGCCATGCGCGCCGATGGTGAGCGGGTCGGGCATCAGCGCATGCATGCCGCGCTGCTGCGTCAAGTCGCCCTGCATCAGACCCCCGCTGCGGTCTTGAACACGCTGCGTCGCGACTTGCTGGGCCCCTCGGTGCAAATGCAAGACGATGTGACGATGGTGGTGGTGAAGAACCAGCCGCAAAGCGGGGCTCTCGCTTGCGCACGGATCGAGCTGCCCTTGGCGCTGGCTTCGCTGCGCCCGCTGAGGGAGTTCGTGCTGGCGCAGGCCTTGTCCAGCGGCATCGAAGAAGTCGCGGCGGGCTTGTTGGAAGTCGCCTGCGTCGAGGCCTTCACCAATGTCGTGCGCCATGCGCGCGGCCTGTTGCCCGAGGCCAGGGCGGAAATCATGGTCAGCCAAGAAAGCGGCGAGTTGCTGCTGGACCTGGTCTATCTGGGGGACTGCTTTGAGCCACCAGAGGAGTTGCCCGAGACCGATTTTGGAGAATTCCCCGAGGGGGGCTTCGGTCTGTCCATCATTCGCGGCGCCAGTGACCGGGTTGAGTACCTGCATGTCGACGGCGTCAACACCTTGCGTCTGCACAAGCGCTTGCATTAGTGCCTGCATTAGTGCCTGCAGGCCTGAGACGGGAATCTGAAACCCGACTGTTTGCAATGCTGTGACAACTGCGCGGGGCGACAGCGCTCAAATGAAGGCCTGCACATCACGCGAAGAGGCTTCCCATGCTGCCCAAACTGGCCTACATCCTGCACAGCGGGCAATTGTTCGGCACCGAGCGCATGGCACTGGCCACGCTGGAGGCGCTGCGCGGGCAATTTGACGGCCTGCTGATCGCCCCGCCGGGCCCCGTGCATCAAGCCGCCCGCGCCGCCGGCCTGCCCAGCCAGTTGGCCCAGAGTCGCTGGGCGATGCTGATCATCTTGCTGCGGCATTTGCTCAAGCACCCGGACAGCGCCTTGTTGACGACGGGCGTCTGGCAGGCCATCGCCGGCCGCTCGCTGCAGCGCTTGTGCGGCGGCCGCGGCGCGCATCTGCACATGGTCCATGGCGGCACCGACGAGTTGCTGAGTTACGGGCGCAAGCGGCTACTCGCCGGTCTGCAAGTTCAGCAGGTGGCGGTGTCGGACTTTGTGCGCCAGCGCCTGCTCGCGCATGGCGTGCCGGCCGCGCGCATCCAGGTGATTCACAACTTCTTGCCGCCGCCGGTGGCGGCCCAGGGCGCGCCCATCAGACGGGCTCGCTTTGAACAAGACGGCTTGCGCCGCGTGCTGATGCTGACGCGGCTTGACCGCATCAAGCGGGTCGGGCTGCTGCTGGACGCGCTCGACCGAACGCCCGAACTCGCTGGTCTTCGCTTCGATATCTATGGTTCCGGCGAAGAGGCCGAGCTGCTGCGCCAGCGCGCCCGCAAGCACCCCAATGTCCATCTGCACGGCTTCGTGGCCGACGCTGCGCAGGCCCTGGCCGCTGCCGACTTGCTGCTGCACACCTGCCCGGAGGAGCCTTTCGGCCTGGTTCTGCTGGAAGCCTTCGAGGCAGGCGTGCCGGTGCTCGTGCCCAATAGCGGCGGCGCCGCCGAGATCGTGCGGCATGCCGACAACGGCTGGCATTTCAACGCCAACGATGCCGTCGCGCTCGGGCAGCGCCTGCTGCAGCTGAGCCGAGTCAGCGCGACTGAGTTGAATCGGCGCGCCAGCGCAGGCCGCCGCTCGCTGGAACAGGACTTCAACCCGCAGCGCTTGCTGCCACGCTATGTGCAACTTTTGCGAGGTGCCGCATGAACGCCGATGACCGGTCGATTGATATCTCCGTGGTCGTGATTGGCCGCAACGAGGGCGCCCGCCTGCAAGCCTGCCTGGGCTCTATTCACGCAGCCGACTGGTTAGGACTGCGCCGCGAGCTGATCTATGTGGACTCGCACTCCCGCGACGGCAGCCCGGCCAAGGCGCGCAGCATGGGCGCCGAGGTCTATGGGCTGGGCGACGCCAAACCCTGCGCAGCGGCCGGCCGCAATATCGGCTGGCGCGCTGCCAAGGGCCGCTTGGTGCTGTTCCTCGACGGAGACACCTTGCTAGAGCCCGGCTTTCTTGCACAGGCTTTGCCCTCGCTGAGCGACCCCTGCGTGGCGGCCGTCTGGGGCCACCGGCGGGAGATTGAACCGCAGCAGTCGATCTACACCCGGGTGCTTGACCTGGACTGGATTTTTGCCGCCGGGCGCGTGCCCTATTTCGGCGGTGATGCACTGGTACGGCGCGACGCGCTGGCCGCCGTTGGCGGCTTCGACGACCAGCTGATCGCCGGCGAGGAGCCCGAGCTATGCCGGCGCCTGCGCGAACTCGGCTGGCAGATCGAGCATCTCGACACGCCGATGACCCGGCATGATCTGGCCATCACCACGCTGCGCGCCTGGTGGCTGCGGGCCGAACGCGCCGGCCTCGCCTACGCGCAGGTCGCGGCGCGCTATCGGCGCACGGCCGACCCGCTCTGGGCGGCCGAGGTGCGGCGCAACCAGCGCCACGCGGCGGCCTTGCTGGTCTGGCCGCTGCTGCTTGCCCTGAGCCTGGCAACGCTGCCTTGGCTGGGCCTGGCCTGGATCTTCGTCAGCCTGCTGCTGCTGCGCCGCTCCGCCCAGCGCTGCCGCTGGAAATGCCCACAGAGCGCCATGCTGGCTTGGTGTTATGCCGCGCATTCCCATTTGCAGCAATTGCCCATCTTGCTGGGGCAATGGCGCTGGTGGCGTTTGCAGCGCAGGCGGCAAGCGCCCAGCCTGATCGAATACAAGCAGGTGATGTGATGAAGGCGCTGTTGAGCGGGCTGCTCTTGCCCTTGGCGCGGCTGTTCAATCTGCTCGGGCCGGCCTGCCTGCGGCTGTGGTCTTATGCGCGCCTGCGCGCCGCCTTGGGGCCCGCAGTCGACCCCTCGGTGGTCAGCTTGGGGGCGGTGGAGCTGCACGGCACGCGCCGCATCAAGCTGGGCCGGCAGCTCTATCTCTACCCGGGCCAATATTGGGAGACCCGCGACGCCGGCCACATCAGCATCGGCGACCGCGTGGTGCTGTCACGCGGCGTGCATCTAGTTGCCTATGCCGGGCTCAGCATCGGCACCGGCAGCATGATTGGCGAATACGCCAGCCTGCGGGATGCCAACCACTCGCGCGGCCAAGGGCCGCTCCGCGACAGCGGCCACCTCGCGGCGCCAATCACCATCGGGCGCGAGGTCTGGATCGGTCGCGGTGCGGTGGTGCTGGCCGGCGTCAGCATTGGCGACGGCGCGGTGGTCGCCGCCAACGCGGTGGTCAACCGAGACGTGGCGGCCGGCGAGCGCGTCGGCGGCGTGCCGGCCCGGCCCTTGCCGCTTCGCCAGGTGGAGGTGGCATGAACGCCGCCGCTGCCCCCTTGCTGATGGTGGCCTACCAATGCGGCCCCGGCTTGGGCTCGGTGTCGCAGATCGGCTGGCAATGGTTCAGCGGCATGGCCAAACGCCGCCCGGCCACCTTGGTCACCCATGTGCGCAACCGCGCCGCCATCGAGGCCGCGCCGCCCTTGCCGACGCAAGCGAGCATCATCTATATCGACACCGAATGGTTCGCCGGCCCCTTGTACCAAATGGCTAAGCGATTATTCCCACGCAGCGAACATGCGGTCTTCATGCTCTCGCAGCTGGACTGGTTCCTGTTCGATGCGCTGGCGCTGCGCCAACTCAAGAAGCTCATGCGGACGCAGGCCGCCGGCCAAGCCGGCCAAGCGTGGCAATTGCTGCATCTGGTGACGCCGGTGACGGTATCGGCGCCCACCCGCTTGCACCGGCTGGGCTTGCCGCTGGTGCGCGGGCCGCTCAATTGCGGTCTGCCGATGCCGGCCGGCTTCGAGACGGTACTCAAAGACGATGCGATGGGCTTGAGCCGGCTGCGCCTGTTTCCGCGCTTGCTGGAGGCTCTATGGGGGTCCTTGCGCAACAGCCGGACGCTGTTGGTGGCCACTGCGGCGACTCGGGCGGCGCTGCCCGCAGGTCTTCAAGCTCGCGCCATCAAGATGCTGGAAAACGGTGTCGATCCCCAATGCTTCACGGCCGAACCCCAAGGCCAATCAGAACGATCAGAGCGATCAGAGCGATCAGAGCGGCCGGATGCTTCTGGCCCGCTGCGGGTCTGCTTTGTCGGCCGCCTGGTCGCCGTCAAGGCCTTGCCCTTGTTGTTGCAAGCGATGGCAAGGCTGCGCACGGCCGGCACCGTGGTCGAGCTGGAAGTAGTCGGGGACGGGCCGATGCGGGCACCATGGCAGGCCGAAGCCGAAGCGCTGGGCATCAAGGCCCAGGTCAAATGGCGCGGCGCGCAGGCGGCCGCCGAAGTGGCCGCCGCGATGCGCCGCTGCCAGGTTTTTTGCCTGCCTTCGGTGCGCGAGTCTGGCGGCGCGGTGCTGCTGGAGGCGATGGCCTGCGCACGCCCCGTCATCGGCATGAACTTTGGTGGCCCGGCCGAAATCGTCGATGCCGAGGTCGGCTGGCGCGTCGCGATGGGCGACGCGGCGCAAGCCGTCACCGGTTTGATGGCCGCATTGAAAGAGGCCCATGCCTCGCCACAGCTGGCACAAGCCAAGGGCGAACGCGGCCGCCAGCGAGTCTTGACCCAGCACAGCTGGGCCGCCAAACTGGACACCGCAGAGTCGCTGTACCGCAGCATTTTGAATGAGCAGACCGTGTCCCATCCCCAGCTTGCATGTGAGACTAGGCCATGACCGAAAAGCCACCCACCGAGCGACGCTTGAGCATGCAGTCCGCGCCGTTGCCCGAGGATGAGCTGGATCGTTTGGAGGTTCTGAGGCGCGGCGGCTGGCTCGATCAAGCGCCCAAGGCCTCATTCGACCGAGTGACCGCCTCGGTCGCCCAATTGCTGGGCGCACCGATGGCCTTGGTGTCTTTGGTGGACGAGCATAGGCAATGGTTTCTGGCGCGTTTTGGCATAACGGCCACCGAGACACCGCGCGACATTTCCTTTTGCGGCCATGTGGTGGCGCAAGGCCATGTGCTGCGGGTGGTGGACACATGGGTTGACCCGCGCTTTGGTGGCAATCCGCTGGTCACCGGCGAACCTCATATCCGTGCCTATCTGGGGGCGCCGATCTTTGGCGAGCAAGGCCAACCGCTGGGCACGCTGTGCGTACTGGACCGCCGGGTGCGCGAGTTCAGCCGTGAGGAGCAGAAGATCCTGGAACGTTGCGCGCGGGCCATCGAGGCCCTGATGAAGGGCTGAACCACAGCTGCAGAGGCAGGGTTTGCAGTCTTGCCACAACTCCAAAGCCCGCTGCCCTTGTAATCGAGTCATGCCAACACCCTGCTGGCGCCTCAAGCAAGGAAGCCCCCATGGAAAAGTCTCGCTACCCCGCAGCCAGCCGCCTTGACGCGGCCGTTCGCGAGGACGATGGCGGCGCGCTGGCCTATCTGGTCAGCCGCTATCCAGCGGTATCGCACACCTTCATCCTGCGCGAAGTGATGGGCTTGCGCGAACTCGGCATGCGGGTCGAGGTGGCCTCCATCAACGCCCCCGACCGCAGCAACGCGCAAATGAGCCCGGATGAACGCGATGAGGCCCGGCGCACCTACGGCATCAAGCAGCATGGCTTGATCGGGGCCACGACAGCGCTGCTCTGGATGCTGCTGACGCGGCCTATCGGGCTGGTACGCACCTTACTGCAGGCCATCGGGATGGGCCGGGGCTTCAAGCGCCTGTACGCGCTGGCCTACGCGGTGGAAGCGCTGATGGTGGTGCGCTGGATGGAGCGACGCAAGCTGCGCCATCTGCATGTGCATTTCGGCAATGCGGCCGCCACGGTCGGCATGCTGGTCAAGACCCTCAGCGGGGTCGGCTTGTCGGTGACGATTCACGGGCCCGATGAGTTCGACGATGTGCCCGGTCAGCTGCTGCGCGAGAAGGTGGCCTGCGCGGACCGGGTGGTCTGCATCAGCCAATTCGCGCGCAGCCAGCTGATGCGCATCAGCCCACCGGCGCATTGGCACAAGCTGCAGCTATGCCGACTTGGCGTCGACCCGGCGCAATTCAGGCCCCGGACAGATCCGCGCGCGGCGGGCCCGATCCGCCTGCTCTGCGTCGGCCGGCTGACGCCCGCCAAGGGTCAGGTCTTGCTGCTGCAGGCATGCGCCGAGTTGCGCCACCTGGACATCGCGTTCGCGCTGACGCTGGTCGGCGATGGACCGGACCTGGCCCGTTTGAAAGACGGCGTTCGCCGGTTCGGCCTGCAAGACCATGTCCGCTTCACCGGGCCCTTGAATCAACTGCAAGTGCGGGAGGAACTGGCGCGTGCCGACATCTTTGTCCTGCCCAGCCTGGCGGAAGGCATTCCGGTGGTGCTGATGGAAGCAATGGCCTGCGGTCTGCCCTGCATCAGCTGCCCGGTCAACGGCATCCCGGAATTGATCGAGCATGCCCGCAGCGGCCTGCTGGCCACTCCAGGTGACGTTATGGCGCTGACTGAACAACTGCGGCAGCTGATCGAGGACGGCTGGCTGCGGCAAAGCCTGGGCGCCGAGGGCAGGCTGCAGGTCGGGCGGCGCTTTCAGCAGCGCAAAAACATTGCGGCGCTGGCCGCGATCTTCGCCTCGCTGCCGTCCGTCGGCAGCGAGGCGCCCCAGGGCCTCACGCTGCAAGGAGCACGGTGATGGATGCCCCTCTCGCGGTTATCGCGCTTCATTCCCTTCCCGCGATCGCCCTTAGCTTGAGCCTGCCGGGCAGCCTTTACCTGGCGGGCTTGACGCTGGCCGCTGCAATGCCCACCCGACCCATCCGATGCGCTGGCCCGGCGCCGGCAAGGCCCGCCCGCGTGGTGCTGCTGGTCCCGGCCCACAACGAGGCCGGCGGTCTTTTGCGCTGCTTGCGCAGCCTGCAGGCCGAGCTGCTGTGGGACGCCGAGGCGCGCATCGTCGTGGTGGCGGACAACTGCGATGACGACACGGCCGCGATTGCGCGGGCCGCCGGCATCAGCGTGTTGGAGCGACATAACGCCCAATTGCGCGGCAAGGGGCACGCGCTGCAATTCGCCTTTGAGCAAATCGATGACGCCGATTGGTTCATCATCATCGACGCCGACACCGACGTGGAGCGCGGCTTCTTGAGCAAGATGCGCCAGGCGATGGCCACGGGTGCGGATGCGCTGCAATGCCGCTACGGTGTGCGCGAACCCTTGAGCAGCACGCGCTCGACGCTGGCCGATGTGGCGCTCGGGGCCTGGAATGTATTGCGCCCGCGTGGCCGCCAAGCGCTGGGTCTGTCGGTCGGCATTCTGGGCAATGGCTTTGCGCTGTCGCGCCGCACCTTGCAGGCCTTGCCCTATAGCGCCGGCTCCATCGTCGAGGATGTGGAATATCACCAGATGCTGGTCGCCCAAGGCCTGCGCGTGCAATGGGTGGACAACACGCAGGTGCGCGGCGACATGCCCGACGGCGCCGCTCCGGCCGCCCAACAGCGCGCCCGCTGGGAGGGTGGGCGGCTGCGCTTGCTGATCGAGCAAGGATGGCCGCTGTGCCGCGCGGTGATGCGCGGCAACTGGCGCCTGCTCGACCCGCTGCTCGATCTATGCCTGCTGCCACTGGCCTGGCATGTCAGTCTCTTGCTGCTCACGTTTCTGCTCGCTTTGTTGCTGGGCGCTGGCAGCGTGCAAGGGCTGGCCGCGGCGGGACTGCTGATCGTCGCCCTGCACATTGGCCTGGCCCTGCATCTGATCAAGGCCGGCCGCGCCCACCTGCGCGCGCTGCTGGGTTTGCCGCGCTATATCTGCTGGAAGCTCGGCCTGGCCGGCGCCATCTGGCGCAGCGCCGGCCGCCATGCCGCCTGGGTGCGCAGCGCCCGCCGCGATCACTGAACGGAGTTCCATCATGTACACCAAAGACCTGTCTGTCTTGATCGTCAGCTACAACTCGGCTCCGCTGCTGCCCGCCTTGCTGAGCCTGCTGACGCAAGAACTGAGCGGCATCGACGCCGAAGTGCTGGTGCTGGACAACGCCTCGCATGACGGCAGCGCGGCCTTGGTCGCGCAGCAGTTTCCGGCGGTGCGCTTGTTGCGCAGCGATCAGAACCTCGGCTTTGCCGCCGCCAACAACCGGGCGGCCCACGCGGCATGCGGGCGCACCCTGCTGCTGCTGAATCCCGACGCCATCCCCGAGCCGGGCGCGATTGCCTGCGGCCTGGCGCTGATGGACAGCCAGGCCTCGGTCGGGCTGGCCGGTGGCCTGCTGCTGGATGAGCAAGGGCGCGCCCAGCCCTCGGGCCGGATGTTCCCCAGCCTGCCCCAGGAAGCGATTGTGTTGAGCGGCTTGGCGGCGCGATTCCCGCGCTCGCCCTGGTTCGGCCGGCTCGACCGCAGCTGGGCCGACCCGGCGCAGAGTGCCAAGGTCGACTGGGTGCCGGGCGCCTTCGCGCTGCTGCGGCACGAGCTTTTTGACCAGCTCGGCGGTTTCGATGAGCGCTTCTTTCTTTATTACGAGGAGGTCGATCTGTGCCGCCGCATCCAGGCCGCCGGCTATGGCGTGATGTATTGGCCGCAGATCCGCGTGCGCCATATCGGCGGCGCCTCGGCGCGCACCGTGCAGGGTGAAACCGTCGCCAAGGCGGGCGCCCAACTGACGCTATGGCGGGCCCGCAGCGGCCTGCTGTACTACCGCAAGAACCATGGTTGGCTGGCGGCCTGGTGTGTCAATCGGCTCGAGCGCGGCTGGCATGCGCTGCGTGCCTGGCGGGCCGAGCGACGCGGTCAAGCCGGCAAGGCGGCCGAGTCACAAGCCCACGGCGGGCTGCTGGCGCGCGCCTGGCGCGACACCTTGGGCGGACGGGTGGCGCCGCCGCGCCCTTGGTGAGGGCCAACGCTTAGAGACAGAGGCCACATCATGTTCGAGAACCTGCGCGAAGACTTCAACACCCACCAACGCGACCCTTGGCGCCAGGGCGTCTGGGTGATGGCGGTGTATCGCTTCGGCCGGTGGCGCTACAAGATCCGGCCCGCCTTTTTGCGCCGGCCGCTCTCGCTGCTCTATAAATTTCTGAAGATTGGCGTGCAGATCGCCGCCGGCATCGACCTACCTTGCGAAACTCAGGTCGGCAGGCGCTTGAGGATCGAGCATTTCGGCGGCATCGTCATCAGCGGCGACACGGTGATCGGCGATGACGTGACGCTGCGTCACGGCGTTACGCTGGGGCTGCGCCGCACCGGCGTGGCGGGCGCGCCGGTGATAGGCGACCGGGTCGATATCGGCGCCGGCGCCAAGATTCTCGGCCCGGTGCGCATAGGCGCCGGCGCGGTCATCGGCGCCAATGCCGTGGTGCTCTGCGATGTCCCCGCAGGCGCCTTGGCCGTCGGCGTGCCGGCGCGCATCAAGAAACATCGTCACCCCACCCTGCAGGAGGCCGCATGAAACTCAGCAACACCATCCGCTGTTTACGGCAACTCTGGCAGTCGCAGCAAGACTCAAGCCCGCCGATCCCGGCGGAGGAGTTGCTGCTGCGCGACGGCGGGCAGATTCGGCAACTGCTGAACGGGCTGGCGCGCTCCCGGCGAGGCGTCGTGCTGCAGGCACCCGACGGCAGCCTGATGGCCACCGGCGACCTGCAAACCTATGGCGAGCAGGGCCTGGCCGTGCGCATTCACGAAGACTGTCTGATGTCACCATCGGGCCAGACACGGGACTCGCCGCTGTCCTGCGCCTTGGCGGGCCGGGGCATGGTCAACATCAGCGCCGCCAGTGAAAGCGGTGTGCTGATGTTCTCGCTGCACGGGGCCAGGCTGCTCGGCAATTGGTTGGTTGCGGCGCAACTGCCGACCGAGCTGATCCGGATGCAGTCGCGCCGCCATTTCCGCCTCAGCGGCCGCGCCGGCCAGCTGCAGAACGCGAGCATAAGTTGGCCGGGATCACCCCGTCCTTTAGCGCTGCAAGATCTCAGTGAAGAGGGAGCGGGCCTGGTGCTTATGGCCCGTGAATGGAAGGGAGCCTCGCAGCTCAAGCAGGTCACGCTTGTGCTCGGTCAAGACGCGCTACCGGTGCCCTTGCTGCAAGTCGTGCACGAGCGACCGCTGCTTGCATCGGCAGCCCCCTACAGCACCATTGGCGCGCGGCTGATCGGCATCAAGCCAGAACATATCCGTTCATTGCGGCGCTGGCTGATCGCCACACAGGCCGAAATGTGCCTGCCGCAGCTCGATCTGGCGGATCAAAGTTGAACGCTGTCCTCAATCAATCAATCCAGCAATCAAGCGATCAATCGCCCACCCGCTCGAAGCGATAGCCGACCCCGTACACCGGCACCAGCTTCCAGCCCTTGCTGCCGTCCAGGCCGAGCTTCTTGCGCAAGCGGCTGATATGGGTGTCGACGGTGCGGGTATCGACCTCGGTGTTGAGCCCCCAGATCTTGTTCAGCAAATGGTCACGCGAGAGCAATTTGCCGGGGTTTTGAAATAGATAAACCGACAGATCGAACTCTTTTTGCGTCATCGCCATCGCCTCGCCGTCCAAGGCGAGTCGTTGGCGCTGAATGTCGATCTCAAATGCGCCCAAGCGCAGCACCGGCAAGGCGCCGCGCTGCATGCGGCGGCCAAGGGCAGCCACACGGGCCAACAACTCCAGCGGCTTGGCGGGCTTGACCACATAGTCATCCGCGCCGGCTTGCAATGCGGTGACCACGGTTTGCTCGTCATCCCGAATAGTCAGCACCAGGATGGGCAGCTCCCAGCCCAGATTGCTGCGCGTCCACTGCAAGACATCGGCGCCGGTGCCATCCGGCAGCATCCAGTCGACCAGCAGCAAGTCAAAGCGCTCTTTGCCCAAAGCCGTAATGAAATCAGCGCGAGTGCCATAGCCCTGCACCGTATGCTTTGCATCCGTCAGCCACAAGCTCAGCAGCGCCAGTTGTTCGGGATCGTCTTCGGCCAGTCCGATATGCATCAATGCCACCCCGTTTTTAGAAATTTGAAAGCTTTTCCGCAAGGTCCCCCTGCCCCATAGCAGGGCAGGAAAATGCGCCAGGGCAGTATCGCCCGCCAGCCCTGGCCGGTTGGCGTTTGAATGACAAGCTGTGCACGATTTCCGACAATTTCTGATGCTGAGGCAGGGGCAATTCGTCGGTATAAGCAACAGCCCTTCGACTGCCGGCAAATCGGCGATTTCGCGAGCCCTTCGCCTCAATAGCCACTGCATACTCGGTGCCCGACATCGACGCCACCAAGGCTAGTACGCGTCAGTGACCGCTCTATGGCCGACTCCGTTAGTCCGGCTCTCGGCCACGCATGACTGCTGACGCTGCAGTCGCGGCCAGCCGCTGTCTTTCGGACTCGCAGTGGGGGGCGGCCGGCAGATGCCTAATTCCGAATTTCAAGACCAAGGGAGAACAGCGCCGCCGCAGGGGGCAACACGCCCCTGGCCGGCGCCGCTGAAGGCTGCCAAGCGCGCAGAGTCCCGCCACGCTGCTGGAGCAATTCAAACGCATGCACCATCAAAGCGCTTAGACCGGCTACGGCAAAACGCTGACCGGATTGAGCGAAATTACAGCGATCCAAGAGTTGCTGTTTGCAGCTCCGGATGTAAGCCCGCCAAGCCCCTGCGACCTCGCAAAGCCCGATTGGTAGTTTGCGGTTTCAAGCTATACCCCAATGAAATCAATCACTTACGCTCAGGAAGTGATTATCGAGCTTAAGCGGCTTGGCGTGAGAAGATGAGGTCAATGGGTGCGCGTCGAAGCTCGATCTTCGGAATACCGCTCCCAATCGCGTGAGCCTCGGCATGCGCCCTTTGCTTAACGACCTCATCCATTACGAGTCAGAAAATGAATGAACTTGAACCCGTGGCAATGACCATCCAGCTGCTTGGCGGGCTGGCGCTCTTCCTCTACGGCATGGAGAAGATGACCGATGGCCTGAAGGCGGCTGCCGGCAATCAAATGAATATGCTGTTGGCGAGGCTGACGGGCAACCGAATTCTGGGCGCCATCACCGGTGCCATCGTGACGGCGGTCATCCAGTCCTCGTCGGTGACAACGGTGCTCGTCGTCGGCTTCGTCAGTGCCGGACTTCTGACATTGGTGCAGTCGGTCGGCGTGATCTTTGGCGCGAATGTGGGCACCACGGTGACGGCGCAGATCGTCGCGTTCAACACGACCGCGCTCGCGTTCCCGTTCATCGCGATCGGGTTCGTCATGAGCTTCGTTTGGAAGCAGGGTGTCGCGCGCCACTATGGCGCCATGTTGATGGGCCTTGGCCTGCTCTTCTACGGCATGGCAACAATGGGCGCGGCGATGGCGCCGCTGCGCACCAACCAGAGTTTCGCGGAGCTGCTGCAATCCTTGCAGAACCCCGTGCTTGGGATGCTTGCCGGCGCACTCTTCACTGCGCTGGTGCAATCGTCTTCGGCAACCATTGGCCTTGCCGTTGTGATGGCCACTCAAGGCTTGCTTTCTCTGCCCGCCGGGATCGCGATTCTTTTTGGCGCGAAGATCGGCACTGGGATCACAGCCATCCTTGCCGGAATTGGCAAGCCGCAGGATGCAAAGCGCGCGGCAGTCGTGCATGTTCTGTTCAATGTTTTGGGCGCTTTGATCTGGTTACCGTTCATCCCGCAGCTCGCGATGATTGCTCAGGCGGTTTCGCCGCTCGCCGCTCATTTGGAGGGCGTGGCGCGACTTGCCGAGGAGGTGCCGCGCCAGATCGCCAACGCCGCAACGATCTGGGCTGTCGCCAACACGGTGATCTTCCTGCCCTTCGCTGCCTTGTTTGCGAAGTTGGCCACCAGGATCGTTCCGGATCGCGTCCTTGTGCAGAAGGAGATCATTCGTCCGAAGTATCTCGATGACGCAATGATCGCCGTGCCATCGATGGCGCTGGAACGGGCGCGGATGGAACTTGGGCACATGAGCCAGCTCACCAACAGCATGCTCGCAAAGGTCCAATCGGCCTTCGTCGCCAGGGATCTCGGTGAACTTGCGCAGCAGTTCGACCAGATCGTCGTGTTGCGAGAAGCAGTGCTGAACTATCTGCAGCACATCGGGCGTAGTGCGCTCAGCGACGTAGAAGCCGAGGAGCATGCGCGCTTGGTTGCCGCCACGGGCGAGATTGAGAGCATGAGCGCCGCGATCAGCCGCGAATTGGTGCCGCTGGCCCAGGCCCTCGAGGCAGCGCAGATCGCGCCGTCTAAGGAGACGAAAGAACTGCTGGAGCGTTTAGTGCAAATTGTTCTGGAGACCGCTCAAGCTGCGCTGCGTGCCTTGGTAGAGCGGGACGAGCAAGCAGCGCAGTCGGTTGTCGCGAAGCGCGCCGCGATACTGGATCTCTCGGAGGAACTGCAAAGACAGCAGGCCGCGCGCCTGGCCCAAGACGACCCAAATCGCCTGACGAAATATCGCATCCAGATCGAGATGCTCGACAAACTGCGGCGCCTCTACGGTGTGTCCGAGCACATGGCAATTTCCGTGCTGCCACGGAGTGTTCTCGTTGGCGAGCTCTACTCGTAGCGTTCGGTCCTATACCGCGCCGCGCGGTCAAATGTCGCGGGTGGCCTCGATCGCGACATCATTGATCGCTTCGCGCAGCTGCGCATGATCCCGTGCGGTGTTACCCACCAGATCGGAGATTGGCGACCACGGCCTTAGCCGATTGCTGCCGAGAGGCCTGCGCGACTTCTTTTGTCACGATGACCTGGCCGATCGGCGCCAGGGCAAGGCCGGCCAACTTCAGATGCTGGATGCCGAATGGAATCCCGATGACCGTGATGAAGCACAACACCGCAGATCCGACATGGCCGAGCGCCAGCCAGAATCCCGCAAAGATGAACCAGACGACATTGCCAAGCAGGCCCAGGCCGCCGGTGCCGATGTCGTCCTGATTGGTCAACTCCTTACGGTTGATTGCCTCCTTGCCAAAAGGTAGGAACGCGAATTGACCGATCACAAAGCAGGCTTTGCCCCAGGGAATACCAACGATGGAGACAAAAGCAATCAGCCCGGCCAAGCACCAGCCCAAGCCCATGAAAAACCCACCCATCAGGAACCACAACACATTGCCGATCGCGCTCATTGAAGTCTTCTCGCTGTGAAACATTCGCACGGCCCTCGCCCGTCGGGGTCGCACTCAAACCGCTAGTCCGCGCCGACATCCGTTCGGCCTGAGCGGCCATGCTATCCGACAAACCCTCGCGCGGCAGCACGCTCTACGGCTTGCGCCTCGTCCCCCCTAGGCTCCAGCGGATCCGGGCTGTGGGCGGCGCGTGATGCCGGAGTGCTTGTCCATCGCGGGTGGCAGGGCGAGAGTTCATGCGACAGCAGCGCCAGGAATTTTGCGGTGCCACTGGCGTTGGAATACATGGCGCTCACTCCAAGTTAGCGCCCAGGCGCTCAGGCCTGCGGTGCCGGTGAGAGCGCACGCCAGGTGTGGCGGAAAACCTCCTGCTCCACTTTGGCGCGCTGATCGACCGGGCAGGCCACACGAACAATCAGCACCAGGTGTTCGGGGTTTGAAAAGTCCCATGAAACCTTGGTTCTGCCAGAAGGGAGCGCGATGAAGTTCTCGGCAGAAGCTCTCTGGAAGTGGACTATGGCTTCTTCACGCCAGCCGGCGGTCGCGCGGTCAGCGGCGGCAAGGGCGGCTGCTTCGATGTGATCCAAGTCATGCGAGAGGCGTTCCGGGATGGGGATCTGTATGGCGTGCAGCGCATATTCGCCGTTGGGGGAAGAGTTGACGAGCGCGCGGGTAAGCAGCAGCCCATTCGGGAATTCGGCCACTTTGCCGGTCCGTTGACCGGCCTTGTCAAGCTCAACCAGGGTGGTGGAGAACATATCGATATCCACCACGCGGCCATGCAACTCCTTGAACTCGATCACATCGCCAATCTTGTAGGGCTGCACCACGGTGACATACAAGTAGCCGAGAACACACATCACCAGCTCTTTGCTGACGATCAAAATGGCACCCGCCACCGCCGCAACCGACAAGGCAAAACCAGCGATCGTGGAGGCCCAGACCGACACGATGATCAGCAATGCTGCAAACCAGATGATGTTGCGTGCCCAGACCAAGTGGATGCGGCGTTTCTCCGCCGAAATCGCGCCGCGTGAGAGATAGCGTGCCCAAAGGTGCGATGCGAGCAAGGCCGCACCGATCAGCAAGGCAGTAAGGATGACTTTTTCCCACTGTCCGGGAATCAAGGCGGCGAGTCGTTCGAATATGGGCATCAGGCTTGTCAAATCATCAAATCATCAAATCATCAAAGCGGCGGCAAGGCGCCGGGCTTCATGATGCCAGCAGTGCGCAGCACCTTCACGCCAGTAGCGGCCGCAGAAAAAACGGCAAGATGCCGCCGGCGCCGACTCGACATTCCATTTCGGTCAAGGGCGGCTTACTGGCAGTGTTGCAGCCTCACGCTCCCGGCTCTATTGCATCAAAGCGTCTTTGTCTCCGCAGCGGACAGCCGGTGCCACAGCTACACGACAGCAATGTGTTCGCATTGGGAGTTGTACCCCGCCTGCTGGTCCGCCACCCCACCGACCCGCAGCACGGAAGGGCCGGGCGAATCGAGACTATCAGTTCCGAGCCGACGACCGAAACATTTCACGGTGCAGGCCCCAGTGCTCGACGGCAGCGACAATCACAGCCGATTCGCCGTCGTCGACCTGGGCATCGACTTCTGCCAGTTCAACACATAAGCGCAGCACCTTCAGCCGCAGCTCGGGATCCTGGATTTCACCCATCAGGTCCGCCAGCGTGCGCTCGTCCACCGGGCAGACATCGGCCCAGTTCAACTGGCCGCTCGAAAGCAAGTCTTCGCAGAAAGTGTCCAGCAGCGCAAGCAGTTCAAGCCGTTCCAGGCCGAGTTGTTCATGCACGGCGAGACGGTCGAGGCACTCGATTTCAGCGTCTGCGATGTCGCCGTCGGCGACCACCGTCAGCGCGATGATGCGGGCTGCGGCCTGCGGGCTGTTGACGAGATAGTTGCGCATGATGAGTCCTACTTGATGGTTGATGGGCTTGCGTCACAGCTGCAATGTGGGGCCGCTGGTGCTTCCGAAAAAGCAGCTTTTCGGGAACGCGAACATCGGATAAACCTGAACACGAAGCGAGGCTTTGACCTCACACTTCGGCTTTTGGTGAACGCAGCGAGCAGGCGTTGCGGCACCCAAACCTTCTTGGCACCTCACCCTCTGGAGAAACAAGCGATGCCCAACACGAGAACTGGCAATGCCGTCCGGCTGGAGTTCGCTGCTGACTCCCTGGTTCAATCCAACTTATCGGGGGCAGCCTTCACTGGCGACTGGCTTTGGGTGGCGGGCGACGAAGCCTGTGGCCTGGACCGCCTGCGCCGGCTCGAGCCCGTGGGGCGCGAGGCCCTGCGCTTTGGCGAGGCGCGCGATTTCCCACTCGCAGATCTGCTGGATCTGCCCGGCACGGCCGAGGAAGAAGCCGACCTGGAAGGCATGGCCGTGGCCGATGGCTACCTCTGGGTGGTCGGCTCGCATGGCCTGAAGCGCAAGAACGCCAAGCCGGAGCGGAGCCACGCCGACAACGCCAAGCGGTTGGCCAAGCTCGCACTTGACGGCAACCGGCGCTTGCTGGCCTGTTTGCCGATCGAGGCCGATGCCCAGGGCGAACCCTGCCTGGTGCGCCAGGCCAAGGATGGCCGCAAGGCGCTGCGCCTGAAGGGCGATGCCCAGTCGAACCTGCTCACTCGCGCGCTGGCGGATGACCCCCACTTTGGTCCCTATATGGCGATCCCGGGCAAGGACAACGGCTTTGACATCGAAGGCCTGGCCGTCGACGGCCGCCGCCTGCTGCTGGGGCTGCGCGGGCCGGTGCTGCGCGGCTGGTCGGCACTGCTCGAGATCGAGGTCGAGGCCCGCGCTGATGATCTTCGACTGCTGCCGCTGGACGAGCGTGGCACGCTGATCCGCAAGCATTTCCTACAGCTCGACGGCTTGGGTGTTCGCGACCTGCACTTTTCGGGCGAGGACCTCTACATTCTGGCCGGCCCGACGATGGTGCTGAACGGTGATATCCGCGTGTTCAAGTGGCCTGCTGCACGACCTTTGCTGGCCGCCAACCGCGAGCCCGTGCGTTTCGAGGCGGCATTGACCGAGTCGGTGCCCCTGCCGCACGGTCGCGGCAGCAATCGGGCCGAAGCGATTTGCGATTTGCCGCCGGCCTTGTCCGATGGCAAGCCCCAGTGGCTCGTCCTGTACGACGCGCCGGGCGCCGATCGCAGGGAGGGGGAGCATGCCGTCTTCGGCGACCTGCTGCGCCACGATTGAAGGCATTTCACCTCGCTTTGCCCCAATCAGTCATGGCAGGTGCCGCCGAACTCGATCCTGCCGCGACTATCCAGTTCGTGATCAATGCGGCTGCGGGCAGCAGCGATGCGGACACGAAGCGTGATGTCATTGAGTCTGTGCTGCGGGCACAAGGCAGGTGCGGTGACTTGCACTTCTGCACGCCCGTCCAATTGACCGGCTTGGCGCGTGAATCGGCGCAGCGGGCCTTGTTGACGCGCGCGGCCGTAGTCGCCGTCGGGGGCGACGGCACGCTCAACACGGTGGCGCAGGCCGCACATGCGGTGGGCTGCGCCATGGGGGTGGTGCCGCAGGGCACGTTCAACTACTTTGCCCGCACCCACGGCATTCCCGCCGACCCGGCCGAAGCGGTCCGCCTGCTGCTGCATGCAAGGCCGGTGCCGGTTCAGGTGGCCGGCATCAACGAGCGCGTGTTCCTGGTCAACGCCAGCCTGGGGCTCTATCCCGATCTGCTGGAAGACCGCGAAGCCTACAAGGCCCGCTTCGGCCGCAGCCGCTGGGTGGCCTTCGTGGCGGCCTGCTCGACGCTGCTGCGCGCACAGCGTCGGCTGCGACTGCATATCGAAACAGGTGGTACGGTTCGCGACGTGCAAACCTTGACGCTTTTTGTGGGCAATAACCGGCTGCAACTGCAGCAGTTCGGCGCGGAACCGGAAGATACCTTGGCCGGTACGCCCGGCGACGGCAGCATGGCCGCGCTGGTGTTGCGACCCATTGGCACGCTGTCGATGATGGGGCTGATGCTGCATGGCGCGATGGGCCGGCTGGGTGAGGCGGCCGGCGTGGAGCGCTTCGAGTTCGAGCATTTGTTGGTCAAGCCCACGCTGCCGCAGGGTCGTCGTGGGGTGAAGGTGGCCTTCGACGGTGAGGTGACGATGATGCGCGCACCACTAGACTTCCGCGTGCTCGCCAAACCCTTGTACCTGCTGAGGCCGCAGCCAAAAGCGCAAGCTCAGGCTGCCGCCATTGGCGCCGCATCCCCTACCGAGGAGGCAGGCGGATGAGCATCCTGCTGCAGATCTCCGACACGCACTTCGGCACCGAGCAGGCGCCGGTTGTCGAAGCATTGGCCGCGCTGGCCAGGCAGCTGCGGCCCGAGCTGATCGTGCTGTCGGGCGACATCACTCAGCGCGCTCGCCCGGCGCAGTTCCGGGCCGCACGTGCGTTTGTGGACCGCCTCGGAGCACCGGTGCTGGCTGTTCCAGGCAACCACGACATCGCGCTGTTCGACCTGTGGGCTCGGCTGCGCCGCCCCTATGCCCGCTACAGCGCGGCCTTCGGCGCGGAACTCGAGCCCGTGCACCGCTCGCCCGAGCTGATGCTGCTGTGCGTCAACACCACGCGGCCCTGGCGCCACAAGCATGGGGAGATATCCGGGCGGCAGGTCGAACGTGTGGCGCAACTTTTGGAAGGCGCTGAAGCTAGCCAACTGCGGGTGGTGGTTGTGCATCAGCCCGTGGCCGTGACGCGTGACGAGGAACTGTCCAACGTGCTCCGCGGGCATGCGGCCGCGCTCGAGCGCTGGGCAAGGGCCGGGGCCGACCTTGTCATGGGTGGGCACATCCACCTGCCTTACGTGATGCCGCTGCAAGGCCTGGCGCGTCCGATGTGGGCCGTGCAGGCGGGCACGGCTGTCTCGTCTCGGCTTCGCATGGGCGTGCCCAACTCGGTGAACTTGCTGCGCTGGGGCGCAGACTCGGCGTCTGGGTGCTGCCGGATCGAGCAGTGGGATTTCTCGGCTGACAAGCAAGCCTTCTGGCTCGCCAAGGTCACCGAGGTCTGGCCGGCCAGGGCGTGAGTGGGGCGCCAAGCTGGCGCAAAGGGCAGCGGAGCCGCTCTCCAAACGGTCGACCCACAATGGCAAGCCCGCATGCCGCCCCCGCTGCTCATCCGAACAATAGGAACTGATCGGGAGCGTGTGGCTGCAATATCGCCAGTACGCCGCCGTTTATAAAAACGGTTGGTGAGCCGAACGTCAGCTATGCGGCGCACGTTCGAACTCTTGGCCAGGCTCCGGCCGGGATGTTTCTACGGCACTGCCTGCTTGGCAATTCAGTGCCCACACCGGGCATCCAGAAGCGCTGCGGTCACTCAGCTGACTCAAGGCTATTGAATGGACCTGACCCCATTTTGTTTCTATTCGTGATCGGCAAAGTCTCCCTAAAAGCACCCGGATGGTGCGATTAAGGAGGCTTTGTCGATGCCTTACCCTAATTTACACAGGCCACGAGGTAGTTCGAACAGAATCCTCCCTCGCATCGAATTCGAGGGAGAACGGCATGGATAGGCCCATCAACAAGCGCCGCAGCGCCGGCATCAGACGCCTTCATTATTGGCTTGTCGGGCTGACGAATGCCCTTCTCTTGAGCGCCTGCGGCGGCGGCGAAGACGCACCCCCGCGACCAGCACCCGTGCCGGTCGTGGACATGAGCCCGCGGCTGGCTCGTCCTGCTTGCGGCAATAACAGCCCGCTGACGCTGTTTGTAATCAACACAGCGCGAGTCGATCCAGTACAGCTCGAGAAGTTGGTCTGCACCTTCTACGAGACCTACCCGGCCATGAGCGCTACGCTGAAGACAGATGCCCCCAAGGAGGTGACCTACAGCTTCGACGACGCGCCGAATCAACCGCCGGCCTGGGTAGCAGGGGGCGCCACTGTCTATTACTCAACCCGGTACTTGGCCCAGGTCCCCAAGGACGTCGATGTGGCGGTACATGAGCTGACCCACGTCATCCAAGGCAAACTGACTGGGGCGATGCCCGGCTGGATCATCGAAGGCACGGCAGACTGGATGCGAAATCTCTTTGGGCGCTACAACCAGGAGATCGGTTGGGCACTCTCCGACTCGGTCGCGCCCACCGCCCGCTACATCGACGGCTACGGCACGGCGGCGCAATTCTTCAATTGGGTGGACAAGACCCACCGACAAGGCCGAGACCCCGTAGCCGTAGCCCTGCACCTCAATGCCTTGCAGGGCGTGAACTACAACTCGAGCGTATGGGTGACGCTGACGGGAAAGACCTTGGCCGAGTTGTGGTCGGCCTACAGCGGCCAGCCCTATATGCCAGCGCCCAGCGTCGGTGTTTCCTTCTATACCGAGCAAAACTACCAGGGGCCCGAGGTGAAACTGGGAAAAGGTCGCTACGACCTCAAAGACTTGCTCTGGGCTGACATCAGCAACGACGCCATCCGCTCCATCCGCGTCCCCGCGGGCTTCAAGCTAACGGTCTACCAACACGAGAACTTCACCGGACTGTCCCTTACGCTACAGGCCGACACGGACACTTTACTGCCGGCCTTTGATCGAGCCATCTCATCGCTGCTTATTGAGTAGCGCCGCCAGCCCCTACCCGCCTTGGTGAGCGGCGCCGGCTCGTTGCATATCAGCGCCGGAACCTCGGCACCAAACTCGACATTGAATTGGTCGTCCTGCTGCTGACGCAGGGTGACGGTGAAGATGCCTTCCCCCGTGGCGATGTCCTTACGGGAAGAGTGTTGGTGTCAAGGTTGTCGCCTAAACATCAGGCGCTGCGACGCACGCCCAGCTTGGCCAGCATGCTCTCCATCAAACACCAGCGGGTGAAGCCGCTTTGCAATAGGTTGACGCCGACAAAGGCGGTGAAGGCCAGCCACCAGCTCGAATGGAAGAAGGGGCTGGCGGGGCTGCCCAGGGCCAAGGACAAAAGAATGAAGATGCCGGCGACGACGCGGACGATTTGCCAAGTGTTCATGAAATGCTCCGTTTGAAAAATTGGTTAGGGTGATTTATCTGAGTGCGGCATTGATGCCGGCCATCGCGGCTTCGTCCAGATTGCCGCTCAAGGCGGCAAGACGCAGGCGGTCCATCAGCAAGGCCACATGAGCCTGCGCCACGGCTTCTTCATGCGCGGCCGCCACGGCCAGTTGCTGCTGCTCCACCAAGCGCAACTGCTGCTGCGCCAAGGCGAGATCGAAATAGCGCTCGGCCATGCGCAGACCCAAGCCCTGCTGAGCGGCCAGCAGTTCCAGGTCGGCCATATCTGCGGCCAGATTGAGCTGCTGGGCCTGGGCGCTGCGTTCCGGGTTGTAGAGCGGCTGGCTGGCCTGCAGCGCGACATTGCCGACCGTGCCCTGCTTGACCGAGGTGTTGAAATCAACCCCGGTTTGCTGACCCAGGCCGGGCGCGCTGAACTGCGCACCCTGCATGCTTTGCGCCGCCGTGGCCAAGCCGGCGCTGGCGCTCAGGCCCACGCTGGGGCGCCACAAGGATTTCGCTTGCTCGCGCTGCGTCTGGGCTGCAGCGTGACTGGGGCGGGCGACCGCGTACTCACGGTCGCTGGTCTGCGCGCTCTGCCAGACATCCATCAGCTCGGCAGCCTGGGCCGCGGTCGCTGAGGCTAGCCCTACAACCAGCGTCGCCAACCAGAGACGCGGCTTGAAGATGCGGTGCTTCATGCTTGACTCCCCATCGGAGCTGGCCCCGTCAGCAAATGCAGGCGCTTGCGGTAAGCCATGTAATAGAGCGTCGGGATAACGATCAAGGTCAGCAGGGTCGAGACCGCGATACCGAAGATCAGCGAAATCGCCAGACCATTGAAGATCGGGTCATCGAGGATGAAGAAGGCCCCCATCATGGCCGCCAGGCCGGTCAGGATGATGGGTTGCGCGCGCGTCACCGCCGAGCTGACGATGGCGCGCTCGAAAGGCATGCCGGTGCGCACCTGTAAATTGATGAAGTCCACCAACAAAATCGAGTTGCGCACAATGATGCCGGCCAACGCAATCATGCCAATCATCGAGGTGGCCGTGTATTGCGCGCCCAGCAGCGCGTGACCCGGCATCACGCCGATGATGGTGAGCGGAATCGGCGCCATGATGATCAGCGGAGTCAGGTAGGAGCCGAATTGCGCCACCACCAGCAAATAGATCAGCACCAGGCCTACCGCATAGGCCAGGCCCATATCGCGGAAGGTCTCATAAGTGATCTGCCATTCGCCGTCCCATTTGAGCGCGTAACCACGGTAAGCGTCGAGCGGCTGGCGGATGAAATATTCACTCAGGCCTTGGCCATCGGGCGTTTTGATATCGGCCAGCTTGCCTCGCATCGCGAACATGCCGTACAGCGGGCTGTCCACCTTGCCGGCCATCTCGGCCACGACGAAGTGCACCGGCGCCAGATCCTTGTGATAAACGGTCTGCTCGCGCAAGCCGTCGCTGATCGTCACCAGCTCACGGATCGGCACCAGCTGACCACCAGCGGCGCGCACGGTCAGTGCCAGCAGCGCATTCAGATCGCCTTGGCTTTGAGGCGCTAGCTGCAGGCGGGTGGCCGCCGGGTATTTGCTGCCGTCATGCAGATAAGTGACGTCCTCGCCGGCCTGTGCCGTGTGCAAGGTGCTGACAATGGCTTGTTGAGACACGCCCAAGAGCGCGGCCTTGCGCCTGTCCACCAGCAGCAGCTTGCGCGGCGCGGCGCTAGCACCCGAGTCATCGACATCCACCACGCCGGGCGTGGCTTCGAACAAGGCGCGTACCTGCTTGGCAACCGCTGCCCGCCCTTGCGCTTCCGGTCCGTAAATCTCGGCCACGATGGGCGCCAACACCGGCGGCCCGGGCGGCACCTCGACGACCTTGAGATTGGCGTTGAAGCGCTTGGCAATCTGCTGCAGCTCGGGGCGCAGGCGGGTAGCAATCGCATGGCTCTTCTCGCTGCGCTGGTGCTTGTCGACCAGATTGACCTGGATATCGCCCTGCTCGGGCTGCGCGCGCAGATAGTACTGGCGCACCAGGCCATTGAAGTTGATTGGCGCCGCGCCGCCGGCATAGGCTTGGTAATGGGTCACTTCGGGCACGGTGGCCAGGTAGGCGCCGAGTTCACGCAGCACGGCGGCGGTCTGCTCCAGCGGCGTGCCGGCCGGCATGTCCAGCACCAACTGGAACTCGCTCTTATTGTCGGAAGGCAGCATCTTCAACAGCACCAGGCCGGTGGCCGGCAAGGCCAGCGAGATGGCGATCAGCACAGCAATGCCTGCGCCCAGCAAGCCGCGATTGCGACCGCCGCGCTGCGGGTCCAGCAGCGGCTTGAACACGCGTTCGAACAACGGTGCCAGCTTGGCCGACAGGCCGTGCAGCGCATGCGGGTCAATTTGTGCGTTGGCGGTGGCATCAAACGGAATGGCTTTCATCCACAAACGCGCCAACCATGGCGTCACCACAAAAGCAATCGCCAGCGACAGCAACATGCCCATGCTGGCATTGATGGGGATGGGGCTCATATACGGGCCCATCAGGCCGGACACAAAAGCCATAGGCAGCAGCGCGGCGATGACGGTCAGCGTGGCCAGAATGGTCGGCCCGCCAACCTCATCCACGGCGCCGGGAATCAGTTCGCGCAAAGTCTTGCCGGGGAATAACTGCTGATGCCTATGGATGTTCTCGACCACCACGATGGCGTCATCAACCAAGATGCCGATCGAGAAAATCAAGGCGAACAGCGAGACCCGGTTCAGCGTGAAGCCCCAAGCCCAGGACGCGAACAGCGTCACCGTCAGGGTCAAGACGACCGCTGTGCCGACGATGGCCGCCTCGCGCCGGCCCAGCGCAATGAACACCAGCGCCACCACCGAGGCGGTGGCAAACATCAGCTTCTGGATCAGCTTGGCGGCCTTGTCATTCGCTGAGGCGCCGTAGTTGCGGGTCTCGCTGACCTCGACCTCGGCCGGAATCACGGTATTGCGCAGCGTGCCCACGCGGGCCATCACGGCGTTGGCCACGTCGATGGCGTTCTCGCCCGCCTTCTTGGTGATGGCCACCGTCACGGCCGGGTAGTCTTGGCCCTTCTCGCCATGCCAGACATAGTGACGTGGTCGCAGCGCGCCGTCTTGAACCTCGGCCACATCGCGCAGGAACACAGGTTTGCCGGCATGTACGCCGACGATCAGCTCGGCCACATCGCGCGCGCTGCTCAAGAACGGCCCGGCTTCCAGCGTCACCGCCCGGTTGCCCTGCAGCAGTTCACCCAGCGGCAGACCCAGATTGGCCGATTGCAGGGTCTGCTGCAGTTCCGCCACGGTCACGCCTGAACTCGCCAGGCGGGCCGGGTCGATATCGATCCGCACGCCGCGGCCGGGGCCGCCATTGGTCGTCACCTCGCGTGTGCCGGGCACTCGCTTGAGTTCAATCTCCATGCTGTGCGCGACCCGCTCCAGCTCGAAGGCGCCAATGTCCGCTTGCTTGCTGAACAGCGTCAAGGTGACGATGGGCACATCGTCAATGCCCTTGGGCTTGATGATGGGCGGCAGCACACCCAGGCGCTGCGGCAACCAGTCCGCGTTGGATTGAACAGTGTCATGCAGGCGCACCAAGGCCTCGGTGCGGCTAACGCCGACCTTGAACTGCACCGTCAGCACCGCCATCCCAGGGCTGGAGGCCGACATCACATGCTCGATGCCCGCGATCTGGCTCAAGACCTGCTCGGCCGGTGTGGCGACCATCTGCTCTACATCGCGGGCGCTGGCGCCCGGAAAGGGGATCAGCACATTGGCCATGGTCACATTGATCTGCGGCTCTTCCTCGCGCGGCGTCACCAGGACGGCAAAGATGCCCAGCAACAGAGCCAGCAAAGCCAGCAAGGGCGTGATTTGCGCGCTCAGAAAGAAGGCCGCAATGCGCCCCGAAACACTCAAGGAGTTGGATGTCGTCATAGCCTGCCCCCTGCTCAGCGGACTTGCGCCGCGACCTGCGGCTCCAAGGCGATGCGCTCACCCGCACTCAGGCCGCTCAGCACCTCGACCTGATCACCTCTGACCGCACCCAGGCGAATCTGGCGCAACAGCGGCTTGCCGCTGGCGGCAATGACGTAGAGCCCGTCCAGCTCGGCGCGTCTCACCAAGGCCGTGCGCGGCACCCAGATGTTCGCGGCTGGCACGCCGCCTGCAACCGTGGTTAAGGCGGCTGGCAGGCTGACACGGGCAAACATGCCGGGCACGACGCCGCTCGGTTTGGCCGGCAGGTCCAAGCGCAGCTGCATGGTTTGAGAGACTGCGTCGGCGGTGGGCAGCAGTTGCACGCGCAAGGCCGTGATGGCCGCGCCCGCCTCGCCCAGGGCGGGAATTTCTATGCGAACGTCGCGCGTGCCCTCAGCCACGCTGAGGCTGCTGGCCACGCTTTGCGGCAGATGGGCCGTCACCCGCAAGGCAGCGGGGTCGTAAACGGTCGCCAGCGCGCGGCCCGGCATGGCCATATCGCCCAGCGTCACCGGCAGCTCGGCGATCACACCGTCATAGGGGCTGCGCACAATGCTCAAACCGCTCTGCGTGCGTGTCACAGCGACTTGTGCCAACTGCGCATTGGCTTGCGCTTGGGCCGCCTTGAACTGCGCCTCGGCCTGATCCAAGGCGGCCTGGCTGATGTAGTTTTGCTTGAATAGACGCTGCTGACGCTCCAGTTCCTGGCTGGCCAGTTGCAAGGCCGCCCGAGCCGACTGCGCTTGTGCCTCGCTGACCGCCGTCGCCTGCTCGGCCGCCTGGGCATCAATGCGCATCAATACTTGACCGGCCTTGACCCGGTCACCCGCCTTGACGTCGAGTTGCACGACGGCACCAGCGACCTGCGCCGCCAGGACGGTCTGGCGCAAGGCCTCGACCTGCCCGTCAAAACTCAGCCGCTGGCCCGCAGCACCGGCCTGCACCAGCAGGGTCTTCAAGGCCGGTGTTGGCTTGAGCTGCGTGTCGGCCCGCGCGGCGATTGGCTGGGCCAAAAGCGCCAATAGAACAAGCAATGAGGCCGCAGTGGCAACGCTTCGGGGCAAGGCCGGCTTCATTAAGGAGGCGGTAGATGTCATATTTGTCTGCATGGCGGTGGTCGCTGGTGAGAGCTGGACATTTGTATATCGTTATCGTATTATTTGCGCATTCACGCAAATAGTCAAACATCGGCAACGCATCAATGAAGAAAACTGCCCAGCCCACCATCCCGCCCGCTGACATCGCTAAAACCAGTGAACAAGCTGGCGCCAAGTTCGAAGCCCTGAGCGATGCGGCCCTGCAGCAGGTAGCGAGCTACTTTCAAGCGCTGGCGGAGCCGACGCGATTGCAGATCCTCAATCTGCTGCGCCACCAGCCCTGCAAGGTCGGTGACATGGCCGAGCTCTGCGGCTGTTCGGTCGCCAATGTCTCCCGGCACCTGAGTTTGTTGCAGCAACGCGGCTTGGTCACGCGCGAGAGTCGCGGCACCAGCGCCTACTACCGCATTGCCGACCCCGCCATCTACGAACTTTGCGAGCTTGTCTGCGGCCGAATCGCAGACCAGGCCGAATGCCTGGCACGCGGGCGCGCCGCACTCCCCTTCAACCCAGCAAGGAGTACCAAACCATGAACCCAAGTCAGCTTCAATTGGACCCGCTGTCCGCCCAGCAGGCTCTGACCCTGCCGGGCTGCTGGTTGATCGATGTGCGCGAGGCACATGAGCTGGCGCGCGCCGGCTTTGACTTGCCCAATGTGATCAATCTGCCTTTAAGCCAATTGCAGCAGCGCCATGCCGAGTTGCCACGCAACGCTGATCTGATCTTGGCCTGCGCGGCCGGTGGGCGCAGCATGCAGGCGCTGCAGTTCCTATTGCACCAAGGTCATACCAAAGTCCGCAATCTGGCCGGCGGCATCGGCGCCTGGAGCAGCCACGGCCTGCCGGTTCGGCGCAGCTGATCCCCCACACCCGACCATCCCCGCAACAAGGAGCCTTATGTACTACATCATCGAAAGCGACAAATCATTCGAGCAAGCCAGTGCCGATCTGGAAGCGGCGGTCAAACGTCAGCAGTTCGGCGTGCTGCATGTGCACAACCTCGGCGCCACGCTGCGCGGCAAAGGCTTGGCCTTCGAGAACGAGTGCAAGGTCTTTGAAGTCTGCAATCCGGGCCAAGCGGCGCGGGTGATGGCCATCGATATGCGTCTGAATATGGCCCTGCCCTGCCGCATCTCCGTCTATACCGAGGCGGGCCGCACCAAACTGGGCATGATTGAGCCGGTGAAAATGCTAACGGCGCTCTCGGTTGACCCGGAGCTGGCCGGCATCTCGGCCGAGGTGGAGACGCAGATCCGCGTCATGATGGATGAGGCGGCCTGATTGAGCTGAAGCGCGATGGCCGAGTTTTTCAAATCATCGACGCTGTGGGTGATCGACTTTCGCTACCAAGGTCGTGCGCGGCGCTGGTTCAAAGCCTTTGAGCGCTCGCTCGACGCGAGCGCCATTGCAGCCTGCCTCAACGAAGAGTTGCGGGAACTCTATGCCGACCGAACCCAGTTGGTGGCCGTGCAACCAGCCAATGAAGAGGAAGAAGCCCAGTACCTACGCGGCGAAGAGCCGAAAAACCAGTACTGCCCGACCCGCAGGGGCTGAAATAATCGGCAGCCGGCTGACCTCGGCCCGTTGTCACGAGTTCAGCGAACCCCAGCCGGCATCAAACGTTCTTTGGTCTCGATCTCCGCACTGGGGTTCATCTCCATCTCCACCTGCGTGCAGACGGCCCGGCAAAGTGCCGCAACCCGCTCACTCTGCAACTGGTAATAGATTTGCGTGCCCTCGCGGCGCTTGGACAGCACCCCGCTGCGGTACAAGGTAGACAAATGCTGCGACATATTCGGCTGCGTGGTGTCGATCTCGCTCAGCAGCTCAGAGACATTTTTCTCACCATGGCAGACCGCGCTGATGATCTTCAAGCGGATTGGTGTGGACAGCAATGAAAACAATTCGGCGACGGATTCAAAAACCCTGTCTTGCGTTACGCGAGCGTCCATGATTCCCTGAGGTGATGGAAGGAATTCATTGTATTCGCAAGCAACGATATAGCCACTCGGCGCCGAGCCAGGAATATGACAAGGCCTCCGGGTTCCCCAAATTCACGGTGAGCCGCATGCGCCCCATGGACAAGCTCTCGAACTTAACGATTCGCAAACTGATGCAATCGGTGGGCGGCGGCAAGTAGCCCAGTGTCAAACTGATTTGGACGGGAAAAGCCACTGCGATGAAGATGATGATGAGCAATGCCCTCAAAAGGCCGGCCTGAGTAAACGCATGTTCAACCCAGGTATCTCATCCCAGCCCACTACTTGCTTGGCGCAACATCACCAGCGCCCTAGCAATATCGGCGTGCGACAGACAACCCATGCAGGGACTTGTGCCAATGTTCAGGGCCGCCAACACTCGCTAAGCTGCCCGAGAAGTCACCACCCTGCACTCTCAGGCACCCTCAATTCGGCCCTTACCCTGGGCTCTTTCATCCCATGCAAAAGAACATTCTGTTGCGCCATCTGGCCGCAGCGCTCACGGGCTTGAGCCTGTGCTCCAACACTGTTTTCACTCATGCGGCCGAAGTAGCGCCGGCCGAGTCAGCGGCTTTAGCCGCATCTCCGCCGAGTATTGCGGCAGCAGCTGACAAAAAAGTCTGGAACGTCAATCACCCACCAGGCCAGGCCAAGCAAGTCAGCATCGACACCCGCAGCGGCACTTGGATGAGCGTGGACGTCAGCCCGGACGGCAAACAAGTTGTCTTTGACATGCTCGGCGACCTCTACCTGATGCCGATTGAGGGCGGCGAAGCGCGTGCGTTGACGCATTCGATTGCGTGGGAGCAGCAAGCGCGCTTTTCACCCGACGGCAAGCGGCTGGCCTTTCAGAGCGACGCCGGCGGCGGCGACAATATTTGGGTGATGAATGTCGACGGCAGCAATGCGCGCGCCGTAACACAAGAAGACTTCCGCTTGCTCAACAACCCGGTCTGGCACCCCAGCGGCAACTACATCGCTGCGCGCAAGCATTACACCGGCACCCGCTCGGCCGGCTCGGGCGAGATTTGGCTCTATCACGTGGACGCTGCGGCTGCCAGCAACAAGGGCGTGCAGCTGAATGAAAAGCCCAACTGGCAAAAGGATCTGGGCGAGCCCGCGCTGTCGCCGGACGGCAAGTTCCTCTACTACTCGCAAGACGCGACGCCCGGCCGCTACTTTGAGTACAACAAGGACGCCAACGGCGAGATATTCAAGATCTTCCGTCAGGACCTCAGCGACGGCAGCGTTGAGCCCTTCGTGCAGGGCCCCGGCGGCGCTATCCGCCCCACGCCCTCGCCGGACGGCAAATACCTGGCCTTTGTGCGACGCGTGCGCATGCAGAGCACCCTGTTCCTGAAGGACCTGCAGACCGGGCGCGAGACACCGGTCTGGGGGCATCTGGAACGCGATCTGCAAGAGAGCTGGTCTGTCAACGGCGTCTATCCGGCCTTTGCCTGGACGCCCGACGCCAAGAGCGTGGTGCTGTGGGCCAAGGGCAAGCTGTGGCGGGTCGACCCCTTCAAGCAAAGCGCCGCCGAAATTCCTTTTCACGTCAAGGACCAGCGCGAGGTGCGCGAAGCACTGCGCCAGCCGCAGGTGGTGGCCCCGGATCAGTTCGATGTCAAACAACTGCGCTGGGTCACGGTGGCGCCCGACGGCAGCAGCGCCGTCTACTCGGCGCTGGGCCATCTCTACCTGAAGGATCTGCGCGCCGGCAAAGAGGTCGCGCCGCGCCGCCTGACCCAACAAAGCGAAGGTTTCGAGTTCTTCCCCAGCTTCTCACGCGACGGCCGCGAGTTGGTCTATGTGAGCTGGCACGACGAGAAGCTAGGCAGCGTGCGCAAGCTGGATCTGGCCAGCGGCCGCGAGACCGTGATCACCAAAGCGCCGGGCAAATACCTGTCGCCCAAGTTCTCGCCCGATGGCAAGAGCATTGTCTACAGCAAGGTCAAGGGCGGCTACTTGACGACGCCCTGGTATGGCCTGGACAACGGCGTCTTTCTGGCCGCAGCCGATGGCCGAGGCGAGCCGCAGCGCATTGCCAAGGACGGCGAATCGCCGCAGTTTGGCGCGCGCAACGATGCAGTGTTTGTCAGCCGTTTCAGCATGAGCAACGAGGTCGACTCGCGCCGCGCGCTATGGCGCATCGAGCTGAAGGATCGCAGCGAGACCGAGGTCGCGCGCGGCGAGTTCGTCAGTGATTTCAGCCTCTCGCCCGACGGGCAATGGCTGGGCTTTGTCGAGCGCTCGCATGCCTATGTGACCCCGCTGCCGTTGGCCGGCAAGACCATCACGGTTGGCCCCAAGATGGACGCACTGCCGGTGCGCCTGCTCGATGTGGTGGCCGGTGAAAACATGCAGTGGAGCGGCGACAGCCAGCGGGTGTTGTTCAGCTACGCCGACGAGTTATTCAGCACCGGTTTGGCCGAGGCATTCGCTGCCCCACTCTTGAACGCCGAGGGCAAAGCGCAGCCCAGCAGTTTCAAAGCGGCCGATGTGCAAAAAGCCGGCCGCAAGATCGGTTTCAGTCAGGCCAGCGACAAGCCGCAAGGGCGCATCGCCATCACCGGCGCGCGCATCGCCACGATGAAGGGCGATGAGGTGATCGAGGACGGCGTGATCGTCATCGAAGGCAACCGCATCGCCGCCATCGGTGCGGCTGCACAAGTGAGAATTCCGCTTGACGCCAAGCGCGTCGACGCCAAGGGCAAGACCGTCATTCCTGGCTTGATCGATGCGCATTGGCATGGCGGCATGGGCGAGAACGAGATCATTCCACAGCAAAGCTGGATCAACTATGCCTCGCTGGCCTTCGGTCTGACCACGATTCACGACCCATCGAATCGCAATGGCGACATCTTCACGCAGGCCGAGATGCAGCGCGCCGGCCTCGTCACCGGCCCGCGCATTTACTCGACCGGCTCCATCCTCTACGGCGCCAAGGGCGGTATCACGGCGGTGGTCAACAACCTTGATGACGCACTCAGCCATCTGAAGCGGCAGCAAGCGGCCGGCGCCATCAGCGTCAAGAGTTATCAGCAACCGCGTCGTGAGCAACGCCAACAAGTGATCGAAGCGGCGCGGCAGACCGGCATGATGGTGGTGCCTGAGGGCGGCTCGCTGTTTCAACTCAATATGAGCATGATTGTTGACGGCCACACCGGCATCGAACATGCGATTCCCTTGGCCGCGGTTTATGACGATGTGCACCAGCTTTGGACGCAGACGCAGGTGGGTTACACGCCGACCTTAAACGTCGGCTATGGCGGCCTGGACGGCGAGCATTACTGGTATGCCCGCACCGATGTGTGGAAGCACCCCTTGCTGACCAAGTACGTGCCGCGGGCGATGTTGGAGGCCCGCGCAGTGAGGCGCCCCACCGCGCCGGACGAGGATTTCAACATCTTGCGCGTTGCCAGCACCGCGACCGCCTTGCAGCGCGCGGGCGTGAAAGCCAATATCGGCGCTCATGGTCAGCGCGAGGGCCTGGGCGCACATTGGGAGATGTGGATGTTTGGCCTGGGCGGCATGACTTCGCTGGAGGCCATCCGTACGGCCACGGCCAATCCGGCCCATTACCTGGGCCTGGACAAGGACCTGGGCTCATTGGAGGTGGGCAAATTGGCAGATCTGCTGATCATCGACGGGGACGTCTTGAAGGACATCCGCCAGAGCGACCGCATCAGCCATGTGATGCAAAACGGCCGCCTGTTCGAGGTGAGCACGATGAATGAAGTGCTGCCGCGCCAGAAGGCGCGCAAGCCCTTCTTCTTCGACGGCGCCGATGGTCGCAGCATGCCTATCGACACCCATGGCCAAGGGCATAGTCACGCAGACGACTGAGCTCCTCGCATCGGAATCCGCTATCGAACTAATTTGTTGATTTGATTCGCAGGCGGATTTACACTCCTCTCATGGCCGGCCTGTCGCCGGCAGCGGTTTTGGGAGGGGTTGCCATGGTTGCTTTCGCTGCTTCATCTTCTTCGGCGCGATCCGCTCTGTCGGGCAAAGCGCGGGCGCGGCTGACGCGGGACACAACGCCCGACCTGCAATCGCCCGACCTGCAATCGCCCGAAGCTGCTGCGGCCGCTTTGCGTGGCTTCTTTCGCATTGCGCAGGCCTGGGGTTTGAGCAATGACGAACAGCAGCGCCTGCTGGGCTGCGGGCGCACCACGTTTTTTGATTGGAAGGCCGGCCGCATCAAAAGCGGGCTGGATGCGGCCACCTTGGAGCGGCTTTCGCATCTGTTTGGCATCTATGCCGGCCTGCAAATTCTCTTGCCTATTCCGGAGCGCGCCGACGCCTGGATCAAAAAGCCCAATAGCGCGCCATTGTTTGGGGGCAGCAGTGCCCTGGCGCGCATGCTTGGGGGGCAAATCAGCGATCTGTTCGTGGTGCGCCAATACCTGGATGCCCAACGTGGCGGCTGGGCTTGAAGGCACAAGCCACCCCCATGAGCGCTGCAGACGCCTTGCCCAGCAGCGAGCTCTTCTGGGTTGACTCTTGCCGCCTGCTGCCGAGCCGCTATCCCCCGATTTCGCTGTATGAGCGAGTGGCAGATGCGGCCGATCTGGATGTTGTATTTGCGATCGAAGCATTGGGCAACCCGCGCCTGCGCGACGAAATTGGCGAATTGAGCCTGGTGCCGCCCGAGCAGCGCATCAGCGGCCCGGGCTGCAGCCCCATCATGGCGGCCTTCACACACCTCAATCCGGACGGCAGCCGCTTCACCGACGGCAGCTACGGTGTGTACTACGCCGCCAACGAATTGGAAACGGCCGTGGCCGAGGTCAGCCATCACCGCGCCCTCTTCTTGGCCCGCACGGCCGAAGCCGCCATCGATGTCGATTTGCGCTGCTACCGAGTCACGGTAAAAGCAGCGTTAGGCGACCTGCGTGGCCTACAACAAGAGGCTACTTTTACCGCGCTGTACGAGCCCAATTCCTATGCAAGCTCACGGCCCTTTGCCGCGGCACAACGCGCGCTGGGCAGCGCGGGCTTGGTCTATGACAGCGTGCGTCGCGAGGGCGGCCAATGCGTGGCGCTGTTCACCCCGCAAGCGACCCAGCCGCCAGCGCGGCAGGCCGAACATGTCACGCTGCGCTGGAACGGGGAGCGCATCAGTGACTGGTATCTGAAATCAGAGTTGCATCGGCTCTGATTTGCCGCTGTTTCGGCTCTCAATCACCTGCGGTGCCCGCCCAAAAGCCCTGAAGCTTCCACGTCTGTCGGCACGCATGACGCGGCCGCTGCTACATTGCGGGCGCCGCAGCGCAATTAAGGATTTCCTAGCTCATGTACATCCCGCCCTACCACGCCGAAACCGATGTCTCTACGGTGCTGTCCTTGATCGAGACGCAGCCACTGGGCGCCTGGGTCACGGTGGGTGCCGATGGGCTGATCGCTAACCACATCCCCTTCATACTTGACCGCGGCCGGGGTGAATTAGGGACGCTGCGAGCGCATGTTTCCCGCGCTAACCCGGTCTGGCAGCAACTCTCACGCGAGGTGGACTCGCTGGTGATGTTTCAGGGCCCGCATGCCTACATCACGCCGTCTTGGTACCCGACCCGCCTGACCGAGGGCAAGGTGGTGCCGACCTGGAACTATGTGGTCGCACATGCGCATGGCCAAGCCCACGCTATCGAAGACCCGCACTGGATTGCGCAGCTTCTTTTTGACCTGACCGAGCACAGCGAAGCCCAGCAGGCGATGCCTTGGAAGCTTGCGGACGCACCGCAAGACTTCATCCAGTGCCTCGCGCGGGCCGTGGTCGGCATCGAGATACCGATCAGCAAATTGCAGGGCAAGTGGAAACTCAGCCAAGACGAGGCCATGGCGGACCGACTCGGTACGGTCGAAGGTTTGGCCGCCCTGGGCGACGCGAATTCGGTCGCGCTGGCGCACTTGGTGCGCCAGCAAATCAAGTAGGACAAACAAGCTTCAAACTGACTAAGCCCATGAACAACATCACCATCCGCCGAGCCGAGCTCAGCGACCTCGATGCACTCGCCGGCATGTTTGATGCCTACCGGCAGTTTTATGAACAGCCGGCCGATCTGACGCTGGCCAGAGAATTTCTTCAAGAACGCTTGCAAAAGAGCGAATCGGTGCTCCTGCTGGCCGCCAACGCCAGCGGGCAGGCGCTGGGTTTTTGTCAGCTCTATCCAAGCTTTTGCTCGGTCGAGGCTAAACCCATCTGCACGCTTTACGACCTGTTTGTCTGCCCTCAAGCCAGACGTAGCGGCACCGGCCGCGCCCTCCTGTTGGCCGCTCATGACTACGCGGCGTCGGCCGGTGTAGCCAGGCTTGACCTCACCACTGCCAGAACCAATCTGGCGGCGCAGTCGCTGTACGAATCATTGGGTTGGGTGCAGGACCAGGTCTTTCTCGCCTACAACAAACGGGTCGAGCTCAGGACACCAAAACCTGGTGAGCAAGCGGGCTAGGCCGACTCGGGCGCCTCAGCCGCCTCGCCCGGCAGTGGCGCTTTGCGCGGCAGATCGATCGTGAACACAGCACCGGCACCGGCTTCGCTGCTGATGCTGATTTCTCCGCCCAAAATCGAATGCACCAGGTTGTAGCTGATGCTCAGGCCCAAACCGCTGCCGCCTTGCCCCATTTTCGTGGTGAAGAAGGGGTCGAAGATGCGCTCGAGATTCTCCGCCGGGATGCCCACGCCATCATCGCTGAAGCGTATGCGCAGCGCCGCTGGCCCTACTGGCTCGGCGCTGATGTGCATCCGACCGCCGCGGCGCCCCTCGAAACCGTGCAAGATGGAATTTGTGATCAGATTGGTCAGCACCTGCCCCAAGGGGCCAGGATAGGCGTCCATCTCCAAAGCGGCGGGAATGTCCAGACTCAGCTTGTGCCCCTTGCTGCGCACCTCATTGGCCAAAGTGTCGGCAACCTCCTGAACAATGTGTTTGAGATCAAAAACCCGGCGCTGTTCACTGCTGCGGTCTACGGCAACTTCCTTGAAGCTACGTACAAGATCCGCCGAGCGCGTCAGGCCGCGCATCAAGAGCGCGGCAGCGTCTTGTGTCTCGCTTACGAAGGCCTGCAAATCTGATTTGCGCAGGCCTTGTTGGCACGCAAGTTTCTGCCCGAAATCTTGCGACTTATCCATCAAGGTGCTGGCCACCATCAGGCTATTGCCCAGCGGCGTATTCAATTCGTGCGCGACGCCCGCCACCAAGGAGCCCAGCGCGGCAAATTTTTGTTGTTGCACCAAGTCCTCTTGCGTTTGCTTCAACAACAAAAAGCTGGCCGAGTTTTCCAGGGCGATCGCGCCGTACGCCGCCAGAGTGAGCAACATATCGCATTGCCAGGGCTCATAAGCATGAGGGCGCCGGCTTTGCACCAGCACCACGCCTAAGACGCGCTCCCCCACTTGCAAGGGCACCAAGACCGCCGACCGGGCCGCATCGGCCAGCGGCCCAACCAAGCGCTCCAAGGCTGCAGCCTCAGAGCCGCTCGTCAACAACAGCGCTTGACGGCCATTCACACAGCGCAACTCAGCCCGTTCGCTGGCATTCAAACTCAGAACCTCCGCCGGCTTCAGTTCCAAGTTGCCCGCAGTGACGATGAAAGGAAACTCCAGCAAGCGCTGGGCCTGATTGACAAAACCGATCGCAAAGCAGTCCACAGGCATCAGCTGCTGCACATGCAGAAGCAGGCTGCGCTGAATCAGTTCGCGGTCCAAAGAGGCCGTGATATGGCGGCCCATCTCGCTGAGCGTGGAGATATTGCCGTGAGCCCGCTCGACGATGTCTTTTTGACGTTCCACCTCCAGCTTTTGCTCCAGCAGCAGGTCGCGGGTCTGCTCCAGTGTCTGCTTCTCTTGCAGCAACTCGGCGGTGCGCCCGGCCACTTGGCGCTCCAGCTGCAAGCGCTGGCTCTTCAAGACCCGGACACGCGCGTAAAACAAGGCCCACAAGCCGCCCACAAACAGGCCCAACCCGCCAAGCCGGAACCACCAAGTCTGCCAATAGGCAGGCAGCACGCGCAGCGCCAAGGTGACGCCCTCTTCATTCCAAACCCCATCCTTGTTGGCGGCCTTGGCCCGAAAGACGTAATTGCCAGGGGCCAAATTCGTATACGACGCCTTGCGTTGGCCGGGCTCGGGCATGACCCAGTCGGCGTCAAATCCTTGCAGCTGATAGGCATAACGATTGCGCAGCGGGTCGGCGTAATGGAGTGCCGCCAACTCCAGCGAAATGGCGTTGTGGCCAGCCTTGAGTTGGAGATCGCGCAGGTTTGCGATAGCCCCATCAAGCCGCAGGCCCTGCACCGTCTTGCCTGGGCGCAAGGCCTCGTTATTGACGCGAATTTCGGTGATTTGCAGCGGCGGCGCTGTTGGATTGTCGGTGATGTCCTCGGGGTGAAAGGCGGTCAGACCATTCAAGCCCCCGAAATACATCTGCCCATCGGCACTCTGAAAAGCCGAGTTGGCGAAATAGAAACTTTCGATCATGCCGTCTTTGGCGGTGTAGTTGCGCAGTTCCCGGCTGGCCGGGTCGAAGCGTGAAATGCCCGCCGTCGTGCTGACCCAAAGCCGTCCCTTGCCGTCTTCCAAAATGCCGCCAATCGGATCTGCACCCAGGCTTGGCAGGTCGGGAAACTGCTTGAAGCTCACCTGCCCGTCGGCCGCTTTGATCAGCTGATTCAAGCCCTGCGCCGTGCCCACCCAGATGCGCGCCTGCGAGTCTTGAAACAGGTATTGAACCCGGTCACTACTGATGCTGCCAGGGCGTGCGCTGTCATAGCGGAAATGGCTGAAGTTTTCAGCAGCGGCGTTGAAGCGATCAAGCCCTTGATCGGTCGCCACCCAAATGTCGCCGTCGCGCTCCGGCAGCACCATTTTGATATTGTCATCACTGAGGCTGTCGCTCTGGTTCGCGTCATGGCGAAAGGTCTTCTTGCGGCCGCCGACGGGGTCCAGCCTGTGCAGGCCGCTGCGGGAACCAAGCCAGAGCTGACCCCGGGCATCGCTAGCGACATGGCGAATCACATCGCCGAGCGGGTTGTCGGCACCAAAACTCGGCAAGCGCAGCTGACTGCTGCGACCATCCATATAGCGGCGCAACCAATCCAGCGCCGGTTTGTCCGCAGCACTCGGGCGCGTGTCGGCGAAATTCATGCTGTCTTGCTCGGTATGCCCAAACTGGAATTGCTGGGCTTTGCCCGAGCGGGTGTCGAGCAAAGCCACCGCGTCGGTGGTGCTCAGCCACAGCTTGCCCGGCCCTTGGGCGGCGATGCTGAAGACGCGTTGATCGGTCAAGCCTTTGTTGTCCGTCCCGGCGGCGCCAAATTTATTGAAACCTCCGCTGGCCAAGTCAGCCCTGTAGACCCCCGACACCCAGGTGCCCAACCACAGCGAACCGCTGCGGTCATGGAACATGTAGGAGATGTGTTGAGGCACGCTGAATGCGTCGTTAGCCCGGTGCGCATATTGCCGGAACTGCATTTCTTCGGCCTGCCATTGCCAAAGCCCATCCGTGCCGGTGCCCAGCCACAGAGCACCTTGGCGGTCGACCAGGAGTGCAATAAATCCTTCGTTGCTCTTGCGCGCATGGGCATGCACCAGCTGCTGGGCGCGGCGCCCAGCCGACAGGCGCCAAGCCTGCGCGCCGGCCTCGCTGACCACCCACAGCTGCCCTTGCCTGTCCACCACCAGGCTCTTCACCAAATCGAGCGAAAACTTGAGCAACTGGCCCGCCGGCTCAAAGCTGCTGAATGTGCTGGCACCAGCCGGCAGGATTTGAACGCCGCCTGCCGTGCCCACCCACAAATTGCCCTCGCCGTCCAAGGCCAAGGCCTGCACCTTGTCATGGGCAAGGCCCTGCGCACGGCCGGAGGCATGACGGTAAAAGGTCCTAAACGCGCCACTCTTGGGCTCGAAATGCAGCAAGCCGTCGTCGGTGCCTATCCACAGCCCCCCACGGCCGTCACTGAGCAGCGCATTGACCTGCGTCGCGCCTTGGCCAACGCGGCCAACTGTCGGCAGCTTGATGGTTTCGAAATCGTCCCCGCCGGGATTAAAGCGCTGCAGACCACGTCTTGTGCCCACCCACAAACTGCCGGCCGGGTCGGTCAACAAGGCTTGAATCCAGTTATCAGCCAGGCTGCGCGGCTCATTCGCCTCATGGCGGAAATTGATCACGCGCAGACCATCAAAACGACTGAGGCCGGCCTGACTGCCTATCCACATAAAACCCAGGCCGTCTTGCTCGATCGCTGTCACCGAGTCACGCGCCAAGCCTTGAGCCTCAGAAAGCCGCTCGAAATGGAAGCTACGCGCGCCGGCGGCAAACACTGGCGAAAGAAGCAGCCCCAAAATCAGCAGCAAGCACGCCACCGAACCCGAATGGGCTGCGTTGCGTACCCAGATGATTGCGACGGAAAGGGAGGCAGACTTCACAGCGCCAAGTCTCGCATCAAACCCGCGACCTTTTGCGCCGAACAAGGCGGGCGAATGGGCAGAATTGGCGGGCTAAAGCGCCTCTCCAAGCCGCATTCAAACGCCGCCAACACCGAGCAAGCGTTTAGCGCTCAGTCAATGAACAACATTGCCGGGCTCTCAAGTTGTGCCCGGATCGCTTGAATGAACTGGGCCGCGATCATGCCGTCAACCACCCGGTGATCAAACGACGATGACAAATTCATCATCAAACGACCGACCACCAAGCCGCCACGCATCATCGGGCGCTCCACGATCTTGTTGACGCCGACGATGGCGACCTCGGGATGGTTGATCACCGGTGTGGTGACGATGCCGCCCAAAGCGCCCAGGCTGGTCAAGGTCAGGGTCGAGCCGCTCAATTCATCGCGGGTGGCGCGCCCGCTGCGAGCGACTTCCGCCAAACGCTTGATTTCCGCCGCCGCCGTCCAGAGGTTGAGATTTTGAGCGTCGCGAAGGACCGGCACCATCAGGCCGGCATCGGTCTGCGCAGCTACGCCTAGATGCACGGCCGAGTAACGCGTCAGCACACCGGCTTCATCGTCGAGGCGCGCGTTGACCTGCGGGAATTCGGCGACCGCCCGCGTGATCGCTCGCACCAGCAGCGGCAGCAAAGTCAGCTTGCCGCGCGTCGCAGCCCAGCGCGCATTGATTTGCTCGCGCAAGGCCTCCAACTCGGTGACGTCGACTTCCTCGACATAGCTGAAATGCGGAATCCGACGTTTCGACTCCTGCATCTTCTGGGCAATCTTGCGGCGCAGGCCGGTGATCTTGATCACCTCATCGGCAGCCAAGCGCTTGGCTTGCACGGCGATCGGGCCGGCCAATACTCGGGGCTGCGGCGCACAGCCCTCCAGATCGGCATGCATGATGCGCCCGCCGGAACCACTGGGCCGCACCTGTGTCAGATCAAGGCCTAACTCCCAGGCCCGGCGGCGCACCGAGGGGGAGGCAATCGGTTTGTCTTTCGAGCTGAAATCTTGCGGACTATGCGCTGCCGCTGCAGACGGCTCGGCCACTGCAGCCTGACGCATGGGCGCTGCTGGTGAAGCTGCCGCCGCTTGCTTGGCTGGGGCAGCAGCGGGAGCTGGGCTTGAGCCGGCAGCTTCACCAGTTCCCTCCCCGCTCACCTCAATCCTGACCAAGTCCGAGCCCACGCGCATGACCTCGCCGGCCTCACCACCCAGCGCCAGTACTCGGCCATGCACCGGCGACGGGATCTCCACCGTGGCCTTGTCGGTCATCACGTCCGCGAGGATTTGATCCTCGGTAATGTTGTCGCCGACCTGGATCCGCCAGGCCACCACTTCTACTTCGACAATGCCTTCGCCGATATCCGGCATCTTGATCGTATGGACTGCCATGTTCACTTCTCCATCGCGCGTTGCAGCGCTGCAGCTACGCGGGCTGGGCCCGGGAAATAGTCCCATTCCTGGGCATGCGGATAGGGTGTATCCCAACCGGTGACGCGCTCGATCGGCGCTTCCAGGTGATAAAAACAATGTTCTTGCACCAGCGCCACCAACTCGGCGCCGAAGCCGCTGGTGCGGGTGGCCTCATGCAGCACCACGCAGCGGCCGGTCTTCTTGACCGAGTTGACGATTGCCGCCAGGTCGAGCGGCCAGATGCTACGCAGATCGATGATTTCCGCGTCTATACCGGTCTCCTTGGCCGCCGCTTCGGCCACGTAGACCATGGTGCCGTAGGTGATCACCGTCAGGTCGCGGCCCGGCCTGAAGATCGTCGCTTGATCCAGTGGCAGGCTGTAATACCCCTCAGGTACCAAACCCAGCGGATGACTGGACCACGGCGTGGACGGGCGGTCGTGATGCCCATCAAATGGGCCGTTATACAGGCGCTTGGGCTCCAGGAATATCACCGGGTCGTCGCACTCGATGGCGGCAATCAACAAGCCCTTGGCGTCATAGGGGTTGGTCGGCATCAGCGTGCGCAGGCCGCAGACATGGGTGAACAAGGCTTCGGGGCTTTGGCTATGTGTCTGGCCGCCGTAAATGCCGCCGCCGCAAGGCATACGCAGGGTCAGCGGCGCGGTGAAGTCGCCGGCCGAGCGGTACCGCAAGCGCGCCGCCTCGGAAACGATCTGATCCGAGGCCGGGTAGAAATAGTCCGCGAACTGAATCTCGGCCACCGGCCGCAGCCCGTAAGCGCCCATGCCGACAGCCACACCGACGATGCCGCCTTCAGATATCGGCGCGTCAAACACGCGCTGATCGCCGTATTTCTTCTGCAGCCCATCGGTGCAGCGGAAGACGCCGCCAAAGTAGCCGACGTCCTGGCCAAAAATCACCACATCGGGATCGCGCGCCAGCATCACATCCATGGCCGAGCGCAGCGCCTGGATCATGGTCATGGGGACGCCTCTTTGCTCGTTCTCTTGCTGCATCTCTTGTTCCATCATTCCCGGCCTCCAAAGCGGCGCGCCTCTGCCATCTGCTGCTGCAGATGAGCCGGCATTTCCTTGTAAACATCCTCGAACATCGAGGCAATGCTCGGAATATGGCCATCGGCCAGGGTGCCGAAGGCTTCGGCTTCTTTCTGGGCCTTGATGATTTCTGCCTCCAACTCTTTTTGCGCCGCTTCATGCTGCGCGTCCGACCATTCGCCCAAGGCGATCAGATGAGCTTTCAGTCGCTCGATCGGATCGCCCAAGGGGAAGCGTTGCCATTCGTCGGCGGGTCGGTACTTGCTCGGGTCATCCGAGGTCGAATGCGGCCCAGCTCGGTAGGTCACCCATTCGATCAGCGTCGGACCCAGATTGCGCCGGGCCCGCTCAGCCGCCCATTTAGAGACTGCGTAAACGGCCAGGAAGTCATTGCCGTCCACCCGCAGCGACGCGATGCCGCAACCGGAACCGCGAGCGGCAAAAGTCGTGCCCTCGCCGCCAGCAATCGCCTGGAAGGTCGAGATCGCCCATTGGTTGTTGACCACGTTGAGGATCACCGGCGCGCGGTAGACATGGGCGAAGGTCAAGGCGGTGTGAAAGTCGGCCTCGGCGGTGGCGCCGTCGCCGATCCAGCCCGAGGCGATGCGGGTGTCGCCCTTGATGGCCGAGGCCATCGCCCAGCCGACGGCCTGGATGAACTGGGTCGCAAGGTTTCCGCTGATGCTGAAAAAACCGGCCTGCTTGATCGAATACATCACCGGCAACTGCCGCCCCTTCAGCGGGTCGTGCGAGTTCGAGAGCAACTGGCAAATCATCTCGACCAAGGGCACGTCGTCGCGCGCCATCAGCAGGCTTTGCTGACGATAGGTCGGGAAGCACATATCGCCGTCGCCGAGCGCCATCGCATGCGCGCTGCCGATCGCCTCCTCGCCCAGGCTCTGCATATAGAACGAGAGCTTTTTCTGTCGCTGAGCGATCAACATGCGCCCATCAAACACGCGCGTTTTCAGCATCGTGCGCAGGCCTCGGCGCAGTTGCTCCGGGCTCAGTTGCGGCGCCCACGGGCCCGTCGCCAAGCCGCGCTCATCCAGCACGCGGATGAGGCTGTAGGCCAAATCCGCGGTGTCAACAGCGGCGACGTCAATGGCCGGTTTACGCACCGCACCGGCTGGCGATAGATGCAAATAGGAAAAATCCGTGTGGCAGCCGGGCCGGCCGGTCGGCTCCGGCACGTGCAAGCGCAGGCATCCGCCAGCGATCGGGGCTTCGGTCTTCATGCGTATCTCACTCCTGCGCGGATCTCGCGCCCAAGCAATACAAAATCGTAACAAGCAGGCTCAGCGGTGCTGCACAGCCCCTCGCACGGCAGATGCGCCAGGGTCACCGGCGGCTCAGCCGTAGCGTAGCGGATCGCCGGGCCTGATTTGATCAAGCCGGACAAAACAGCCCTCGGAGAAACCCTTGGGGCCTCGCCGCAGCGGCGCCACGACCTTGCGAACCATTGCTCACGACCGAGGCGGGTAGAAATGCACGATGCCGGCCTTGCCCTGAAAAAATAGCCCCCTGAATCGGGGGAAATCGCGCTCTCGCTGGGCGAGCAAGCGAGAAAATCCGCAACAATGGCTTAGCGAGGGGAGTCGGTCACAAAGGGCCAATGAACTATGGAGCACAGCTCGCAAGACACGCTTGAAACCGAGAAGCAGCAGCGCGCCGAGCTATTGGCCATCCAGCTGCAATTGACTCGCATGGAGTTAAAGGCAGCCAGCGCGGCGCTGGCACATTTCGAGCAGGACACTGCCGAGGGTGAGGCGACGCCGGCCAACGCACTCTTTGCGCAGATCCTGACTTTGCTGATGCGTTTGCGCGCCGACATCGGGGCAGCCGACAGCGCTTTGTTGGAACAAGCGCTGGAATTGGCGAGAGCTGCCGCCGCGCTACCCAACGAGCCGCTGATTGAAGCAGCGGCGCTGCATACGCTGGCCTTGCTACAAGCTCGCATGCGCATGCACCATGGCGCTTTGACCCAGCTCAGCCGAGCCTATGAGTTGACGCAGGGTGAAGGGGAAGCCGAGTTAGCCGACGCCATTCAGAATTCCCGTGCCACGGTGCTGACCTTGGGCGAGATGTTCGAAGACCTGCTGAGCCTGGCGGAGCAGATATTGCCCAGGCGCAGCCATATGACGCCGCTGAGTGTTCATCGTTTGCTGGTCAGTGCGGCCACGGCCTGCTTTGTCTTGGCCGACGAACAGATGGCGCCGGCCGGAGCGCCGCTTTGGCTGCGCTGCAAAGCCATGCATGAAGATGCGCTGAGCGTGGCCGTGGAACATGGACTCGCGACCAGTGCCTTGGCCAGCCACCTCAATCTGTCCTTCGTCGAGAGCTTGGTCGGCGACACCGCTCAGGCGCGGCTCCATCTGGATGCCTTGAATGACCCCGCTGTCCAGGAAATGCGTGAGCAATTCGCCGGCGCCGGCTTGGGCATTGAGCTGTCGCGTCGATTGATCGAATGGCGCGAACGAGGCAGCGCCGCCGCTTGGCAGCAAGTGCTGGCCTTTGAAATGGAACTCAGAAACCAAGGCGAAGCGACCAAGTTCGTGCGTGAGTATGCTTTGCGGTCGATTGCCCGTCACGGCCAGGCGGCCGGCGACGCTGGCGCCGCTGTGCAAGCAAGCCACAGCCTGCTGGATGTCTATCGCCAACGAATGCGCGCCATTTCGGCCACCCTGTCGACTGCGGTGCAAGACGTGGTGGCCTTGCAGCACAGCCGCATCGAGAACGAACAGCTGACCCGGCAAGGCAATCGGCTTGAACAGTCTTTGGCTGCACGCAATGCCGAACTGAGCCAGACCTTGGCTCGCTTGCAAACCGAGGCCAGCATCCGACGAGCGGCCGAGGCGGCTTTGCAACAGGCCAATGAAGAATTGGAGGCGCGCGTAGCGGCCCGCACGCATGAGCTGGAGCAGGCCTCGCGGGCGTTGGCGCAGCAAGAAAAGCAGTTGGCACTGGGCCGTATGGTCGTGGGCATGGCGCATGAGCTAAACACGCCGCTGGGCAATGCTCGCATGGGCGCATCGGTCATCCATGACCGCGCCATCGAGTTGGAGCTATGGCTCAACGAAGGTCAGGTTCGCCGCCAAGCGCTGACGGAGACCGCCAGCTCCTTGCAGCAATGCTCCTCGCTCGTGGACCGCTCGCTGGAAAGCGCCACCGCGCTGGTGCAACGCCTGAAAGCGCTCTCCAGCGACAGCGCGCAAGAATCCGCTCAAGACTTTGATGTTTGCTCGCTCATGCGCAACACCTTGGCCCAGCAACAAGCAAGCTTGGACGCTGCCAGCGTCTGCTGTGAGTGCGATATGCCGGCCCAACTGCCGATGCACGGCCCCATGCATGCGCTGGGCGACGTGCTGAAGGAACTGCTGGATAACGCCATTGAGCATGGCCTCAAGCAGGCAGATGACCCGCAACTCAAGGTGAGTTTGCAGGTTCAGCAAGACAGGCTGGTGCTGCGCCTGAGGGACAACGGTTGCGGCATTTCGGCCGAGGCTTTGCCGCGCATATTTGACCCTTTTTACAGCGGCCAGTTGGGTCGCTCAGGTGCCGGCCTGGGCCTGAGTGTCGTGCGCATGTTGGTGGAAGAAATGCTGCATGGACAGATCGCCGTGCAGAGCCAAATTGGCCTTGGAACGCAGGTTGAGCTGACCCTGCCTTTGCGCTGAGCGGCTGTGAACGCCTCAGCGCTGGGGTCTTCAGGCGTGGATATCCAGCATCGTGCCCGATGCTTCCAGCTGAGTTTGCAAGACCCTCAGATTCGCCACAAAGGCATAGGTGGCTGATTTTTGGGTCATCAAATCGGCTTCCATCGCATTGCCGACCGAGTTGACTTGGCGCAGCTGACCCTTGACGCCGCCGGACTCCAAAGTTTGCGCTTCCACCTGCTGGCGGCGGAAGTCCGTAGTCTGAGTGTTAGCGATATTGTTGGCGGACGCGCGCAAGCGCTCGTTAGCCACGGAGATGCCGGACAGGGCGGTGGACAGACCGATGGACATGGCGAAACTCCGTACTGCTTGGTGAATGCCTGGATTCTGAAGACATCATCGGCAGGCTGCGCCAGAACTTTAGAAAAGAAGGGATATTTCCCGTCAGTTCTTCACGCCATGCTCAATTCACCGCCCAACAGCGCCCTGTCGAAAAAAAGCCCACCGCGAAATGGGTGGGCTGATCCGCAGGCAAGAGTTTTAAGCTAGCCCGCCAACTCCTCATAGCCGCCGGCCGAAATAAAGACCCGCACGCTGTCGCCACCGGCCGCCTTGGCCTCGGTGCAGGCCAATACGGCCGCGCCAATCACCGCATCAACGGTTTCCAACGTCGCTTGCAGCTGCACCACGCCGACACAGGCCTTGACGCGCGTGCGGTGCAAGCCCCAGCGCAGGCGGAAGCCGGCAATGCCGGAGCGCATTTTCTCTGCCACGATTTCGGCGTAATGCTGGTCGCAATTGGGCAGCAGCACCGCAAAGCAATCGTTCTCCAGCCGCGCAACCAAGTCGGAGGCTCGCACCTTGGTTATCAGCAGCTGACCCAGGCCGTACAGGAAATGGTCGCCCACCTCCACGCCCATGCCAGCGATGACCTCGGAAAAATGATCTACATCGACCCAAAGCACCGAAACCGGTTCATGCCGCCGGCTGCCAACATGCTCGGCCAAGCGACGCTCAAACTCGCGCCGGTTAGCCAACTCGGTCAAGGCGTCATGCTTGGCCGTCCAGGTCGGCTGCATACGCAAGGCCCGCGCTGCCGTGACATCGTCCAGCAACCACAGCGCCTCACCCGCCGGCACATCCCAGTGCACCGGGGTGGCCTGCAGGCGGCCCCAAAAACGGCTGCCGTCGCGCCGCACATACTCAAACTCATCATCCAAGGGCTTGCCGCTGACAAAAGCCGCCGCCATGCGCTCTTGTACGGAACTCAGCGCTGCCTCCGAGACGTAAACGCTGCGCGTAGGCTGGCCCGTCAAATCTGTGTCATCGCCGTGGCCGAACAGGTGATTGAAATGCTCGCTGACCACGGCAAAGGTTCCGTCCTTGACGAAACCAATGGCCATGGGCGCCCGCACCAACAAGGCCCGCATACGCGCGGCGCCTACGTCCTGCGCGCCTTGGGCACCTTCCCCTGAATTTGCTTCTTGCATCTGCAACTCCTATGACGGTGGCTTCACCGAATCTCGACTATCGCAGGTGTAAGGCATTTAGGCCACGCAGAAAACCCGGAACAAGCCCGCGATTCAATCTCTTTTGATCCGACACGGGGGGATTTCCTCTACACCAAGGGCGCTATCTGCTCTGCGTAGTCATAAAGCGCGCCAAGGATTTCCTGTCCATGCTCATCGGCAGTCTCGCTCAGCTGATCGATCTGCTCAAAATGCGCTGACAGGGTCTGCGCACCACCCTGCCCCTCATGGAGTCGGCCCGCGCAATGTGCGGTCCATCGTTCTTGTTCGGCCGGGCTTAAGCTGGCCGGCCAATTGCGCGCCCTGAAACGGAACACCAACTCGTCCAGCCTCGAATCGGTAAAACTCAGCTTGCCCTCCTCCGCGCGCTGCGTCAGTTGCTCTGGTGTGAGGCTACGCAGACGCGTCAGGGCACGCCGGTCATCCGGACCAACAAAGCCACCGTACAGGTCTTCGTCAACGTCGGGCAGGCTGGGAGCTTTCTCGCGCTTGAACACCTCACCCCATAGACCGTCAAGCGCCCGCCCATTCTTGTCCATCAACAGTTGCGCATGGGCCAAGCCCTGCGCCATATCCAAGCCCCAGCGGGCGGCGAGATCGGGGGACAGCGTCTTCAGATTGGCAATCACGATCGGCGACTTGTTGATGTGAATGGTCTTGATCGGCAGGCGAGTTAGGCCTTCCGCCAAATCTTCTTGCTTCACGAACAAGCGAGCGCGAATATCTCCCGCGCTCAGCGTCAATAACTCGGCAGGATTGACGGCCAGATCCCAGACGATCAGCTCATTTTTATTGGTCGGATGCGGTGCAAGAGGCCAAACCATGGCGATGCAGCCTCGCTCCGGGCCGTACATGCCGGAGACGTGCAGGAACGGTCGACCCACACCAATTTCCGCCCACACAGCGTCCTTCTTACGCAAGCGGAGACAAAACTCGAACAGCTTGGGCTGCGCAGTCTTCAACAATCTGGCCAGCGCGATGGTGGCGCGCACATCGCTGAGCGCATCATGCGCAGCCTCGTGCGCAAGGCCATTGGCGGCGGTCAGGTGCTCCAGCTTGAAAGAAGGCCGCCCGTCTTCGTGCTTGGGCCACTCAATGCCCTGGGGTCGCAAGGCATAGGCGCAACGCACGACATCCAGAATATCCCAGCGGCCACACTCGTTTTGCCATTCGCGAGCATAGGGGTCAATCAAATTGCGCCAAAACAGATGGCGCGTCACTTCATCATCAAAACGGATCGAGTTATAGCCAACACCGACGGTGCCAGGCTCGGCCAATGCCGCCTCGATCGCGTCGGCAAATTGGTGCTCTAGCACACCTTTTTCGAGGCAAGTCTGCGGCAAGATGCCTGTCAACAAACAAGCCTCCGGGTCTGGCAAAAAGTCAGGCGCCGGCTGGCAGTACAGCATCAAGGGCTCGCCAATTTCGTTCAGATCGGCATCGGTGCGCAGACCAGCGAACTGCGCCGGTCGGTCGCGCCGCGGAACTCGGCCGAAAGTTTCGTAGTCATGCCAAAAAAAGGTGTGCTCGTTCATGGCCGGCAGATTAACGCATTGGTGCATTGCCCAGGCCGGAGTAACTCAGACCGTATAGATCGATTGCGAAATCCAGCCAATCAACTCTTGAATCGCGCCAAAGAGGGGAAAGCACACAAACAAACTCCCATAAAGAGAAACCCTCCGGAGCCCGAGGGCGGCGGAGGGTGAGTGGCTGACGCCACCTTTGGGGCTCTAAGGCAATTTGCCGAAGGGCTCCTGGCGCGCAATGATTGCGCCAGAGGTTGTGCCTTAAACAGGCAATTCAACTTTAGGGGATACCCTCCAGATTTTCAAGGCCTGGATGCAGGCGACGCGGATGCTCCAAACAATTGTTCAAACAAGTGATCGGACTTTCGTTGCACTTCGGCCGTCATGGTGATCGGCTGCCCCCATTCGCGCGTGGTTTCGCCTGGCCACTTATTGGTTGCGTCTAGCCCCATTTTCCCGCCCAGACCGCTCACAGGCGAGGCAAAGTCGAGGTAGTCGATTGGCGTGCCGTCGACCAAAGTCGTGTCACGGACCGGATCCATTCGCGTCGTGATCGCCCAAACCACTTCCTTCCAGTCACGAATGTTGATGTCATCATCGACCACGACAATGAACTTGGTGTACATGAACTGGCGCAAATAGCTCCACAAACCAAACATCAGCCGTTTGGCATGGCCGGGATAGGCTTTCTTTATCGAGATGACGGCCATGCGATAGCTGCACCCCTCGGGCGGCAAATAGAAATCGACGATCTCGCTGAATTGTTTTTGCAAAATCGGCACGAACACCTCATTCAAGGCCACACCCAAAATGGCGGGCTCGTCCGGTGGCTTGCCGGTGTAGGTCGAGTGGTAAATCGGCTGGCTGCGCTGCGTTAAGCGCCGTACTTCAACGACCGGAAACCAATCTTGCTCGTTGTAATAACCGGTATGGTCGCCAAACGGTCCCTCAAGTGCGTGCAGGTAGCCCCCCTTCTCTTTCAGGCGAACGCCGTCTTCACTGAGACCGGTGTAGCCGGCAGGGGCAGCCGGTATGCAGCCTTCCAAGACAATCTCGGCACTGGCGGGCACTTGCAACATGCGCCCGTTTTGACCCGCACCGCTGTCCACCAACTCGGTCCGCGATCCTCGCAACAAGCCAGCGAATTGATACTCAGACAATGAGTCGGGCACCGGTGTGACAGCCCCCAGAATCGTCGCCGGATCAGCACCGAGCGCGACCACCAATGGAAATGGCTGACCGGGATTGGCCAGCGCGAAGTCTCGAAAATCCAAAGCCCCACCACGGTGAGCCAACCAGCGCATGATCACCTGATTGCGAGCGATGACTTGCTGGCGGTAAATCCCTAAGTTCTGCCGCGCACGCGGCTGTGCGACGTTCTGGGGTCCACGGGTGACCACCAGGCCCCAGGTGATCAGTGGCCCAATGTCGCCAGGCCAGCAGGTCTGGATTGGCAAGGCCTTCAAGTCGACGTCCGGCCCTTCAAATGTTTCTTGCTGGCAAGCGGCCTTGCGCACCACGCTGGGCTTCATATCCCACAAGGATTTCAGCATATGCAAAAGTCGGCCTGCATCCTTGATACCTTTTGGCGGCTCAGGCTCTTTAAGACTGGCCAACACATGCCCCACATCGCGCAAATCCTGCAGGCTTCGAGCCCCCATGCCAAGGGCTACACGCTCGGTCGTACCAAATAGGTTGGTCAGCACGACGCTCTGATGTCCGACGGGATTTTCGAACAGCAGCGCCGGGCCGCCCGCGCGCAAAACGCGATCGCTCAAGGCCGTTATTTCCAAAATTGGAGACACAGGCTCAGCAATTCGCCGCAACTGGCCCATAGCTTCTAAACCGTGAATGAATTCACGTAGATCACGGTACTTCATAACTAATAGTAATTTAAAAGACGGTTTATAAGCTTGACGGGTTATCTTTGAACCTTAGAATCCGCTCGTCCTGCTAATCCAGGGTAAACCCGTGTCTTTGCCTTGGGAGGGCGAAGACGCCCCGCTGCCAATGGACGGCAACCCAGTTCAGCCGAATTGACCTAGATCGATTCGCCTGCTTAGGGTCCGGCCCATTATCACTGCCGCATCCCTGCCTGTGCGCTACAGCGCCATGGCGGTGGGCGGTAGAGAACAAAGGAGTCGCATGACAGCGCGTCTAGAAATTTTGTCCCTGGCACGCAATACCGGTGCCGCCTTGTCTTTGTTCGCTCGCGACATCGGCCAAGGATTGCTCGTGGTAAGCCATAACACCCTGGCTCTCGTGGGTTTGGCAGTCGTTGCCCTTGGTTTAACTTTTGCCAGTCAAGTTGACTTGCAGCAGCGCCTGGAGGGCCATGCCTTGGGTTGGCTGCATGACCGCGAAGAAGCGCGCGCATTGGCCGAAGGTAACACCTTGTTCGGCAGCAATGAGCCCGAAGCTGTCAATCGGGCCACAGCATCGGATCCCAAGGATCTGCCAAGGCAGCAGGCCGCGATCGCGCATTGGCTGGCCGGCAAGTACAAGGTTGCGCCCGAGCCTATCAGCCGTTTGGTGCAAGAAGCTTGGTCCGTTGGCCAACGTGCGCAGGTCGAACCCACCTTGATTCTGGCCATCATGGCGATTGAATCCAGCTTCAATCCCTTTGCACAAAGCTCGGTCGGTGCGCAAGGCCTGATGCAGGTACTGACGAGCGTACACAACGACAAATACAAGGCCTTCGGCGGCAATCTCGCCGCTTTTGATCCGATCACGAATCTGCGGGTTGGCGTGCAGGTGCTCAAGGAAAGCATTCAGAGAGCCGGCAGTGTTGACGAAGGCCTGAAGCACTATGTAGGTGCGGCTAACTTGCCCGATGATGGTGGCTATGCGCAAAGAGTACTGGCCATGCACGAACAAATGAAAGCCGTAGCGGCAGGTCGCAAACCGATCGACAAACCGATACGCGAAAGCCAGCCCTTAAAGAGCTCGCCCCCTGACATCGAAGCCAGAATCAGCGATGAGCGGGTCGCAATGGCACGCTAATTGGTTTTCTGACTGATTGGCTGGCCCTTGCGTCCAGCATGTCATGTAACTGAATGCCTTACAGCAGGCGCTACACTCCAAATTCTGCGCGACTGGCGATCAAGGTTGCGCCCTGCAAGGGTCTGTGCTTTTTTAAGCACAGTGGGCCAATCAGGGGCACCCCAAGGTGGTAGACCACCGGGAAGCGCGGACAGCTTCTAGCGTTCAGAAGCTGTTTTCAGCCGTTCGCCTGGGCAGCCTTGTCTTGCCGAGCCCCTTAAGGGCTGACAAGTCGGGGACTCCACTTTTTGAGCATTGCACCCACCTATGTTTGACCGTAGCACTTCCACTCTTGCGCTTGTCGACCCCGATTTGTGGGCCGCCGTTCAAAACGAGAACCAGCGTCAAGAAGACCATATTGAGCTGATCGCTTCAGAAAACTACACCTCGCCTGCTGTCATGCAGGCGCAGGGGAGTCAGCTGACCAACAAATACGCCGAAGGCTATCCCGGCAAGCGCTATTACGGCGGCTGCGAATATGTCGACGTGGTCGAACAATTGGCGATCGACCGGATCAAGCAATTGTTTGGTGCCGAGAACGCCAATGTGCAGCCGAATTCTGGCTCACAAGCTAATCAAGGCGTGTTCTTTGCATTGCTGCAGCCCGGCGACACCATCATGGGTATGAGCTTGTCGGAAGGTGGTCACTTGACCCACGGCATGCCTTTGAATATGAGCGGCAAGTGGTTCAAGGTTGTCAGCTACGGCTTGGACGCCAACGAAGCGATCGACTATGACGCGATGGAGCGCACCGCACGCGAGCACAAGCCTAAGCTGATCATCGCTGGGGCGTCGGCCTACAGCTTGCGCATTGACTTTGAGCGCTTTGCCAAAATTGCCAAGGAAATCGGCGCCTACTTCATGGTCGACATGGCGCATTACGCGGGCTTGATCGCTGCCGGCGTCTACCCGAACCCGGTGCCGCATGCCGACGTGGTGACCTCCACCACTCACAAGAGCCTGCGCGGCCCGCGCGGCGGCATCATCCTGATGAAGGATCATGTCGCCAAGCAAATCAATAGCGCCATCTTCCCTGGCATTCAAGGTGGCCCCTTGATGCACGTGATTGCCGGCAAGGCCGTGGCCTTCAAGGAAGCCCTGACCCCGGAATTCAAGGCCTACCAAGAACAAGTGCTGAAAAATGCGGTCGTTTTGGCCGAAGAATTGATCAAGCGCGGCCTTCGAATTGTGTCCGGGCGCACCGAGAGCCATGTGATGCTGGTTGACCTGCGTCCGAAGAACATGACGGGCAAGGAAGCCGAAGCCGTCTTGGGTCGCGCGCATATGACTTGTAACAAGAATGGCATTCCCAATGACCCGCAAAAGCCCATGGTCACCAGCGGCATTCGCCTGGGGACGCCGGCCATGACGACTCGCGGTTTCAAAGAAGAGCAGGTTCGCTTGACCGCCAACTTGATCGCCGATGTCCTGGATAATCCCAACGACGAGGCGAATCTGGAGGCGGTGCGCGCCAAGGTTGCCGCGCTCACGCGCGACTTCCCTGTCTACCGCTGATAGACCTTTCATAAGCCCCTGCTGAACAGCCTCGCCCGCACAGCCCATGCGATGCCCATTCTGTAGCCACACCGAGACGCAAGTTGCCGAGACGCGCGAGTCGGACGAGGGCGATGTGGTACGCCGCAGGCGTCGTTGTCTGGGCTGTGACAAGCGCTTCACCACCTATGAGCGCGCTGAAATCGCTCTGCCTGTGGTGGTGAAGAAAGACGGCACGCGCGCCGATTTCGATCCGAAAAAGGTTCGCGCTTCGATGCAGTTGGCTTTGCGCAAGCGACCTGTGAGCATTGAACAAATCGATGCTGCACTGGCCAAGATCGAAGAAACGCTTTTGACCAGTGGGGCGCGTGAGTTGCCCTCCACCCGACTCGGTGAACTTGTGATGCGGGAGCTCAAACGAATTGACAAGGTCGCTTATGTGCGCTTTGCGTCGGTTTACCGCAGCTTTGAAGATGTCGATGAATTCCGGCAACTGATTCGAGAGATTTGACCCCCCAATGGGGGATGCGCAGCCACCCCATCCCCCGCGAGTAGGACAGAAGTCCGCGCCACTGCGGCCTAAATTGTGCTCAGACCTCAACTGAGCACATGAGGCCCGCCATGCTCCCCTTGCCCAGCACGCCCTCCACTTGCCGCGGTTTCAGCTTGACTGAGCTTTGCGTGTGTGTTGCCATCACAGCCATTTTGATGGCCATGGCGCTGCCCGCGCTGGATCAACTCAGACAACGCCAGCGTCTTGAATTGGTGGCCCAGACCATGATGGCCGATCTCCAAGAAGCGCGCAGCCAGGCTGTCAGCCGGGCCGATGCCGTGCAACTGCGGTTCAGCCGCCATCCTGGGGGTAGCTGCTATATCTTGCATACAGGCTCCCCTGGGCAATGCCAGTGCGAGGCCGACGGCCATTCAGTTTGCGCCCCGAGCCAACAGGTCTTGAAGCTCGAGTGGACTCCTTCGACTCAGAACATAGCCGTCCGAGCCAATGTCAGCAATATGAGCTTTCAAGCGCGGCAAGGCGCAGTGACCAGTACCGGCAGCATAGACATCAGCGCCGCAAACGGCGAAACCATACGCCATGTGGTCAGCATTGCCGGCCGGGTCCGGACTTGCTCGCCCAGCGCTGAATTGCGCCGATTTCCCCGCTGCTGAACCCTCCCCCTTGAATTAGGGGAACACGATAAAAGGCCATTTCCCAAGGACAAACGGCGAGGTAAGGCCGCCTCAGCCGGGCACCAAATTTTCATAATCGCAGCATGGGAATAGCAATGTCCAAAACTTGCTTTGCAACCCGCGATCGAAGCGAAGCAGCTCCCGCAGCGACGGGATTTACCTTGATCGAACTGATGATCGTGATGGTCATTGTGGCCATCTTGGCCCTGGTCGCCCTGCCCGCATATCAAAAGCAAGTTGCCATGGGTCGCCGCGCTGACGCGATCAATGCCTTATCGGGTATTGCGCAAGCGCAAGAACGTTGGCGCAGCAATCGCGGCAGCTACGCCTCTTCATTGGGCGATGATGAGCTGAGTTTAGGCACTCAATCGCCTAGCCGGCATTACACCCTCAGCGTAGCAGGCGTGCGTGATCCGGTCAGTTTCAATTTTGGCTATATCGCCAAGGCAATCCCCGACTCTGCCAGCCCTCAAAGCAGTGACAGTGATTGCAAGACGCTGTCGATTCGCATGGATGGCGGTAGCCTCTTCTACGAGGCCAAAGACAGCAACGACCAAGACAGTTCAAGCAAATGCTGGCCAAAATGAATCTGCATCGCTCGCGGGTGGTCACGCATGTAGAAGTGCTGGTCGTCCGCGCCATCATCGACATCTTGCTGGGCCGGTAGGTGGCAATTTCAGCGGAGTCCCGGCATGCCCCACTTAAAACGCGTTCGCCACCAAGCCAACTGCGGCTTCAGCCTGGTGGAGTTGATGGTGGGCATTGCCATCGGCATGATTGTGGTGGCAGGTGCCAGCGTGATGATGACCAATCAGCTCGCGGAGCATAGGCGACTCACGCTGGAGACCCAGGTGCAGCAAGACCTCAGGGCCGCTGCCGATCTGATGCTGCGAGATTTACGCCGCGCTGGCTCATGGGCAGCGCCTCAGAATGGGGTGTGGTCACCCGGCGCAGCAGCGGCGCCGGTAGCGAACGCCTATGCCGCAACAAGCTTGACAACGGACAGTGGAAGTTCGGTCCTGGAATACAGCTATTCCCGCCACAAGGACAGGAACCGGTCGACCAGCGTCGCCATTGCCGACCCTGAAGACAATTTGATGAGTTCAAGCACCGAAAAATTCGGATTCAAAATCGAAGACGGCGGCATTCTCAAATTCCGCATCGGTGACCGATGGCAACCCTTGACCGACGTCAATGTCTTGGTCATCACCGCCTTTGACGTGGACCTGAGTGAACAGCAAATCATCTTGGAGGATCTGTGCAGTACGGCATGTCCAGCCAGCAGCACGACCTGCCCCCCAAAGCAAAGCCTTCGCCGCATTGACATCAGCTTGACGGGCCACGCCTTCCATGACAGCAGGGTGGAACGAACCATCAAGCTGACGAGCCGGGTTCGCAATGATCAGCTCATCGGAGCCTGTCCATGACGGCGCAAACGTGCCGAGACGAGCGTGGCGCGGCCACGCTTGTCGTCGTGATGGTGCTGTTTCTGATCATGGCCATGATGGCGGCCTACGCCAGTCGAAACGTGATTTTCGAGCAACGCATTGCGAGTAGCTACTACCGTGCCGGGGTGTCTCTGGAGGCTGCGGAGGCCGGTGCGGAATGGACGCTCGGCATGCTCAATGGGCTCAAAATTGATCAAGCCTGCTTGGCCAGCAACTCCGCAACCGATCGATTTCGCGACCGCTACCTGACTATTTCGTCCACCAGCCGAGATATCCTGCCCGCTGCGATTGTGAGCACGCCCGGCACTGCAACCAGGAAAATCGTCGCTGACTGCGTCCGCACTGAAGCACAAGAGGGTTGGGCCTGCAACTGCCCGACGGGGACTTGGTCTGCAGCTGCAGCCCCGGCCAGCGCAGGCAATATGCAGCCCAGCTTTAAGGTCAGCCTGATCTCGCCCGTCGCCAATCGAGCCGGCAATCTGCGCATTGAATCCGCCGGATGCACCAGCAGCATTGCGCAAAACTGCGACGCTGACGCCATGTCCAGCGATATGGCGCTGGCCCGCTCGGTCGTTCAACTGGACGCCGCACTGCTCAGTGCCTTGAAAGTACCGCCCGCCACTGCCCTGACCGTCAAAGGCAGCATCAACTTGGGCACAAACGGAATAGGGCTGCACAACAGCGAAGCAATCAGCAACGGCCTGCTGCTCTTGACCAGTGACGATGCTGTTCCCAATTTGCTGGAAACTCGCCTTGACAGTTTGCCGGGTACCCCCGTCCAACAGGGCTTGATATTCGCCGACCCGGTTTTGGCCTCAGCCTCCCCGGAGCAAATGTTCAAGATGTTTTTTGGCATGTCACTCAAGCGCTATGTGAATCAACCCGCGATGCGCCAGGTCACTTGCTCGGGAGACTGCGGGCCAGCTTTGGCCGCAGCCTACGCCAAAGGCACAAGGCTTGCCTGGGTCAGAGGTTCGCTCGACATCTTGAGCGCCACTGTTTTGGGGTCTGCCACCAGCCCGATGCTCATCATTGCCGAGGGTCCCGTTCGCATCGACGCGGGCCTGGAATTGACCGGCCTGCTCTACGCGCGCGGCAACACCATTTGGACCAACAGCTCCGGGCAGCCGGCCCTGTTGAAAGGTGCCATGCTGGTGGACGGTGATTTAACCGTCGACGGCACCGTCGACATTTGGTACCAGACGAGCGTGATGGACGAGCTGAAGAACCGTGCTGGCAGTTTTGTACGGGTTCAGGGGAGTTGGTGGAACTGAAATGTTTAAGCACTGGTCCAAGTGCAGCAGCACGTGCGTTCGCAGCTGTCGCAGCGGCAATAGCAGCAGGCATTTTGACGGTGGCGTCGCCTTGATCGAGGCCATGGTGGCACTGCTGATCATGGCGGTCGGCATGTTGGCGCTGGCCGGGCTGCATGGCAAGCTGCGTCGCGGCGCCGACCTGTCCAAGCAACGCGGCGAGGCAATTCGACTGGCTCAAAGAGAGATGGAGAGCTTAAGAACCTACTCGCTGCTGGCTCACCCTGACCCGGCCAATCCGGCAGCAGGGGTGCTGGCTTATACCGACATAGAGACACAGGCACCCAACACCAATGCCGGCGATCCGAACAGCAATGCTGTTTTTTCCCTGAGCCGCGTCATCACACCCTGGGCGGAGAACCAGTCAGCTCAAACTGCGGTCAGAATCCGGGTTGACTGGGTGGACCGGGCCAATAGCGCCCAATTTGTGCTGATCGACAGCATCATTTCGCGCGCGGACCCCGGCTTGAGCACGGCGCTGACCTTGGCTCCCACCGCCCTCACCGTACAAGGCCCGGCCGGCCGAGAAGCAAGCATTCCCGTCAGCGCCCATGATTTGGGCAATGGCAACAGCGTGTTCGTACCAACACGCCAAGACACCGTCGCCTGGGTGTTTAACAACCTGAGCGGCGTCATCATCGGCAAATGCACGGTCGCGATGGGCACTTTGGCCACAGGCCTAAGCAAGGAAGATGTGGCGGCATGCAGCAACAATACCTTTGGCTATTTGCTCAGCGGTTTCGTGCGCTTCTCACTCACCACCCCGCCCGATTCCAGTGCACCCGGCAGTCCGGCCCAGGCACTTGATGCGGGCCTCGTGCCCAGCGCATCAACACCTTCGCACGAGTGCTATGACGATAGCGCCGAAGTAATAGCAAGCGCAGGCACCGTCATCAGTTACCACTGCGCTGTCTACCCCAACAATTCGCTGCCTCGGGTTTGGTCGGCGCGCCTCAATCTCTCGGGCTTGCCGCTCGCCGATGGAGACCCAAATCAGCGCCGAATTTGTCGCTATTCGGCAGACTATGACGGCAACGGCAGCATCTCCAACGCCGAGCATCCGGCGGACTATGTCAATGTGAGCACGGCCTTGACGCGGCAAAACTTTCTGGTCATCAAGGCGAGCGAGAGTTGCCCCGCCGGCCATGCAGTCAATCCAGCTGCCGGCTACTTCAGCAACACGGCCACCGTCTTGCATCAACCCTGATCTGCGGGAAGCTCGCGCCGACTGAGTGACAATCCACGCTTTGCCCGCTGTACGACGACAGCGGGTTCAGTGAACAAGGATTGTCTGCAGTGTTCAAGAACTTGATGGTGTACCGCGTAGGGCTTGACTGGCAGCCCACGATCGAACAAATCGAAGACAGCCTGGCCAAGACGACCTTCGTTGAAACCGGCGCGACCCAACAGCAGTCGATGGGTTGGGCGCCACCTCGTGGCATCGAACATGCGCCGTTGATCGAGGATATTGGCGGCCACTGGCTGCTCAAGCTGATGATCGAACAGCGCGTGCTGCCCAGTTCGGTGGTGAAACGCCGCACCGATGAAATGGCCGAGCGCATCGAAGCCGAAACCGGCCGCAAACCTGGCAAAAAGCAGACCAAGGATCTGAAAGAGCAAGCGACGCTGGAACTGCTGCCCATGGCCTTTACCAAGCAGTCCGCCATTCGGGTCTGGATTGCACCGGCACAGCACCTGCTGATGATCGACGCCGGCAGCGCCGGCCGGGCCGAAGAAGTGGTGACCTTGCTGATCAAGGAGTTGCCCGGTCTGAATCTGCATCTAATTCAGACCGCCGAGGCACCCGCCAGTTGCATGGCGGCATGGCTGATGGACGGCGTGCCGCCGGAAGGCTTCACGATCGACCGCGAGTGCGAGCTCAAGAGCGTGGACGAGATGAAGTCGGTGGTGCGTTATGCCCGCCACTCACTCGACATTGAAGAGGTGCGCCAACACCTGACCGGCGGCAAGTCGCCGACACGTTTGGCCATGAGCTGGCGTGATCGGGTGTCCTTCATGCTCACCGACACCTTGCAGATCAAGAAAATCAGTTTCTTGGATGTGGTGTTCGAGGGCCGTGAATCGGGCGACAAGGACGAGGCTTTTGACGCCGATGCAGCGATCGCGACCGGCGAGCTGTGCAAGCTGATCCCCGAGTTGATCGACGGCCTGGGCGGTGAGCATGACTTTTTGGCGGCCGGCGCGGCCCTGGCTGAACAGCCTGCAAGGCCTAGCGTTCCTGCGCAGGACTCTGCGCCGCAACAGCCGCTTGCCGATGCCGAACCGGCGCCCTGGGACTGAGCTTTCATGCACGACAGCCCGATCTACTTTGCCGATGATTTGAGTGCCATGCGCCACGCGCTGGCGCTGGCCGAAGGGGCGATCGGTTTGAGCGACCCCAATCCGCGCGTCGGCTGTGTGATTGTGGCCACGGACGGACGGCTGCTGGGCAGCGGTCATACCCAAGCGGCGGGCGCTGCGCATGCCGAGGTGATGGCGCTGCGCGACGCACAGGCGCGCGGCGCAGACTTGCAAGGTGTGCTCATGCGGGGCGCCACTGCGTTTGTCACGCTCGAGCCCTGTTCGCATCACGGCCGCACCCCGCCCTGCTGTGAGGCCTTGATCGGTGCTGGCCTCGCTCGCGTGGTGGCGGCCATTGAGGACCCTAACCCGCAAGTTGCTGGGCAGGGCATGGCTCGCTTGGCTGCGGCCGGCCTGCAGACCAGCGTGGGCTTGCTGGCCGATGAGGCCCGAGAACTGAATATCGGTTTCTTCTCCCGCATGCAGACCGGGCTGCCATTTGTGCGCATGAAGATTGCCGCCTCGATGGACGGCCGCACCGCCTTGTTGAACGGGCGCAGCCAATGGATCACCGGCAGCCCGGCGCGCAGCGACGGCCACGCTTGGCGCCGCCGCGCGGGCGCCATCCTGACCGGCATTGGCACCTTGCGAGATGACAACCCCAGGCTGGACGTTCGCCTGGTGCCAACTGCACTGCAACCGTTGCGCGTCGTCATCGACTCACGCCTGGAAACCCCGGTCGACGCACAGGTGCTGGCCCCGCCCGGCGAGGTCTTGATTTATTGCGCGATCGATCCCCAGACGCAAGCGCCGCACGCGCAGGCCTTGCGCGCCGGCGGCGCCACGCTGATCGAGATAGCGGGTGCGAAGGCCAAGGTGGACCTCGCCGGCGTGCTGCGCGACCTCGGCACACGCGGCGTCAACGAGCTGCATATCGAAGCCGGTCACAAACTCAACGGCTCGCTGCTGCGTGAAGGTTTGGTCGACGAGTTGTTGGTTTATATGGCGCCCAAGCTGCTGGGGCCAGGCTTGGAGATGGCCGCACTCGGGCCCTTCGAGTCCTTGCAAGAGGTGCAGTCTTGGCGCTGGCTAGACTGCAGCATGATTGGCGAGGACCTGCGCCTTCGGGCCAGACCGCGTCGAGATTAGCCCGCCAATGCCAAAGCCTTGAGCGCCGCCCTTTACAATCGGGTTTATGCCCATATCACCTGTTTCCGAGCTGGTCGCCGAGTTAGCTGCCGGCCGTATGGTTATCCTGGTTGACGAAGAAGACCGCGAAAATGAGGGTGACCTTGTTTTAGCCGCCGAGCACGTCACCCCGGAAGCCATCAACTTCATGGCCAAATTTGGCCGCGGCCTGATCTGCCTGACCCTGACGCGCGAACGCTGCGAACGCTTGCAGCTGCCGCCCATGGCCAGCCGCAATGGCACCAAGCACGCCACCGCTTTCACGGTCTCGATCGAGGCCGCCACCGGCGTGACGACCGGCATTTCTGCAGCCGACCGCGCGCGCACCGTACAAGCGGCCGTGGCGCGCGGAGCCGAGGCCCGCGACCTGGTACAACCCGGGCACATCTTCCCGCTGCAAGCGCAGGACGGCGGCGTTTTGATGCGTGCCGGTCATACCGAGGCCGGCTGCGACTTCGCCCGCATGGCCGGTTTGGAGCCGGCCGCCGTGATCTGCGAGATCATGAAGGATGACGGCACCATGGCCCGTTTGCCGGATTTGATCGAGTTCGCCAAAGAACATGGCCTCAAGATTGGCACGATCGCTGCGCTGATCGAACATCGCAGCCGCAATGAGTCGCTGGTCACGCGCCTGTCCGAGCGGCCGCTGCTCACACCGCAAGGCGAGTTCAGCTGCGCCGTTTACAGCGACCGCACCGGCGGCGTTCATCTGGCACTGAGCCACGGCAGCTGGACGGCCGAAGATGATGTGATGGTGCGCGTGCATGAGCCGCTATCGGTACTTGACCTGCTCGACGCCGGCAGCAACAGCCATGCTTGGCCGCTGCCGCAAGCCTTGGCTGAGCTCAAACGCGCGCCGGCAGGCGTGGCCGTGCTCCTGAACTGTGGCGAAGAAGCCGCCGGCCTGCTGGCACGCCTGAATGCAAAGCCGCAGTTAGCCGCGCCCAAAGTCATGGACTTGCGCACCTATGGCGTCGGTGCCCAAATTCTGCGTGATCTGGGTGTGCACAAAATGCGCTTGCTCGGCAGCCCCAGGCGCATGCCCAGCATGACCGGCTATGGGCTGGAGGTCACCGGCTTCGTGGCCCCAAACAACAAGAACTGAGGACGAGCACATGCAAGCATCTGACAAAGGCGTGCCCAAATCGCAGGCCGCTTTGGACGGGCAGACCCTGCGCATCGGCATCGTGCAGGCAAGATTCAACGACGCCATCACCAGCCGCTTGGCCGAGGCCTGTATTGCCGAGCTGCGTCTGCTGGGTGTGGCCGAGCACCACATCCGCCACGTCACTGTGCCCGGCGCGCTGGAGGTTCCTATTGCCCTCAACGCAATGGCTGACAGCGAAGACTATGAGGCCCTGGTTGCACTGGGTTGCATCATTCGCGGCGAGACCTACCACTTCGAGTTGGTCGCCAATGAGAGTGGTGCGGCTGTCACGCGGGTCTCTCTGGACAACCAGATCCCGATTGCGAATGCAATTTTGACGGTTGAAAACGAACAACAAGCCTGGGCGCGCGCCGAGGAAAAAGGCCGCGATGCGGCTCGTGTGGCGGTCGAGATGGCCAATTTGATGGAAGAACTGCAGTGAGCAACAACGCCAAGGCCGACGCCAAGATGGACCCCAAGCCCGCTGCAAAAACAGCAAGCAAATCAAGCGACAGATCAGCGAGCAAGCGCCCGCAGGCCAAGTCGGCCCGCCGCCGCTCGCGGGAAGCCGCACTGCAAGGACTCTATCAATGGCTGGTGACCGGTGACGATGTGGCCACCATCGACGCCCATATGCGCGAACTGGATGAGTTCGACAAGGTGGACCGCGCGCACTTCGACGCCTTGCTCAATGGCTGCATTCTTGAAGCGGCCGATCTGGATGCAGTGCTCTCCCGCCATGTGGACCGCAAGACCACCGAACTCTCGCCGATCGAGCATGGCGTGCTGATGATTGGTGCCTACGAGCTCAAGCATTGCATGGACATCCCCTACCGCGTCGTCATCAACGAAGCGGTCGAGTTGGCCAAGTCTTTTGGCGGCACCGACGGGCACAAATACGTCAATGGTGTGCTCGACCGCTCGGCCGTCGATCTGCGGCCCGTGGAAGTAGCGGCCCGCAGCGCCAAGACCAACACCGCTGCTGCCGTGGCGCCCGACACCTTGAAATGAAGCTGGCGGGCCGGCTCGACCAGATCGAGCCTTTCTACGTGATGGAATGCGCCAAGACGGCTGCGGAAATTGCCCGAGGCCCCTTGTGCGACCCTGCCCTGGGCGGGCGGCGCATGATCTACCTCAATATCGGCGAGCCCGATTTTGTGGCGGCGCCCGCCGTCCAAGCCGCCGCCCAGGCCTGCATCAAAGACGGCCTGACCCAATACACCGCAGCCACCGGTTTACCCGCGCTGCGCGAGGCCTTGTCGGCTTGGTATCTGCAACGCTTTGGTTTGAATATTTCGCCCGAGCGCATAGTCATCACCGCCGGCGCCTCGGCCGCTTTGCAATTGCTCTGCTTGGCCTTGTTCGAGCGCGGCGACCGGGTGCTGATGCCCGACCCTTGCTACCCCTGCAACCGCCACTTTGTGGCCGCTGCCGACGCGCATGCGGTGCTGCTTCCCGCCGGCCCGGAGCAGCGTTTTCAGCCCAGCAGCGCCCAAGTTTGCGCGGCCTGGGATGATTTGAGTAGCACGCAAGCAGAAAACGACGACGCAGGTCAAAGCCGCGCCGTCTTGCTGGCCTCGCCCAGCAACCCGACCGGCACCTCGATTGCGCCTGATGAACTGCAAGCCATCATCGAAGCCGTGCGCGCGCGCGGCGGCGTGACCATCGTGGACGAGATCTACCTCGGCCTGAGCTACGACGAACGCTTTCAACGCTGCGCCTTGGAGTTTGGGGACGACGTGATCTCCGTCAACAGCTTCTCCAAGTACTTCGGCATGACGGGATGGCGGCTCGGCTGGTTGGTGCTGCCGCCGGACTTGGTGGCACCAGTGGAGAAGCTGGCGCAAAACCTCTTCATCTGCGCATCCAGCATCGCGCAATATGCTGCGCTGGCCTGCTTTGAGCCGGCCTCGCTGGCCGAGTTCGAACGCCGCCGCGAAACCTTGCGCGAGCGCCGCGACTTCATAGTGCCGGCCTTGCAGGCGCTGGGCTTCAAAGTGCCCGTCATACCGGACGGTGCGTTCTATGTCTGGTTTGACTGCTCCGATGTCTGCGCCAACAGCTGGGGTTTTGCTTTTGAGCTGATGAATAAAACTCAGCTCGCCCTGACCCCGGGGCGCGATTTTGGCCGCGCCGGCACCGAGTCATGGATGCGCCTGTCCTTCGCCAGCAGCATGGCCGATCTGCAAGAAGCAGTGGAGCGTCTGGGCTCGTTTTTGGCGGCCCGAACATGACAGACATCTTCAAGCGGGAAATGCGTGTTTACTGGGAGGACACCGATACGAGCGTGTTGGGGGTATGGACATGCTAGCAGCGTGATGAGATGGTATGGACACCAATAAATCCGAGCAGAGACTGCCGGCACCGCATGCAGAGATGGACCTTGAGCTGAAGGTTCGTGACTACGAATGCGACATGGGGCAAGTCGTCAACAACGCGGTTTACCTCAACTACCTGGAGCATGCTCGGCATGAGTTGCTTCAAAGCTTGGGCATCAGCTTTGCGCAACTGGCCAAGCGCAGCATTGACTTGGTTGTGACCCGCATCGAGGCCGACTTCAAAGCATCTCTGACAAGCGGAGATTCCTTTGTTGTTCGGACAGCGTTTGAACGAAAGGGACGGCTCCGCCTCGCATTCAATCAGTCAATCTATCGTTTGCCGGACAACAAGTTGATGTTGAACGCAGTCGTGATTGGCGCAGCCTTGAATGAACGAGGTCGGCCTACGATCCTGCCTGAACTTCTAGAATCATTCGGTTCGTTGGGTTAACAGTATTCCCTTGTCCGGGTATGAACCTGAAGCGGGCTAAGCTCGGTGCGATGGGGTGCAACGGTTGCTCAAATACGGCCGCTAGTTTAAGTTGGGTGCGCCGGGCTTTGAATTGAGTTTTCTAGAGGCCCCTGCCAGGCCGCCGGAGGCCCCTCCCCTGCGCATATTCGAAACTGCTTTGTCGTATCCCGAAGGCCGCGTGTTCATCTTTTGGACCTTGCAGCCCGTCTTGCTTTTGAGCTCCGGCTCATGACACCCACTTCGTCTCTGCGATCGGCTGGTTGTCTTGGGAGGAAATTTTTTCTTGGCTTTTGGCATTTCTTCAACTGCCTCGCTGTTGGATTTCTCCTACGCCGCTTCGGTCAGTGAATTCAAGGTTATGTTTGTCTTGAACGTCACAAGTTCTCGCGCTCTCAAATCACCCAATCGCCCCAGAGGGGTTTATACATCGGAGCGCCTGTAGCGATTGACGACCTTGCCTTTTGGCCAGGTGACGGCAGTTTCATACATGCGCGGGCAATGGAAATTGGGCTAAGTGAAATCTAGGGTTGGAAAACTTAATCCAGCTACGTCCGAGAAGTCCTCTGCATTGAGCAATCCAAGGTTGGGCAAGCCAGAATTTCAATGTCCCGTTTCGTGCATTGCGGGGATGAACAGCGAAATTGCAAACGGCGGCACCGCAGAGGCTGCGGTCATTGGCCGTTGAGAGCCGAACTCACGGTGCCGGCCACCCAGAAGTCACTGACCCGCAGCAGATATTGCGGCGCTGATGTCGGGTCTCGAATGTGCTGCAGTCATTCAGAGGAGCCGTTCACGAAATCGTCGGCCAACCGGAGCCGAATGGCTGCTGCTTGACCCGTCGAATAGGCGCGGTCGCCCCTATAGGAGCCGCTCGCTCCCTCGTCATCTACGGCAGCAGTGTGCCCATTGCGGGCATCCAAAGTCCCGATCTTTAAGTCAACGATTCAGCGGCTGCAGCCATTGGCGATCAAGGGCCAGACTCACGGTGCCTGCCACTCAGCGGTCACTGACCCGCCCCAGTGTTGGCTGCACCGATGTCGGGTATCGAATGTGCTGCGGTCATTCAGGTCGGCAACTCATTCGGCCTCAATAGGCCGCGGTCAAATGTCCGACGCTTGAACCGTCGAATAGGCGGTACCGATCCTTAGAAATCATTCGCGGTAGACAAGACCAGTCGCTCACTCCTCCAGCGATTGCCAAGAACCTTACATGCCGACGTTAACGATTGCCGCAGACGGTAGCAGAATCTTTGCACCCCGCAAGCAGAAACTAAGCACCTCAACGGCACCAACTACACCGGCCAGCTGCCCTGAATCAGCTGGATCACGGCCGCCGGCGGCACCGACTGCAGCAGCGATTGGGTGAAGCGGTCGCCCATGACCGGCTGGTAGGTCACCGTCGGCGTGTTCGACCAACTGCCCTCGCCGCCCAGCCGCAGCAGACTGGTGCCGGGGCTGTCAGTCGACCGCGCGCAAGAGCGCCGAGCAGAGCTATTCGGGTGAAAGACCATGGCCCGCAGGCGTGGACTCCGGCAATGACAGGATCCCAAGCAATCGAGCGAGCTTACCGGTCCAGTGGGAACTTGGTGCAACCCAATTTGGTGGAGATATCGCGACTGGCCGCAGTCAGCATCGCAATGATTTCCGGCGCCTTTTCCTCGTCATAGCGAAAGGTCGGAAAGGAAACGCTCATGCCGGCAATCGGCTGGTTCAGCCTGTCAAAAATCGGGATGCCCAGGCAGCGGATATGTTCATCGAACTCTTCCCGGTCTTCGCCAAACCCTTGTGCCTTGACGCGCTCCAATTCGACCAAAAACGCTTGCCGGTCAACAATGGTTTTGTCGCGAAAGCGCTTGAACTCGGCGCCGTCGAGGATGCGGTCGCGCCGCTCCGGGTGCTCCCAGGCCATCAGCACCTTGCCTATTGCCGTATTGTGCAGCGGCGCGCGCCGCCCTACTTTGGAATACATGCCCAGCGTGTGACGTGAATCGATCTTGTGCACATAGATGATCTCGCTGTCGATCAAGGTGCCCAAGTGAACCGTCTCGCCGGTCTTGTCGGCCAGCATCTGCATATGGTGCTTGGCCAGATCCACCAGATCCGGGTACTGCAAGGCCTTGGCGCCCAGTTCGAAAGCCCGCATGGTCAGGCCATAGCGCTCGCTGTCGGCTTGTTGATGCACATAGCCCAGCGTCATCATGGTCTGCAAGAAGCGGTAGACGGTCGCCTTGGGCATGGCCAAGCGCACCGACAGATCCGAAATGCCGGTCTCGCTGCGCTCTGACAAGGCCTGCAAGATCGCAAAAACCTTCAGTACCGCCGCAACCGATTCCGGTTGCTTGGCATCGTTTGACTCATCGTCCATTTGTTCCAAATGCCTTGGTAAAGCGTTTCAATTGATTTGAATTATCTCTGAACGGTTGCCCGCCCCCATGAGGGCTTGCACCGAGCGGGTGCAAGCCGACCAAAACTCAGGGTAGTGATTGATTGCGGTACTCCAAGAGACGACTGGCCTGCTCACCACTGTTAGCGAATGGCCGCCGCGAGGTTGACGGGTCCCAGGGCGCAATATGGGGCCCGAGCTGGCTGTCGCGCACCAGCGCTTGGCCGTTCGGCGACTGGCCAGCTAGCCAGGCCCCCTTGGCCACGCCCTGATCCCAGGCCCGGCCAAGCGCCGCCGAGCCGGCAGCCAAGCCGGGCTCCGCCACGAAGCGGCTGTGCAAAATCAAAAAGCCCAGCGCTTCAGCAGCCGCCGTGCTGGGCGCCAGCACGATGCCACCCTCCCCTGGGCTGCGCCGACCGGCGCGGCTGAGAATCTCGCTGTCTTCGATCACCAGCCGGGCGTTGCCGAACACAAAGTCGACATCACCGGCGATCAGGCTGGCCTGCACCCAGACCCGCGCAAGCTTGCGCGCATCCGCCGGACTGGCGGCATAAAAAGTGTCCTGGTGGCCGAGCAAGCGCACCTTGTGCAATTGCTGCCGGTCGCCGCGCGTCATCAGGGCCACCGCCTGCGCGCCGCCGCCCTCCCCGACCTGGGGCGGATAGCCGACACCCGCGCGCACGCCATCCATCGCGTCATTGACGATCGTCAGATGCGCCACATGCACCGCGTCGCTGAACAGGCTCAGCGTGGCGCTGCCCGCAGTGCCATAAGTGGCGGCGGCCAGATTCGGCACGCAAGCGTTGGCCGCATCTATCCCGGCCCGCTTGGGCTTGGCGCTGTAGTTGCCGTTGACCAGGGTCACGGCGGCCGCATCCGCGGGTTCGCCATACAAGCTGACGGGTGCCTTGTCCTGCACGCAGACGGTTTCGCGGTAGGTACCCGGCCGCAGGCGAATGAAGTAACGCCGCTGCCCGGCGCCGGCCAAGGGCACGGCATCGATCGCCGCCTGCAGCGTTCGATGCGTGCCGCTGGCGTCAGCCGCGACGATGAAATCGGCCGGCCAGCGGACCGCGTCCAGCAAGGGCTGCGGCTGCCAATCGCCGAGGTAGTCGGCGCGCTGATGGTGGCTGGCGTCGGCCTCACTGAGCTGCGGCCGGGGCTCGGCCTTGGCTTGGGTGAAAGCCGCACTGGCGCTCAGGGTCATCAGCAAGAGCCAGGCTCGCATGGCGCTTGAGCCTCAGCCCAAGTCGGCCAGGTACAGCGCCGGCTCACCCTCGGCGTCCGAGCTGAACAAGACCTGCTTCTGGTCCGGCGTGAAGCTGGGGTGCGGATGGGTGACCTGACGGTTGCCCTTGTAGACGCGCCAGCTGCTGTCATGCCTTGCGATGGTGCGCCGCGTACCGGCCTTCAAATCGAACAGATGCAGATAGGGGTCGTTCTGGATCTCATGGCCGCTGGCATTGGCCACGTCAACCGGCGAGCCGCTGCCGTCACCGACCAGCAGCGTGCCGTCGAAGTTACTCATTAAATGCGAGCAAGGCGGCATGGCCGTGATGCGCCGCGAAACCAGCGTGACCGGGTCCAGTGTGCAGATCCAGCGCTCGGTCTGCCCTTCCAGATAGGACACAAACATCATCTGTGAGCCGTCCGGCACCCAGAACTCATGCGTGATGCTTTCGCCCTTTTCATGCGTCTTGCCGCAGCGCATATGGCTACCGTCTTCATTGATGAACCACATGCGCGCGTCGATCAAGTCATGCGGGCCTTCATGGCAATAGGCGACCGTGTTGTCGTCAAAGGGCCGGTACTGCGGATGGCCGAGCCAGCCGTCCTTCTCCAGGATCACTTCGCGCTCGCCCGTCGCAAGGTCGATGCGGATCAAGCGGCAGCGCGGCTTCTTGTGGAACATCTCGTGGAACTTCTGCCAGTCGCTTAAGGGAAACCAGTCATCGGCATGGATCTCGATGCCGACCATCTGGGTGCAACTGCTGTTCGATACCCAAGTCCCATAACCGACCCAGCCAGCGGGCACGGTGTAGGCAACGTCTTCGCTCAGATTGTTCAGATGCAGGCGAATCAGCTGCCGCTCGGCTCGCACGAAGTACAGATATTTATCGTCCGGGCTCAAGAAGCCCCCGAAGGTGTTTTCACCCGCCTGGTCGGTCAGCTGGGTGGCAACCTGCGTTTCCAGATCGAGCAGGTGATAGTTCCAGTTCGGCCTCGCGGGATCACCAATATCAGGTCCAAACTCGGCACCAAAGATCAGCTTGCTGCCGTCATTGGTAAAGCATTTTTGGTAGAAATAATTCCGATGACAAGTCACATCCAAGGGCGTCAGGCGGGTCACGCGAGCACCGGTATCGGGGTCCTGGCGGGACACGAATTGCATTTGTCGCTGCGTTGATTTGCTCATGGTGATTGCTCTTCTTTGCCTGCTCGGCACATCAATAGTTTCAAGAAAATATGGGCCACCCTCAGCGTCAGGCTGAAGGTGGCAGCCATTGGCGGCTGCGGCCATCCGCTCGCCACCCAGCTCACTCTCCGGCTCTACGGCCCTCTCTCGTCATTCATGCCAGCATCTACTTGATACGCCTAAGTAAGGCATTACCCTCTTCGACCAGACGTTTTGCGGCCTCAGCGTCGGTGGTCTTGCCATAGGCGACCGTCTCGAACACCTCACGCATGAACTTTTGCATGCGCGCATGCTCGAACAGCGGCGACGGCAGCTCGATACGCCCGGCCTGCTTTTGCGCCTGGATCTGCGCATGGGCCTGCAGCTCCAGCGGCGGCAAGGCGTTCTCGCGCACCAACAAATCAAACTGGCTCTGCGCGCCGGGCACGCCACGGGTCTTGCCGAGGATGCGCGCGGCTTCCGGATCGGTCAGCAGGAAATTGATGAAGCGCGCCGCCAGCTCAGCCTTCTTGCTGTTGCGCCCAACCGCAAACATCAGCGAGGGACGGCCGAACATGCCGCTATTGGCCGCTCCGGGCAGGGTCGAGAACTCGCCCAGCGCCAGCTTTTGCTGCGCATCCAGCGTGCTGGCGCGCAAAGAGATCGCGCTGTCCCAGGTGTAGTTGCCGGCCCAATTGCCGACCACCCAATCCTGCTGCTGCTCTGTAGCCTTCTCGGCACCACCCAGGCTTGCGCGCAGCGGCAGCGGTGTGGCGGTGTGGCCGTTGACCAGTCGCTTATAGGTCTGCACCCATTCCAGCGCGGCCGCCGGGCTCATCGCCACGCGCGGCTGCTTGGGGTCCAGATAGGCGGTGCCGAGCTTCTGGTGCACATAGGCCTGCGACAGCAGAATCATGTCGTAAAGCTCACCGTCCAGCGGGAAGGCCTTAGGGCCGAGCCGCTGCTTGAAGACCGCGCCGGCGGCGAACAACTCGTCCCAGGTCTTGGGCAAAGGCAAACCGGCGCGATCGAAGGCCGCCTTGTTCCACAGGAATATCCGCGCGCTATAGCCGACCGGCAAGGCATTGAGTTTGCCTGCCACCATGCCCATGCTGAGGTCCTGCTCGCTGAACTGATTCAGCGCCAGCACATGGCGGTATTGATTCAGGTCGGTAAAGCCGGTGCCGCGCTTGGAGAACATGGCCATCCAGGCCCAATTGATCTGCATCACGTCGGGCTCGGAGCCGCCGGCGATTTGCGTGGTTAGGCGCTCCAGATAACCGTTGAAGCCCATGTACTCGGCCTTGATCTTAAGGCCAGGGTTCTGGCGCTCGAAAGCGGCAATCGCCTTCAGTGTCGCTTGGTGGCGGGCACCGCCGCCCCACCAGGCGAAGCGCAAGACGGTGGGCTCGGCAGCATCGGCGGCATTTGCTGGGGCGTTGGCCAAAGCGACCAAGCTGGCGGCGGCCAGCGCGAACAGCGAACGGCGTCTTTCAAATAAGCTCATATCAACCTTCAGAGCAGCAGGTTGGCGCCGCTGCCGTCTTCAGCGCCATCAAACAAGTGGCTGCACCCGAGCTGCAGATGAAATGTATGAGCCGCACCGCGCGCCTTGCCGGCCAAGCTGCCGAGTTGGTCGGCTGGCACGCGCGCCGTCATGGGCACGTTGCCGATGTCGAAATGCACAAACACCTCGCTGCCCATGTGCTCGGAGAAACGCAGCGCCCCCGGCACCGGGAAGCTGTCGCCCTGCGGGCGCGCCTCGGCCGAGATATGTTCCGGACGCAGACCGAACTTGATTGGCCCTGTTTGCAAACGCATGCGCTGGGCCTTGGCCTCGGGCAAGGGCAAGACCTGACCCCCGAGCAGCACGGCCAAACCGGCGCCTTCGGCCTGCAGGGTGGCCGGGTGGATATTCATTTCCGGCGAGCCGATGAAGCTGGCGACAAAGGCGTTGGCCGGACGGTCATAGAGCGCGGTCGGGGTATCGACCTGCTGGATCACGCCGTCCTTGAGCACGCAGATGCGCTCGCCCATGGTCATCGCCTCGACCTGGTCGTGAGTGACGTAGACAACGGTGGCCGGCTGGCCCGACTCGCGCAGCGTGCGGTGCAGCTCGGTCAAGCGCACCCGCATCGAAGCGCGCAGCTTGGCATCCAGATTGGACAGCGGCTCATCGAACAAGAACACCTCGGGCTTCTTGACGATGGCGCGGCCGACCGCGACGCGCTGCGCCTGCCCACCCGACAGCTGCTTGGGGTAGCGGTCCAGCAGATGCTCCATCTCCAACAGCTTGGCCGCATGGCGCACGCGTTGGTCGACCTCGTCCTTCTTGGCGCCGGCGAGCTTCAATCCGAAGGCCAAGTTGTCATAGACCTTCATATGCGGGTAGAGCGCATAGTTCTGGAACACCATCGCAATGCCGCGCGCCTTGGGCGCCAGGGTATTGACCAGCTTGCCGCCGATATGCAGTTCACCGCCGGTGATGGTCTCCAGGCCGGCGATCATGCGCAAGAGCGTGGACTTGGCGCAGCCCGAGGGGCCGACAAAGACCATGAACTCGCCGTCGCGGATTTCCAGGTCCACCCCGTGCACGGCCTTGAAGCCATTCGGGTAGACCTTCTCGATTTTCTTCAGGCTTAGCTGCGCCATGTTGTTGTATCTCTCTTTATCCTTTGATTCCGCTTGAAGCGGAACCTTCAATGAAATGGCGCTGGGCAGCGAAGAACACCGCCACCGATGGGATCAGGGCGACCACCGAGATCGCGATCACGCTGGCCCACTCGACTTCTTCGGTGGCGCCTATGCTCATCTTCAAGGCCAGCGAAACCGGGTATTTCTCCACCGAGGCCAGATAGATCAGCGGGCCCATGAAGTCGTTCATGGTCCAGATGAACTGGAACACGATGACCGAAATGATGGCCGGCTTGAGCATAGGCACGATGATGTGCCAGAGCAGTTGCAGGGCGTTGCAGCCGTCGATCTGGGCCGCTTCTTCCATATCGCGTGGGATGCCGCGCAGGAACTGCACCAGCATGAAGACAAAGAAGGTGTCGGTGGCAAAGGCCGAGGGCAGGATCAGCGGCAGATAAGTGTCCAGCCAGCCGAACTCGCGGAACATCAGGTATTGCGGCAGGCGCAAGACGATCAGCGGCAACATCATCGTGCCGACCATGATGCTGAACAAAAACTTCTTGCCCCAGAAGTCAAAGCGGGCGAAGGCATAGGCCACCAGCACGCAGGAGATCACCGTCACGATGATGCGCGGGATGGTGATCAAAAAGCTGTTCAGAAAATAGGTCGCGAAGGTGTACTCGGTGCTGGTCTTCCAGCCCTTAACGTAGGCGCCAAAGTCGAATCGGCTGGGCCAGAAGCCGATTTCGCTATAGATCTCGACATTGCTCTTGAACGATGCACCGATCAGCCAGGCCAAGGGATACAGCATCACCAGAGCGACGGCAAACAGCGCCACGTAGCGGAGCCAGGAATTGCCCTGGTCGCGCCCCAGGATCAGCGCAGGTGCATCACTATTTGCGCCGCTCATTTGGACGTCTCCTTCTCACCCGAGTAGAAGACCCAGTACTTGGAACTCCAGAACGAGATCGCACTCAGACCGCCGACCAGGGCGAATAAGACCCAGGACAGCGCCGCGCCATAGCCGAGGTTGAAGTAGCGGAAGCTCTGGTCATAGATGTACAGCGCCAGCACATAGGTTGAATGCAGCGGGCCGCCTTCGGTAATGGCATAAGGGCCGTTGAACTCCTGGAAGGCCTGCACCATCTGCATGATCATGTTGAAAAAGATAACGGGCGTGATCAGCGGCACGGTGATGCGGAAGAACTGCTGGCGCTTGTTGGCACCGTCGATCTCGGCCGCCTCGTACAGCGACACCGGCACGTTCTGCAGCGCGGCCAAAAATATCACCATCGCCGAGCCGAACTGCCAGGTGAATAGCAGCACGATGGTCCAGAGCGAGTAATGCTCATCGGCCAGCCAGGCGATCGGCGTCAGGCCCACTTTGATCATCAGCAGATTAACGAGACCCTCCTTGGCGAAGATGAAGCGCCACAGCACCGCAGTGGCGATCGAGCCGCCGAGTATGGAGGGCAGATAAAAAGCGGCGCGGAAGAAGTTGATGCCGCGCAGCTTGTAGTTCAGCACATGGGCGATGAAGAGCGCGAAGCCGACACGCAGCGGCACCGCCAGCACGGCGAACAAGAGCGTGACGCCCAGCGACTTGCGGAACAGCGGGTCGGCGCTGGCGATCTCTACATAGTTGTCGAGACCGACAAACACCGGCGGGTCCATCAGATCGTATTGCGTGAAGCCGAGCGCGAAGCTCATCACGAAGGGAAATAGCTTGAAGCCCAGCACGCCCAACACAAAGGGCAGCACGAACAGAAAGCCTAGTTTTTTGTTTTCATACATAGCGTCACCGTGTCTCCGACGGAACAACTTGGAGGCCCCACTGCGCAGCAGTAGGAGCCGACCTCTCAAGTAGAACTCGTGGAACCGGCTCCGCCGGGCCACTGAGTTCGCCCCCTTGAGGGGGTGGCGCGCAGCGCCTACGGGGGTGGGCTACCTCGCCAACCAGCCGCCATCGACGGCGACGGTGTAGCCGTTGACATAGTCGGACGCCTTGGAAGACAGGAACACGACCGGGCCGGCCAAGTCTTCCGGTGAGCCCCAGCGGCCAGCCGGGATACGTTCAAGGATGGAGGCGCTGCGGCCCTCATCGGCGCGCAGTGCAGCGGTGTTGTTGGTCGCCATATAACCGGGCGCAATGCCGTTCACATTGATGCCGTGCGAAGCCCATTCGTTCGCCATCGCGCGGGTGATGCCCATCACCGCGCTCTTGGACGCGGTGTAGGACGGCACCCGCACGCCGCCCTGGTAGGACAGCATCGAGGCCACATTGATGATCTTGCCGCCATTGCCCTGCGCAATGAATTGCTTGGCCGCGGCCTGCGAGAAGAAGAACACCGTCTTCAGGTTCAGGTCGATGACATCGTCCCAATCCTTCTCGCTGAATTTGATCGCGTCTTCGCGGCGGATGATGCCGGCGTTGTTAACCAGAATGTCGATCTTGCCGGTCAAGGTCAGCGCTTCTTTGATCAGCCCATCGATGCAGCTGATGTCGGACAGATTGGCGCGCAGGTCCAGAAAGCGCCGGCCGGTGGCCTCAACTTGCTGACGCGTCTCGGTCGGTTCGGTCACATTGATGCCGACCACGTCGGCACCGGCCTGCGCCAAGGCCAGGGCCATGCCTTGCCCCAAGCCGGTATTGCAACCGGTGACGATGGCGACCTGGCCGTTGAGTTGGAAGTTTTCGAGAATCATGATGCTTGGCTTTCGGTGTTCTTCTTGTTTGAAATTTAGCGAAGCGCGGTCATGGGCACATGATCCATGTCCTTGAAGACCTGGTTCTCGCCCACCATGCCCCATATGAAGGTGTAAGCCTGGGTGCCCACGCCGGAGTGGATGGACCAGCTCGGGCTGATCACCGCTTGCTCATTGCGCACCACCAGGTGGCGCGTCTGCGTCGGCTCGCCCATCATGTGGAAGACGGCGGCGTTCTCGTTCATATCGAAATAGAAATACACCTCCATGCGGCGGTCATGTTGGTGGCAAGGCATGGTGTTCCACAAGCTGCCCGGCTCCAACTGCGTCATGCCCATCAGCAATTGGCAGGTCGGCAGCACATCGGGCACCAGGAATTTATAGATGGTGCGGCGATTGCTGGTCTCGGGCGCGCCCAAGGTTTCGGGCGAAGCCTCAGCCAAGGTCACCTTTCGGTGCGGGTAAGCCGTATGCGCCGGTGCGCAATTGAAATAGAGCTTGGCCGGTATGGCCGCGTCGACGCTCTCAAACGCCAAGACCTTGGCGCCTTGGCCCACATAAAGCGCTTCGCGGGCGCCGACCTCGAAGACCTGCTCATCCACCGTGACGCGCGCTGCGCCGCCGATATTGATCAGACCCAACTCGCGGCGCTGCAGAAAGAAATCGGTGCCGGTGTACTTGCCCAACTCAGCGGCGAAGGTCACTGCCTTGCTGACAGGCATGATGCCGCCAACGATGATGCGGTCGATCTGGCTATAGGTCAGCGTGGCCTCATCGGGCTTGAACATGTCTTCCACCAAAAAGTGGCGGCGCAGGCCTTCGGTATCGAGGCTGCGGGCGTGTTCGCTGTGAACGGGTTGACGGACTTGCATAAGGTGCTCCTTGGTATCGGCTGGGGTCTCGAGTGCCCTGATTTGGCACTCTGCGGTCTTGTTGGGTGCAAGCGTAACCGATGTTAGTGCTTTCCCGGAATAATGGTTTCTATTTAGTGAACCACTGTTTCATTTTTTCACGCAAGCGGTATAGTGAAGCCATCGCAGCCTCAGATTTGCAACTTCAAGCAGCAGCCGAGGCCGCAGGCAAGACACCACAGCGCAACGACCGCAGGAACCCAAACCTATGAACGCCTACTTTGACAATGCCGCCACACCTTGGACCGAGTTGGGTGACGGCATACGCCGCAAGGTCGTCGGCCATACGCCGGAGCTGATGTCGGTGCTGGTGCAATTTGATCAGGGTGCGATTGGCACCGTCCATGCGCATGACGACCATGACCAGATCGCTTTTGTAATCAGCGGCGAGTTTGAGGCCGACGTCGGTGGCGTCAAAAAGGTTTTGCGCGTCGGCGACGCCTTTGTGGCGCCGCGTCTGACACCGCATGGCGTGGTCGCGCTGGCAGCCGGCAGCACCTTGCTGGACCAGTTTTCACCCCGCCGCGAGGACTATCTCTAAACCCCCTTTCTCGCCCGGCGCGCACTGCAGCGCCCGGGCAGACATGAAGACATCGCGGCGCCCTGCGCGCACCGCGATGCAATGCGACACAACACCGGCCCTCAAACATGCGAAGACATGTCATCCAGGCCAAGCCAGCTATGTGTACCGCTGCCCAGCGGCGGTGCGCTCATTGAAAAACAGCAGGAGACAAACCATGAACCCGCGCCCCAGCAGCAGTAACAAGTCCCATCCCCACGCCCTCGTGATGTCGATGATTTCCTTGGCCGTGCTGAGTTTGATCGGCTCGGCCCATGCGCAAGAAGCGAGCAAGCCCGCGGCGGCCAGCGAGTCCAGGCTGGACACCATCTCGGTGACCGGCTTTCGCGCCTCCTTGGAAACGGCCTTGCGCGCCAAGCGCGACGAAAACAGCATTGTTGACGTCATCAAGGCCGAGGACATGGGCAAGTTCCCCGACACCAATCTGGCCGAGTCGCTGCAGCGCGTGCCCGGCGTGGTGATCGACCGCGATGCCGGCGAAGGCCGCTCCATCACCGTGCGCGGCTTGGGCCAGGACTTCACCCGTGTGCGCATCAATGGCATCGAGGCGCTGGCCACCACCGGCGGCACCGACAGCTCGGGCGGCGCCAACCGGTCACGCGGCTTTGACTTCAACGTCTTTGCCGCCGACCTGTTCAGCTCCTTGACCGTGCGCAAGAGCAGCTCCGCCGATATCGACGAAGGCTCGCTGGGTGCCACCGTTGACCTGCAAACTACCCGCCCCCTGGACCTCAAAGCAGGTTTCACTGGTGCGATGTCGCTCAAGGGCATGTACAACGACCTGTCCGGCAAAACCACGCCCAAAGCCTCCTTCCTGCTGTCGAACACCTTCGCCGACAAGAAGATCGGGGTTCTGTTCTCCGGCGCCTATTCCAAACGTGAGGTTCTGGAAGAAGGCTTTAGCACCGTGCGCTGGGACAACGGCCCATCGTCCGGCGGCTGGTGCCCACCACAGGGCGCCACCATCGCCCCCGGCACCACCTTGCCGACGGGCTCCACCGCAACGACTTGCGGCCCTGCCGCCAACGGTGTGCCTCGCCTGGCCAATACCCCCGCCAACCAAGCTGCCTACCAAGAGGCCAGCAAAGCAGAGAACTTCCACCCGCGCCTGCCACGCTATGGCCGCCTAACCCACGACCAAGAACGCCTGGGTCTGACCGGCTCCTTCCAGATCAAGCCGGCCGAAGGCACTTTGGTTACCGTCGACATGCTGTACTCCAAGCTCGACGCAACGCGCAAGGAAGACTTCCTCGAAGCGATCTCCTTCAGCCGCTCCTTGTCGCAGGGCGGCAAGCCGCAAACCAGCGTGCTGGCGACCGAATATGCGCCCAACGGCGCCCTGCTTTACGGCAAGTACAACGGTGTCGATATCCGCTCGGAGTCGCGCTTCGATCAGCTCTCCACCACCTTCACCCAGCCCACCCTGACGCTGGAGCAGGATCTGACCGATACCTTGAAACTCAACGCAAGGTTCGGCCGCGCCACCTCCAAATTCAGGAACCCGATCCAGACCACCACCACCTTGGACGCCGCCAATGTGCAGGGCTACGAGATGGACTTCCGCAGTAGCGACCGCCTGCCCATCCTGAACTACGGCTCGCTCAACCCGTCCGACCCGAATGGCGGTCTGAAGATCATCGGCGTGCCGGTCGGTTCGGCCAGCATCAGCAATTTCACGCCCAGCGAAGTGCGCATCCGCCCGAACGGCACCACCAATACCAATGACCTGGCACATCTGGATCTGGCCTGGGAGCTCAATGAAAAGCTGACACTGAAAGTAGGCGGTGACTTCAAAAAGTTCAAGTTCGAGACCTATGAGGCCCGCCGCACGGTCGAAACCATGAACACCCTGCCCGCCGGGGTCACGCAGGCCAATCTGGTCACCAGCTTGACCGGCTTCGGCAAGGGCCAAAGCATTCCGGCCGGCACCATCACCAGCTGGGTGCTGCCCGACCTGAATGCCATCAGCAGCGCCTACGACATCTATTGCAACTGCCTGAAAACCGGCGCAGCCGGCGGCCCAGGCGACTACACGCTGACTTCGACCACCAACGCCAACGCCCGAGGCAACAACCGCACCGTCACCGAAACCGACAGCGGCGGCTTTGCGATGGCAGACTTCGCCTCCGAGCTGGGCGGCATTCCGCTGCGCGGCAACGTGGGCGTGCGATACGTCAAGACCAAGATGACGGCGGATGGCTATCTGGCCACGGCCGGCGGCACCCCGGTCACAGCGGAAAACAGCTACGACGACTGGCTGCCCGCGATAAACGTCGCCGCCAACCTGAGCAAGAACTTGATCCTGCGCGGTGCCGCCGCCAAGGTCATGTCCAGGCCTCAGCTGGCCAATCTGAGCCCCGGCGGCACGCTCAGCACCACCGGCACGCTGACCTATACCGGCGGCAACCCGCTGCTCAAGCCCTTCCGCGCCGACACCTTCGACGCCAGCCTGGAGTGGTACCACGAGAAAAACGCCTTCGTCGGCCTGGGTCTGTTCCAGAAGAACATCAAGACCTATATCCAGACCGTCAAGACCAATTTGCCCTACAACCAGACCGGCTTGCCGATGTCTTTGTTGCCACCAGGCATGACGGGCGAAGAGGTCTTTGCGGTCACTTCGCCGGTCAACACCAATGGCGGCAAGCTCAGCGGCTTCGAGCTCAATGTCCAGCAGCCGTTCAGCTTCTTGCCGGCCTGGGGCAAAAACTTTGGCGCGCTGTTCAACTACACCTATGTGAAGTCACAGATCGAATACATCGTCTCGCCCACCAGCACGGCAACGATCACCAATGACCTGATCAATCTGTCTCCGCGCAGCTACAACACCACCCTGTACTACGACGACGGCACCTTCAGCGCCCGGGTGTCGGGCTCACAGCGCGAGGCCTATTTGACGCGTGTGCCGGGTCAGAACAACAACGATGTGGAAGGCAAGAACAAGACCTTCAACGTTGATGCTTCGATCTCCTACAAGGTCAATGACAAGCTGGACATCACGCTGGAAGGCGTCAACCTGACCAACCAGCCCAATGATCAATACATCAGCAGCCAGCGCGACAGCGTGGTGGTCAATAACGTGACCGGCCGTGAGTATTTGATTGGCTTCCGCTACAAGTTCTAAGCCCCGCGCTTGAAACTGCAGCTGTAGTCCAAGGGGTGCGAGTGCAAGCTCGGCACCCCTTTTTTCGCCGGCTGTTTGATGTCAATTTGGAGATGCCATGCCCAGGACCATGCCCTTGGAGAGGCGCGAGCTTTTGAAACAGGCTTGTGCCTTGACCTTAACCGTCGGCGCTGGCCAGCCGGTTTGGGCCGATGCCGGCTTGCCCGCCGCCGTCAACCCGCCACCGCCACCCCCTGCTCCGCCGCCGCTTGCCACCGTCCACCCTGCCCTGCATCTGGTCGGCGACTCCACCATGGCGGACAAGCCCTTGGACCCGCCCAACCCCGAACGCGGCTGGGGCCAAATGTTTCGCGAGCGGGTCAAAGAGCCGGTGCGCATCGTCAACCACGCGGTCAATGGCCGCAGCACAAAGAACTTTCAAGACGAAGGCCGCTGGGCCCATCTGCTCGCTCAACTGGCGCAGGGTGACTTTGTGCTGATCCAGTTTGGCCACAACGACGCAAAAAAAGAGGACCCGGCACGCTACGCCACCGCGCACGGCGCCTACCGCGACAACCTGCGGCTGTTCGTACGCGATGTGCGTGAGCGCGGCGCCACACCGTTGCTGGCGACCTCCCTGATGCGGCGCGAGTTTGACGCCACAGGCCGCTTGAAAGACACCCATGCCGACTACCCCGTCGTGATGCGGGAAGTCGCCGTTGAAATGGACGTGCCGCTGCTGGACCTGCACCGCGCCAGCGCCGTGCTGCTGCAAGCACTCGGCCCGGCTCAATCCGAACCGCTCTTTCTCTGGGCCAAACCCGGTGAGTATGAACGTTACCCGGCGGGCAAGAAAGACAACACCCATTTCAGCGAAGCCGGCGCACGCGCAATGGCTGGCCTGGCCGAACAAACGCTGCGGCTGCAAAACCATCCGCTCTGCACCTGGTTGAAGGCCGCTGTTTGAGTCCTGCAGCCTGGCCCCGCCCGCCAACGTCATCAACAACGAGATCAGCACGCATGAAATCCCACCAGCATTTCGCCAGAGCGCTGCTGGCTCTGGGCGCACTGATGCTCCTGAGCAGCGCTGCATTTGCACAAGCCGAAGACAGCGAGCCTACCGAGCAGTCAACCCTGCAGGCCTCGCAGCCAAGCAGCAGCCCAAGCACAAAGAAACTGCCGGCCCAGACCATAGAAGATTTCGCTCGCGCGCCCTTGCTGCAGCATGTGCAGCTCTCGCCGGATGGCAAGCAGATAGCCGCCGTCCTCAATCAAGGCAAGCTCAGTGTGCTCGTGACCCGCCCGGTCAAGGGCGGCACGTTCAAGCAACTGATGGCCAGCGACAATCTGGAGCACCAGTTCAACTGGTTGCGCTGGGTCAACGCCGACCGTTTGGTGGTCAGCTTGCGCTACCCCAGCACGCGCCAAGTGAGCTGGTTCAGCAGCGCCGACAGCATGGAATCGCGTCTCTTGGCGGTCAACGCCGATGGCTCACACCTGCTCAATCTCAGCCGCATGCGGGGCCAAGAGGACATCGCCCAAGCGCTCGACCAAGCGGTGGTGATTGACTGGCTGGCTGACGATGGCAATCACATACTGATGAGTCAGCCGAATGCCAAATTCAGCGGTGCGCCGGCCGTCTTCAAAGTCGACATCAACACCGGCGCGCGGCAACTGCTGCGCGAGGCCAAGGCCGACATCCGCAGCTGGTTCACCGATGCCCAGCACCGGGTAAGGGTCGGTGTCGGCTTCACCGAGGGCCGGTTCTCGCTCTGGGTCAGCGACCCGGCGGGCGACAACTGGCGGCTGGCACGCAGCTTCGGCTTCTTTGACCCCGCCCGCGTCCTGCCACTGGGCTTCGGGCTCGACCCGCAAGTCCTTTTCGTCAGTGCCATGCATGAAGGCTTCCAAGCCATCTACACCATGGACCTGAGCGACCCGACCTTGCCTTTGACGCTGAAGTTCCAGCCCAAGTCCGGCAGAGACCTGGAGGGCCGCTTGCTGCATTCCAGCAAAACCGGTGAAGCCGTGGGCTTCGTCTCCAACGGCCAAGACGCTGCCGCCTACTTTTGGAGCGAGGAACATAGGGCCTTGCTTGAACGCATAGACAAAGCCTTGCCCAAGCGGGCCAACCGCCTCTTGCAGTTGGTCAAGGACGACGATGTCTACCTGCTGCGCTCTTTTGGCAACGGCCAACCGGGTGAATACTTGCTCGGTCAGCGCAGCAAGAGTGCCTTGGCGGTACTGGCCGAGCTCAACGCGCAACTCGACCCAGAACACCTGGCCCGCAAGCGAAGCATCCGCTTCAAGGCCCGCGACGGCCTGCCCTTGCAGGCCTATCTGAGCCTGCCTGAACTCAGTAAGGGGGTGCCGAGCAAAAACTTGCCGCTGGTGGTGTTGCCGCACGGCGGTCCGCAAGCGGCGACCGGCAGCCAATTCGAAACCTGGCCAGCCTTTCTGGCGGAGCGGGGCTACGCGGTCTTGCAGGTCAATTTCCGCGGCTCCACCGGCTTTGGCCAGGCCTTTATGGAGGCAGGGCTGAAACGCTGGGGCCTGGAGATGCAGGATGACCTCAGCGACGGCGTCGCGGAACTGGTCAAGCGCGGCATCGCCGACCCCCAACGCGTGGCGATCGTAGGCGCCAGCTATGGCGGCTATGCCGCCTTGATGGGCGCGGTCAAAACACCGCAGCAATATCGCGGCGCCTTCGCCTTTGCGCCATTGACCGATCTGGTCGAGTACGCGCGCGAGATCGCGAACAACCGACTCTTAGTCAGCACCCATGCGCTTGAGCGACAAATCGGTAGCTTGGCCTCCGACCGGGCTCGACTTGAAGCCACTTCACCCCGGCTGCAAGCCGCCAGAATCGAAGTCCCGGTGGTGCTGGTGCATGGCACCCTGGACCGCCAAGCGCCTTATGAGCACAGCGTCTGGATGGCCGATGCACTCAAGGCCGCCGGCAAAGACTATCGCTTCATCAGCCAAGACCGCGGCGACCATCAACTGAGCCACCAGCCTTATCAGCTGCAACTGCTGCAAGAGCTCGATGCCTTCTTGCTCAAGGTCTTGGGCCCCGGGGCCCAAGCGGCGCCGGCAGCAGCGGCCCATTGACCGCTGGGCATCGCCACCAGCCACGCTCTCACCTATCCGGATCCAACATAGTTAATCACTCAAAAGTGATACTTTGAAGCTATCTCGCAGACTTAAGCTGACGGCTGTTTCTTGACTGCCAACGGCCCCATGAAGATTACCAAGCTCACGACCTACCGCCTGCCGCCACGCTGGATGCTGCTCAAGATCGAAACCGATGAGGGCGTGGTGGGCTGGGGAGAACCTGTCATTGAGGGCCGCGCCCGCACCGTCGAAACCGCCGTCCAGGAATTCGCTCCCTTCTTGATCGGCCAAGACCCGGCGCGCATCAATGACCTCTGGCAGGTGATGTACCGCGGCAGTTTCTACCGGGGTGGCGCCATCTTGATGAGTGCGATTGCCGGCATCGACCAAGCGCTGTGGGACATCAAGGGCAAGCTATTGGGTGTGCCCGTCTATGAGCTGCTGGGCGGCTTGGTGCGCGACCGCATGAAGACCTATTCCTGGGTCGGCGGCGACCGCCCGGCCGATGTGATTGCCGATATCCGGCGCCTGCGCGCCGGTGGCTTCGATACCTTCAAGATGAATGGCACCGAGGAATTCGGCATCATCGACAGTGCGGCGGCGGTGGATAGCGCCGTCGCCCGTATCGCCGAGATCCGCGCCGCCTTTGGCAACGAGATTGAGTTCGGCATTGACTTCCACGGTCGCGTCGCTGCGCCCATGGCCAAGGTTTTGCTGCGGGCGCTGGAGCCCTACAGGCCTCTATTCGTCGAAGAGCCGGTGCTGGCCGAGCAGGCCGAGCATTACCCCCGATTGGCCGAAAGCACCTCGATTCCGCTGGCCGCCGGCGAACGGATGTACTCACGCTTCGAATTCAAGCGCGTGTTCGAACAAGGCGGCATCGCCATCGTGCAGCCTGACCTTTCGCATGCTGGTGGCATTACCGAATGCGTGAAGATCGCCGCCATGGCCGAGGCCTATGACGTAGCGCTGGCACCTCATTGCCCGCTCGGCCCGGTAGCCTTGGCCGCTTGCCTGGCGGTGGACTTTGTGTCGCACAACGCGGTCCTGCAAGAGCAGAGCATGGGCATCCACTACAACAAGGGTGGCGAGCTGCTGGACTATGTATTGAACAAGGACGACTTCCATATCGAAGGCGGCTACATCTCGCCACTGCCCAAACCGGGCCTGGGTATCGTGATCGACGAGGCCCGCGTCATCGAAGCCAGCCGCAATGCACCCGATTGGCGCAACCCCTTGTGGCGCCATGCCGATGGCAGCGTGGCCGAATGGTGATCTCCAGCAGCGGCCAGCACGCCGCCCTGCTCGCCCTCGACTGGGGCAGCAGTGGGCTGCGCGCCTTTCTGATCGACGCGCAGGGCCAGACGCTCGCGTCCCGCAGCTCGGCCATGGGTGCCAGCGTGATGGACGGCAAGCCCCAAGCCTACGCACAGGCGCTCGAACAAATCGCCGGCGACTGGCTGCAAGCCCAGCCGCAGCTGCCGCTGCCGCTCTTGGCCTGCGGCATGGTCGGCGCTAAACATGGCTGGCGCGAGGCGCCCTATGTGGACTGCCCCGCCAGTGAAGCCGATTTGGCCGCAAGCTCCGTCGAAGTAGCTTTCGGCGTGGGTCAACATTTGCGCATACTGCCGGGTCTGCGATACCAGCCCCAGGGCATGCCGCCCGATGTGATGCGGGGCGAAGAGACACAGCTGTTCGGCGCCCTTGCGCTGCACCCCGGTTTGGCCGAGGCGGCCTGCGTCGTGATGCCGGGCACCCATTCGAAATGGGCCGAGCTGCGCGACGCCAAGGTGCGCGGCTTTGCCACCCAGATGACCGGCGAGTTGTTTGCCCTGCTGCGTCAACATTCGGTGTTAGGGCGACTGATGCCCGAGCCTGAGGCGGCCACCGACTCCAGCGCCTTTCTAGCCGGCGTGCGGGCCGCGCGGGACGCTGGCCACCTGGGCCTGGGCCATCAGCTGTTTGCCGTGCGCAGCCTGGGTTTGACCGAGCAACTGCCTGCCAGCGGCCTGGCCGACTATATGTCCGGCCTGCTGATCGGCCATGAGCTGCGCGCCGGCCTGGCCTGGCGCACAGCGCATGGCTTGGGCTTGGCGCCACTGCTGCTGATTGGCGAACCGGAACTTTGCGCTCGCTACGAGCAAGGCTTGAACGTTTTTGATGGCGTGGTCGCGCTGCGCCTCGACAACACCGCCCCGACCGGGCTTTGGCGGCTGGCGCAAAGCGCCGGTTGGCTGCAACTCTCGCACTGAATTGGACCGCCCCATGACGAGCTCTTTGTTCGACCGCGCTTTTGCCGAACTGCCCCTGGTCGCCATCCTGCGCGGCGTACGACCCGACGAAGTCGAGGCGATCGCGCTGGATCTCTATGAAGAAGGCTTTCGCCTGATAGAGGTGCCGATGAATTCGCCACAGGCGCTGGACTCGATCGCGCGCTTGTCGCGCTGCCTGCCGGCCGACGCGCTCTTGGGCGCCGGCACCGTGTTGAGCCCCGCCGCTGCGCGCCAGGTCCGCGATGCCGGTGGCCGCTTGATCGTGATGCCGCATGCCGACACTGCCGTCGTGCGGGCCGCCAAGGCGGACGGCATGTTCTGCGTGCCCGGTGCAGTGACGCCGACCGAGGCCTTTGCTTGCGCCGATGCAGGCGCCGACGCCGTCAAGCTGTTCCCGGCCGAGCTGATCACGCCGCAGATCGTCAAAGCCATGCGTGCGGTCATTCCACTCAGCCTGCCTCTGCTGCCCGTCGGCGGCGTGACGCCACAAACCATGGCGCCCTATGTGCAGGCCGGCGCCTCCGGCTTCGGCCTCGGTTCGGCCCTGTATGCGCCGGGCCACTCTGCCGCAGCCGTGGTCGAGCGCGCGCGTGCTTTTGTGCAGGCCTGGCGCGCGCTGTAAACCGCCGCGCCGAGGCGCTGATCAAGAAAAAAACCAGAGACATCATGAACAAAAAAAGAATCGCGGCCGGTCTGCTCGGCGCCTGCGTCGGCAGCTTCGTCAGCAGCCTCAGCCAGGCACAGACCCTGCTGCAGATCGACGCCAGTGCGCCAGTCCCGGCACCGCAAACCGGCCATTTGCAACTCGGCAGTGCAGTCTCGCCCAAAGGCGAGACGCTGGGCGCCAACAACCAGTACCTGACACGCAATGCCATGCCCTGGCTGCCGGTGATGGGCGAATTCCACTACAGCCGCAGCCCGGCCGAGAGCTGGGAGGGCGAGCTGCGCAAGATGAAGTCGGCCGGCATCACCATCGTCGCCAGCTATGTGATCTGGAACCACCACGAAGAGCAAGAGGGTCAATTCATCTGGCGCGGCAACCGCGATCTGCGCCGCTTTGTGGAGCTGGCCAGCAAGATCGGCCTCGATGTGGTGGTGCGCATCGGCCCCTGGGTCCATGCCGAGGCCCGCTTTGGCGGCATCCCGGACTGGGTCGTGACTGCCATGCCCACGCGCGGCAACGACCCGCAATATCTGGCCGTGGTCGAGCGACTGTATGGCCAGATCGGTCAGCAGCTGAAGGGCCAGATGTGGAAGGACGGCGGCCGCGTCGTCGGTATCCAGCTGGAGAACGAATACAACCTGAATGGACCCGCCCAGGGCGCCGCCCATATCAGCAAGCTGAAGAGCCTGGCCCGGCAAGCCGGTATGGACGCACCGCTCTACACCGTCACCGGCTGGGACGGCACGATTTACCCATCCGGCGAAGTAACGCCCGTCTTCGGCGGCTACCCCGACGAACCCTGGGGCGTTTCGACAAGCGAGCTGCCGCCCAAGGAGACCTATGCCTTTCGCTTCGACAGCCGCGTCTCCGGCGACCTCGGCGCGCAAACCGCCGCGACCGCCCCCGGCACGGCCGAGACCGACATCGGCCTGACGCCCTTCCTGGGTGCCGAATATGGTGCCGGCCTGCCGGCCATGTACCGCCGCCGCACACTCGTTTCGGCGGATGACATCGCATCGATGCTGCCGGTGCAGCTGGGCTCGGGCGTCAATCTGATGGGTTATTACATGTTCCACGGCGGGCGCAATCCGCTCAGCGTGAACGGCGTCAACACATTAGAGGAAAGCACCCTCAGCGGCGGCTACAACGACACACCCGCGATCAACTACGACTTCAACGCCCCGCTCGGGCCCGATGGCCAGCAGCGCCCGGTCTTGAACAAGCTGCGGCCCTTTCACTACTTCTTGCAGGACTTCGGCCCTGCGCTTGCGACCATGACGGTGCGCAAGCCGGCCAGCACGCCGGCGGACGCGGCCGAGCTGAGCGCGCCGCGCTGGTCGGTGCGCGCCAAGGGCGACAGCGGCTTTCTGTTCTTCAACAACCATGTGCGGCAGTACGCGATGCCGGCGCAAAAGCAGATCCGCTTCTCGGTGAAACTGGCGACGGAGACCTTGCAGTTCCCGCAGCAGCCGGTCGACATCGCCAACGGCGCCTACTTCATCTGGCCGCTCAATCTGGATCTGGGCGGCACCCGCCTTCGCTACGCAACGGCCCAGCCGGTCGCGCGCCTGGATCATGGCAAGGACGGCCTCGTCTATGTGTTCTCCGCCCAGGCCGGCATCCCGGTCGAGCTGGGTTTTGATGCAGCAAGCAGCACGCATATCAGCGCACCACATGCGCGCAGCCAATTGCTCGGAGATAAGCTGGTGCTCGACCAGTTGCAGCCCGGCCTAGACGCGGCGCTGACAATCAAGCGCCCCGGCGCCCGCCCCGTCACCGTCCTGTTGCTGACTCCGGAGCAGACGCAACAACTGTCGATTGGCGAGCTGGCCGGCCAGCGGCGCCTGGTGCTGAGCGCGCAGGACAGCCATTTCGCGGCTGGCGGCTTGGATGTGCTGTCGGCCGGCGCGCCGAGCCTGCGCGTGGCCGTCTTTCCCGCCTTACCCAAGTTGCCCAAGTCCAGCCTGCCGCTCAAGCCGGCGGCCCGCGATGGGCTGTTCCAGGTCTTGGCCGCCGAGCATGCGCCAAGCCAACTCGCCGCCAAGGTCACGCAGGTGCGCGAAGCACAAAAAGCGCCGCCCGTCATGATCGGCGGGCTGGCGCGCGCCGCGCTGCAGCCGATACCGGAGACTTTCAAGGCGGCGGCCGCCTGGCAGATCGAGCTGCCCAAGCAGGCCTTGAAGGGCCTTGATGATGTGCTTTTGCAGATCGATTTCGTCGGCGATATTGGGCGCCTGTTTGCCGGCACAAAAATGCTGGACGACTGGTATTACAACGGCCAGCAATGGCAAATCGGTTTGAAGGGCCTGAAGGGCTTGAAGAGCTTGAAGACCAAGGGCCCGCTGAACCTGAGCGTGCTGCCGCTGCGCGCCGATGCGCCAATCTACCTGCCGCGCGAAGCTCGCCCGGACTTCAAGGGCGAGGCGCAAATAGCCGCCCTGCGCAAGATCGATCTGATCCCCGTCTACCGCTGGAGCCTGCGGCCCTGAGCCTTGCAGCTATACATAATCCTGATAGCTGCAGTCGAATAAACCATTTGTTAGGCATTGCAAAGGCCGTTAACTTATCGGCTCTTGTTACTCATTGCCGACTGCACTCGCCACCACATTCGCCCTCAGCCAGCCATGCCGACCGAAACACCAAGCCCTTTTGAACACGCTGATGAGCAGGCCTCGCTCACTCTCGCCCTCGCGCAGAGCGCGACCTTGGGCGAGGGCCTGCAATGGCATGCCGGCAGCGCGCGCTGGTGGTGGACTGATATCGAGGCATCGACGCTGCACGCCTGGACACCGGGCGACGAGAGCACGCTGAACGTCAAACTGCCTGACCGGCTCGGCAGCTTTGCCCATTGCCGCTCGGGCCGTTTGCTGTTGGGCCTGGCCAAGCGCCTATGCCTGGCCACGCTGGCGGACCTTCAGGCAACAGGTAGCAGCGTTCCCGCGATCCAATCGCTGGTGCCGGTCGACCCGGCCGAGCCGCGCACCCGCATCAACGACGGGCGCACCGACCGGCGCGGCTTCTTCGTCTTCGGCACCATGAACCAGGCCAGCGACAAACGGCCCATCGGCAGTTTTTACCAGTATTCGCTGCAGCATGGCCTGCGCCGCCTGGCCCTGCCGGCGGTGGCGATTGCCAACAGCATCTGCTTCAGCCCGGACGGCCGCACCATGTACTTCTGCGACACCTTGAGCCAAGCCATCATGCAGTGCGACTACGACGCCGAGAGCGCGCAGATCGCCAAGCTGCGGCTGTTCACTCGCATCACACCGGACCATGCCTGGCCAGATGGCTCGGTCATCGCCGCTGACGGCAGCCTCTGGAACGCCCAATGGGGCGCCGGACGGGTGGTCCAATATTCACCCGAGGGGCAGCTCATGCGCGTGGTCGGCGTGCCGGCCACCAACACCACCTGTCCGGCCTTTGGCGGCGCTGACTGTGACGAGCTGATGGTGACGACGGCACGCAGCGACTTGAGCCGCGAGGAACTGGAGCGCTTGCCCGCCTCCGGCAGCTTGTTCGCAGGCCGGCTCCCGCTGGTGCAAGGCCTGCCGGATGCCTTGTTCGACGACAGTCCAATGCCCTAGTTTTACGCCCCAAGAACGGAGACAAAAAGCCATGAAAACCAAACTACAACAATGGGCCAAGCCCCTATTGGCCAGCGCCTTGCTGGCCCTGCTGCCATTGGCCAGCCATGCGGCCGACCCGGTCAAGATAGGCTTCCTGGTCAAGCAGGCCGAGGAGCCCTGGTTCCAGGACGAATGGAAATACGCCGAGCAAGCCGCCAAGGACAAGGGCTTCACCCTCGTCAAGATCGGCATCCCGAACGGCGAAAAAATGATGGCCGCGATCGACAATCTGGCCGCGCAAAAGGCCCAGGGCTTTGTCATCTGCGCCCCCGATGTGAAGCTGGGCGCGGCAGTCGCCCGCGCCGCCAAGCGCCATGATCTGAAGGTCATCTCGGTCGATGATCAATTGGTCGATGGCGCCGGCAAGCCGATTGCCGGCATCCCGCACATGGGTATCTCGGGCTATGAGATCGGCAAACAGGTGGGCTTGGGCCTGCTGGAAGAAATCAAGAAGCGCGGCTGGAATTTGAACGAAGTCGGCGCGCTGCGCGTCGCCTTTGATCAACTCCCGACCGGGCGCGAACGCACCATGGGCGCCATTGACGCCTTGAAGGCCGCCGGCCTGCCCGCCGCCAATGTGATCGATGCGCCGCAGGCCAAGACCGACACCGAGAACGCCTTCAACGCCGCCAATATCGCCTTCACCAAGAACCCCAAATTCAAACACTGGGTGGCAATGGGCATGAATGACGAAGCGGTGCTGGGTGCCGTGCGCGCCGGTGAAGGCCGCGGCATCCGCAAGGATGAGCTGATCGCCATCGGCATCGGCGGCAGCCAGACCGCACTGAACGAGTTCACCAAGCCGGCGCCGACCGCCTTTTTCGGCACGGTCTTGATCAGCCCCAAGCGCCATGGCTACGAGACCGCCGCCAATATGCACAGCTGGATCACTACAAACCAAGCGCCGCCGGCCGTCACCCTGACCAGCGGCACCTTGATGACCCGCCAGAACCAAACCGAGCTGCGCAAGCAGATGGGCTTGTGAACACAGCATCCCTTCAGTTCGACCAGGTCAGCAAGGTCTTCCCCGGCGTCAAGGCGCTCAATGGCGTCAGCTTCGAGGCGCGCGCCGGCCAGGTCCATGGCCTCTTGGGCGAGAACGGCGCAGGCAAGTCCACGCTCTTAAAGATACTCGGCGGCCAGTACCGGCCGGACGGCGGCCGCCTGCTCTTGAACGGCCAGGCATGCCATTTCAGCTCGGCATCGGACGCGATCAAGGCCGGCATCGCCGTCATCCACCAAGAGCTGCAATATGTGCCCGAACTGACGGTGGCCGAGAACGTGCTGCTGGGCCGGCTGCCGCAGCGCTTCGGCTTCGTCGACAAAAAGGCCGCCAGCGCCATGGTCGCAGCACGCCTGGCCGCGATCGGCGTCGACCTCGACCCGGACGCGCTGATGATCGATCTGTCGATCGCGCAGCGCCAGATGGCCGAAATCTGCAAGGCGGTGCTGCAGGACGCGCAAGTGATCGCCTTTGACGAGCCGACCAGCAGCCTCTCGCACCGTGAGAGCGAAGTGCTGTTCAAGCTGGTAAAGGATCTGCGCGCTAGCGGCAAGACCCTCATCTACATCTCGCACCGGCTGGAAGAGCTGTATGCGCTGTGCGACTGCTGCACCATCTTCCGAGACGGCCGCAAAGTCGCCACGCATCCTGTGATGGCCGATGTGCCGCGCGACCTCTTGATCAGCGATATGGTCGGCCGCGAGGTCAGCGATATCTATGACTACCGGCCGCGCCAGCTGGGCCAGGAGCGCCTGCAGGTGCGCGGCATGCTCGGCGAACACCTTGCGGCACCGCTGGACTTTGCGGTCCGCGCCGGCGAGGTCTTGGGCTTTTTTGGTCTGGTCGGTGCCGGCCGCAGCGAGCTGATGCGCCTGCTTTACGGCGCCGATGCGCGCAGCCAGGGTCAGGTCTTGCTGGACGGCCAAACCGTCTCGGCCAAGGGCCCGTCGGCGGCGATTGAAGCCGGCATCGTGCTGTGCCCGGAGGACCGCAAGGAGCAAGGCATCTTGGCGCAATCCTCGGTGGCCGAGAACATCAATATCAGCTGCCGCCGCCATGGTCTGCTGGGCGGACTATTCCTGCGCCACGCGCGCGAGGCGGCGCTGGCCGATGCCTTCATCAAGCGCCTGCGCATCAAGACGCCGAACCGCGAGCAGGAGATCCGCCTGCTGTCCGGCGGCAACCAGCAAAAGGTGATTCTGGCGCGCTGGCTGGCCGAGCCGGACCTGAAGGTGCTGATCCTGGACGAGCCGACCCGCGGCATCGACGTCGGCGCCAAGAATGAGATCTACCGGATCATTCACGAGGTGGCTGAAAGCGGCTGCTGCGTGATCGTGATCTCCAGCGAACTGCCCGAGGTGCTGGGCATTGCCGACCGCGTGATCGTGATGCGCGAGGGCCGCATCAGCGGCGAGCTCGACCGCTCGGCTGCCAGCGAAACCGCTGTCTTGCGCATGGCCTTGCCCGACCTGGTCTGAGACCGTAACTAGATATTTGCACGGAACATTTTTCACCATGACTGCCATCAGCAAGACTCCGCTCGACCAAGCCACCATGAAGAAACCCCTCAACCGTGCCTGGCTGACCGAGCACAGCATGACCCTCGGCTATGCCGTCTTGTTCCTCGTGCTGGCCGTCAGCGTCGAGAACTTTTTCTCGGCTGCCAATATCGTCGGCCTGATGCTGTCGGTGGCGCAGATCGGCATGGTCGCCTGCACCATGATGTTGTGCCTGGCCTCGCGTGACTTTGACCTCTCGGTCGGCTCGACGATTGCCTTTGCCGGTGTGCTCGGAGCCATCATCCTGGAGCACACCCAGAGCGTGACGCTGGCGGTCGGCGGCGGCTTGCTGGCAGGCGCCCTGATCGGCGCGGGCAATGGCGTGCTGATCGCTTATCTGAAGGTCAACGCCTTGATCGCCACGCTGGCCACCATGCTGATGGTGCGCGGCCTCGCCTTCATCGTCTCGCAGGGCCAAGCGGTGGGCATTGCCGACGAAGGCTTTATCGCCTTCGGCGACGCCCGCATCCTCGGCCTGCCCTTGCCGATTTGGGTGACGGGTGCTTGCTTCTTGGTCTTCGGCGTGCTGCTCAACCACACGGTATTCGGGCGCAACACGCTGGCGATCGGCGGCAACCCGGAAGCCGCCCGGCTGGCGGGCGTCAAGGTCGAGAAGCTGCGCGTCTGGATCTTCTTGCTGCAGGGCCTCGTGACGGCGCTGGCCGGCCTGATCCTGGCCTCGCGCATCACCAGCGGCCAGCCCAATTCGGCCACCGGCTTTGAGCTGGACGTGATCTCCGCCTGCGTGCTGGGCGGCGTCTCGCTGCAGGGCGGCAAAGCGCGCATCTTCGGTGTGCTGATCGGCGTGCTGATCATGGGTACGGTCGAAAACGTGATGAATCTGATGAATGTCGATGCGTTTTATCAATACCTGATGCGAGGCTTGATTCTGCTGGCCGCCGTCTTGCTGGATCAACTCAAAGCGCGCGGCAGCAAGCATGGTTAAGTTGCTTGCAGCGGCGCTGCTGGCCTGCTCGGCCGCGCAGGCGGCGCCCTTTCTGGCCGGCGGCGATGTCTCCGTCTTGCCCTTGATGGAAGCGCATGGCGCGATCTACTCGGACCGCCAAGGCAAACCCGGCGACGCGCTGAAGATACTGGCCGACCACGGCCACAATATCGCCCGCCTGCGCCTGTACGACAGCCCCGGCCCGGGCACGGGTGCGGACGGCTACTACTGGCCCGAAGGCTCGATGGATCTGCCGGATCTGCTCAAGCTGGCCCGCCGCGCCAAGGCACTGCAGATGCAGATTCAGCTGACCCTGCATTACAGCGATTTCTGGACCAACTCGAAGACACAGAACCTCCCCTCTGCCTGGGCGCGCGAGCTGGCTCGGCTGCCCGACGAAGCAGCGCGCCGCGCCCGCTTGGCCGAGCTGGTGTTCGAGCGCACCCGCGAGGTCATGCTGGCCATGCAGGCACAGGGCACCAGCCCAGAATTTGTCTCGCTGGGCAATGAGATCGAGCACGGCATGCTCTACCCTTACGGCAAGATCACGCCACCCGGCGACACCGGTTGGGACGGCTTGGCGCCGCTCTTGCGCGCCGGCCATGCGGCGGTCAGATCGGTCACTCCTAAGGCCAAGATCGTGCTGCACTTGGACGACGGCGGCAACCTGGCCAAGTACCGCGACTGGTTCGACCAGGCGCGCGCCCACGGCGTTGAATGGGACGTCATCGGTGCGTCCTACTATCCGTTCTGGACCAAGAAAACAGCCACCCAGATGGCAGCCTTCAGCCGTGCGGTGACGACGCTGTATGACAAGGATTTACTGGTCATGGAGGTCGGCTTCAACTGGACGCCCAAGCTGCCGAATGGCTGGCCAGGCCAGTTGAGCGACAACGGCCCCTACCCCGCCAGCATGAGCTCGCCGCAGGGCCAGCGCGACTTCATGGCCGAGCTGTTCGGCCTGCTCAAACGCGAACCGCGTGTGCTGGGCCTGCTCTACTGGGACCCGGTGATGATTGCCACGCCGGGCTTGGGCTGGGCCCTGCTTGAGGGCAAGGGCGGCAGCAAGGCCCAGGCGGGCCCGAATGTGGTGTCCAACACCACCTTGTTTGACTTCAAAGGCCGCGCCTTGCCGGTGCTCGATGCTTGGCGTGAGCAGTCCTTGAACCATCAATCTCCCCAGGTAAAACCATGACCCAAAGACTGCACAACAAAGTCGCCATCGTGACCGGCTCAACGCTGGGCATAGGCCGCGCCATCGCCAGGCTTTTCCTGGCCGAGGGTGCCTGCGTCGTCATCAACAGCCACCGCGATGATGCGGACGCCGCCGCCCTTTGCGCCGAGTTGCATGAGGACATAGACGGCGGGCGCTGCCTGTTCGTGCAGGCCGATGTGGCCGATGCGGCTGCCGTCAACGACATGGTGGCGCAGACGGTGCAGCGCTTTGGTCGCCTCGACATCCTTATCAACAATGCTGGCATGAATGTGTTTGCCGACCCCTTGGCCATGAGCAGCGAGCAATGGCAGCGCTGCTTTGCCGTCGATCTGGACGGCGCCTGGCATTGCGCGCGCGCCGCGCTCCCCCACATGCTGGCGCAAGGCGCGGGCAGCATCGTCAACATCGCCTCGGTCCATGGTCACCGCATCATCCCCGGCTGCTTCCCCTATCCGGTGGCCAAACATGCTTTGCTGGGCCTGACCAAGTCGCTCGGTATCGAGTACGCGGCGCGCGGCGTGCGGGTCAACTCGATCTCACCGGGCTTCATCATGACCGAGTCGAACCAGGCCTGGCTGGCCGGCTTTGCCGACCCGGCCGCCGAAGCACAGCGGCAGGCCGAGCTGCTGCCGGTCAAACGCTTGGGCGAGCCGATCGAGGTGGCCTATACCGCCCTCTTCCTTGCCAGCGATGAGGCTCGCTTCATCAACGCCGCCGACATCTTGATCGACGGCGGCCGCAGCCAGCTGTATCACGAGTAGAACTTGCGAAAAACCTCTCCAGCGTCCTTGCTCCGCCTTGCTGGAACTGTTTTGCGCAAGTTCTAGCACCCTCGCCCTACACTGAAAGCATGACCGAACATCGACCCAACAAGCCCTCCGACCGCTTTGTCCGATCCCATCTGAAGACGCGGCAACTGGTCTTGCTGGTCGAACTGGGTCGGCATGGTTCCATCCTGCATGCAGCGCAGGCCGCCAACCTGACGCAGCCGGCCGCCTCCAAACTATTGGCCGAGCTGGAACATGCTTTAGGCGTGCAATTGTTCGAGCGGCTGCCGCGCGGCGTGGCGCCGACCTTGTATGGCGATGTGATGATCCGGCGCGCCGGTGCCGCGCTGGCCGAGATGGACGCTGCCCATCAAGAGGTGATGGAGTTGCTGTCGGGCCTGAGTGGCCGGGTCGCGGTGGGCACAGTGATGACGCCGTCCACCTCGCTGCTGCCGGAGGCGGTCAAGCGGCTCAAGCAGAACTACCCGCGCGTCCATGTCGCGATCACGGTCGACACCAGCAAGCCGATGATTCAACGCCTGCGCGCCGGCGAACTGGACTTGGTGATCGGGCGCATTCTGGACACCGAATCGGCCGCAGTCTTGAACTTTGAGCCCCTCAATGATGAGCCACACAGCCTGATCGCGCGTGCCGGCCATCCACTGGCCACGCGGGCCAATCTGCAACTGGCCGAGTTAGTAGGCCTGGGCTGGATCTTGCCGCCCAGCGGCAGCATCCTGCGCGACCGGCTGACCGCCTTGTTTCTGTCCCAAGGCCTGGATCAACCGGCCGAGATTGTCGAAACTCTGGCGCTGCCGGTGATTACCAATCTACTGCTCGACAGCGACATGGTGTGCGCGCTGCCTACCGAGCTGGTGCAGCCCTATTTGGACGCCAAACTCTTGTCCATTTTGCCGATAGAACTCGGCATTCGCATGGACCTGTATGGCATCGTGACCCGCAAGAATAACCAGCTCTCCCCTGGTGCCCTGGCCATGCTGCAGACCCTGCGGGAAGTGGCCATAACTCGGCCATAGCTCGGCTTTAGCTCGGCTTTAGCTCGACCTTGAGTGAGCTTGCACCGCATGCAAAGGCCTGGCATCCGAAATTCATATATTTCCTGCGAGATAAGTGATAAGACGGCATACGCCTGTGTCCTTAGCATGGCCTCCAGCAGCCAACATCAATGACAGCACTGCTGCCGGCTCGGCCTGCCCTCAGCGCCCCGCCGGTTTGTCAATATAAGAATGGACAAGACATGAGACAGAAAAAATTGGCCTGGCTGATTCGGGCAATCTTCGTGCTGCCGGCAGTCGGCGGTCAAGCGCTGGCGCAACAAGCAGCACCTGCAGCAAAGCCGAGCACCGAGCTTGAAGCGGTGGTGGTAACCGGCATCCGCGCCTCGGTGCGCAGTGCTTTGGCGACCAAAGAGCTGTCCAACAGCATGGTTGAGGTGATTGCGTCTGAGGACATCGGCAAGCTGCCCGACACCACCATCGCCGAGTCTCTAGCTCGTCTGCCGGGCCTGTCGGCCGGCATCGACCGCGGCAACGCCAGCCAGATCGTGGCACGTGGCCTGGGCCCTCGCTTCGTCGGCGCGACGCTGAACGGCCGCGAGTTCGCCTCCAGCGAGCCGGACCGGGCGGTGCGCTTCGAGATGTTCCCGTCCGAATCGGTATCGGGCGCCACTGTCTACAAGACCCAATCCGCCGAGCTGATCGAAGGCGGCATCGCCACGACGATTGACTTGCAAACGGTTCAGCCCTTGGCCTACAAAGAGCGCCAGTTGGCACTGAAGGCCGATGCGCTCTATTACCAAATGGGCAGCAAGATCGACGGCGCCAAGACCACGGCACCTCGCCTGGGTGGCATCTATGTCGATCAGTTTGCCGACCGCACCGTCGGTGTGGCGGTAGCCTTCAGCTACTTCGACCAGCCTTCCCTGGAAGACCGGGTGGAGAGCTGGGACTTCAATAACGACCATTCCGCCGACATCACCGGCGACGGCAAGATCGACAAAACCCGCTGGGGCTTCCAGACCGGCGTCAAAAAGGGCACGAACAAGCGTTCCAGCGCCACAGGCAAGCTTGAGTACAAGCCCAATGCCGACCTCGCCATCACCGCCGACATCTATGCGGCGCGCTCCAATATCGAAGAACCGGCGCTGACCCATGTGCAAGACGGCATCGGCAACTGGGATGGCTGGCAAAGCGCGAACTTCAGCAATGTCAAGGTCGATGGCGGCTACGTCACCGCCGCAACGGTCAAGGACGTGACCCTGCAGACGCTGAATTCGCTGTGGAAGCAGGACATGAAGAACTTCGCCACCGGCTTGAACGGCAAGTTCAAGACCAATGGCTGGCAGCTCGACGCCGACATTGCCCACTCGACCGCCAGCCGCGACACGCTGTGGTCGGCCGTCGAATTGAAAAATCTGAAGTCCGGCGCCACCACCTTTGATTTCAGCAAAGACCAGTGGATGACCTATTCCACCAATCTGGACACCGGTAATCCGGCCAACTACGCGAACCAGGTCAGTGAGACTTGGGGGCCGACCAAAGGCGGCAAACTGGACGACTCGCTGAACTCCCAACAACTGAGCGCCAGCCGCCTGGTGGACTGGGGCGACGTCAACAAAATCAAGTTCGGCGCTCGCGCCACCCAGCGCGAAAAGTCCTACGAGGCGATCTCCTGGAACCTTGGGCCCACGGTGACGATTCCGACTTCGGGCTTCCAGCGCGCGACGGTCGACGGCCGGCCCGACTTTGTCGAACTGGTCGGCGGCTTCGCCGATGCCGTCGGCAAGTATTTCGGCCCAGCAGCACTGAGCTCGGCTGGCCGCACCTCGACCGACGCCAATCTGGTGCAAGACAACTGGCGCGCAAAAGAAAGCAATGCTGCCCTTTACGCCCAAGCCGACTTGGCCGGCCAGGCCTTCGGCGGCTTGAGTTACCGCGGCAACGCCGGCCTGCGCGCCATCCACACCAGCCAGACCGGCTATGGCTACGAGCAGCGCAATGGCGGCAAGCCCACCGCCGTCTCCGATGGCACCAGCTACACCAAGTTCCTGCCCAGCATGAACTTGATCCTGAATCTGGACGAAGAGGAAGTGAATCAGGTGCGCTTCGGCTTGGCACGTGCGATGTCGCGCGCGCCGCTGGACGTGATGAACAACGCCCACACGGTCTATATTGATCCCAAGGGGATTGACCCGACCATCGTGAGCGGCGGCAACCCGCGGCTCAAGCCGATGATGGCGGATCAGATCGATTTGACCTTTATGCGCTTCTTCGGCAAGGGCAGCCTGGTTTCGGCCGGCCTGTTCTACAAGGAGATCAGCGACTACATCGGCATCGCCTCGGTCAAGGGCACATTCGAAGGCAAGCCGGCCTATTTCACCCAACAGGTCAATCGCGACGGCGGCCATGTGCAGGGCTTTGAGCTGGTCTACCAGCAGGCCTTCACTGCCTTGCCGGCGCCGTTCAACGGCTTGGGCTTGCTGAGCAACTACACCTACTCCGACAGCAATATCAAGGAGAACGGTGACCGCAGCGGCCAGAGCTTCACCCCCATCGCCACCAACGGCCTGATGAAACACAACGGTGGCCTGACGCTCTGGTACGAGCACAATGGCTTCGAGGCTCGCCTGGCGGCCAATTACCACTCGGCCTTCAACCGCGCCCCGACCTGGGATTCGACCGCCTTCCAGCTCAACGGTGCGGAAACCTGGGTGTCATTGAACCTGTCCCAGCAGATCACGCAGCAGATGCAGGTCCGCTTCGGGGTCGAAAATCTGACCAACCAAAAGGTCATCTACACCGACCCGATGAATGCCTACCACCAGACTAACTTCCAGTTCGGTCGGCGCTTCAATGTGGGTGTTTCTTACAAGCTCTAAGTCAGGCCACGGCTAAACGGACGGGGCGGTGCGACTCTTCAGTCGCACCGCCCCTTCTTTTTATGGCTCAAGTCCTTTCGGTGCCGTCTCCATGCTCAGCTCGGTGTTCGGCAGCATGGATCTGAACGGTTCCCCGAACACGGCATTCTGATGGGCAAGAAGGAAACGGCCGAAATTGGTCCATTCAGGGTGCCGACGCCGGCGGCAGCGGCTTACGGCTTGGTACATCTGGAGTAGGCGGCTGATGCGACTCATTTGGACGGCTCGCCGCAGACGGGCAGCGGCATCCGATTCGACCGTTTGAACTGCAGGTCCAGCCAGTCAAAGGCAGCGTCCTGCTGCGCTGCCGTGAACTGATGGGCACCGGGCCAAATGCAAGTCTGCAAGCGCTCGGCCGCACCATAAGCCGACCAGACCTGCGCCATCTTGGCGAACGCCTGGCTCACCGAGGCGAGCGGGAACAAGGCATCTTGTGCGCCGGCATACATCAGCATAGGTTTGGGCGCCGCCAGAGCGGCCACATCGGGATAGTCCAAGTAACGCGCTAAATAGGGGTGCAGCATGGCGAAGCTGGACTGGCCCTTGAGCTGGTTGTTGCCTGGCACCATCAAGCCTTGCAAGCCGGCCATCCAGTTGACGGCGATGCTGGCCGTCACAGCGTCGGACAAGGCTGCCACCTGCCAGGCCCGCTGGGCGCCCATCGAAAAACCAAGCGCCGCCACATGGCGCGCGTCAACCTCGGGCATCTCGGCCAGAAACCTCGCCGCTCGTGCATCTTCGCTCGCGATCAAAGCGGCCCAGGAACTACCCAGATTGAACAGATTGGCCGCCAGCGCTTGTTGCGAATCACGCTCGAAGCCCGCGCCGGAGCGGTCGCCCCAGCCCAGCGCATCGACCGCCAAGACCACATAACCGCGCTTGGCCAATTCGTCGCCGGGGTAATGGCCAGAAAAGTAGCGGCCAGCCCATTCGGCAGCCGCACGTTCACGGGCTGGGTTGCCCCAGGGCTGGATCAGCTTCTCTTTGCCGATGTCAAAACGCGCGCCGTGATCATGCAATGCCAAAACCGCCGGAAACGGCCCTTTGCCCTTGGGCACGAGCAACAGCGCCGCGACACGGCTTTCTGCACTGACATTGAACTCAAGCTTGCGGGCGAGATAGCTGCCACGGTCCAGCTCTTCAATCACGCGGGCCGAGAACGGGGTCAGGTCTTGCCCGGGCAACAACATCAATTCACGCGCCTTGCGCAAACCCGCCTGGGTCCAGGCCTGGGGCTTGGCATGATGCTCGTTCGTCCAGCCCAGGCTGAAAGTCAGTTTGTCACGCAGCTGTTGGTGGAAGACCGGCAGCTGGCTCTCGGGGGCCAGCAATCCAGGGTTCTGATAATCGGCCCGGGCCGGGCCAATTTGAAGCAGGGCTAGCAAAGGCCAGGCCACGGCCAAGGATCGACGAAGACACAAAACATGCCGCCACATGGCACTGAGGCTACAAATGCTTGGCTGCACTGATGTTTTCACCAAAATTGTCTTCTTTGCCATGCAAGCCCACTGTATGCTGACACGAGCATACCGCCGACTCAGTCAGCAGAAAAAACCAGTGCCATGAGCTAATTGTTCGGGCATTCGAAATCAGGCGCCATCACGGCGCTAATGAGAATGGAGACAAGCATGGGATCTGGCAGCAATATCAAGATCGGCACCCGCTTAGGTTTGGCGTTTGGCGTGGTGCTGTTGATCACTGCCTTGATCGCGGGCATTGGCGCCTGGCGGCTCGGCACACTGAAGGCCGCCGCCAATGATTTGGCCACCGTCGAGATGGAGCGCAGCAGCTTAGCTGCGCGCTGGTCAGCCAATATCAATCTGAACTGGGTGCGCACCTCGGCCGCCTTGTTCGCCAGCGACGCCGCCTATGTCAAGGCCTTGCAAGCCGACATGGAAGCCACCTCCAAGCTGATAGGCGAGACCCAAAAGCAGTTGGAGCCCCTGATTACCGACACCAAGGGCAAAGACTTGCTGGCCGACATCAGCAAGGCGCGGGAGATCTACCGTGGGCCACGCAGTGAGTTGATGAAAAAGAAGCTGGCGGGAGAAGATGTCGCAGAAGCGGTCAAGTCGAATTTGCAACCCTTGGCCATGACTTATTTGGCCGCGCTCGACAAGCTTGATCAGCATATGGATCAGATGCTGAGCAAGAGTCAGGCCGAAACCAATGCCGTGGCCCAGACTGGTCAATGGATGTTGGGTCTGGGTGCCGTTCTGTCCTTGGGCCTGGGCCTGGGATTTGCCATCGTGGCGACCCGCGCCATCACGCGCCCGATCAGCCAGGCGGTGAGTTCGGCTCAAGCGATCAGCGACGGCGACCTGTCTGTGAGCATTGCCACACAGGGCTGTGACGAATCCGCGCAGATGCTGCAAGCCTTGTTGGCCATGCGTGACAAGCTCGCCCACATCGTCGGCGAGGTCAGGGAGAACGCCGAGGGCGTCTCCACCGCCAGCGCCGAAATAGCCCAAGGCAATCATGATTTGAGCGCGCGCACCGAGATGCAGGCCAGCGCCATCCAGCAGACGGCTGCGTCAATGGAAGAGTTGGGCGCCACCGTCAAACAAAACGCGGCGAACGCTCACCAAGCCAATCAGATGGCCTTGACGGCATCCAACGTGGCCATCAAAGCCGGCGATGTCGTCAACGAAGTGGTCGAGACGATGAAGGGCATCAACGACAGCTCCAAACGCATTGCCGACATCATCACCGTGATCGACGGCATCGCCTTTCAGACCAATATCCTGGCCCTCAACGCCGCCGTGGAAGCGGCGCGGGCCGGCGAGCAGGGGCGCGGCTTCGCAGTGGTGGCGTCCGAAGTGCGCAGCCTGGCGGGGCGTTCGGCCGAGGCTGCCAAGGAGATCAAGTCCTTGATCAGCACCAGCGTCGAGCGGGTCGAGTTGGGCAGCAGCTTGGTCGACCGGGCAGGTGTGACGATGACAGAGGTCGTGGCCTCGATTCAGAAAGTCACCCACATCATGGGCGAGATCAGCGCTGCCAGCAGCGAGCAAAGCTCCGGCGTTGCCCAGATCGGCACTGCGGTACAGCAGATGGATCAAGTGACCCAACAGAACTCCGCCTTGGTCGAAGAAATGGCCGCAGCGGCCAGCAGCTTGCGCACCCAAGCTCAAGCCTTGGTTCAGGCAATGGAATTTTTCAAGTTGGCGGGCAAACGCAGCCAAGGCTGAGCGCTTGTCATGGGCATGCCCAAGCTCACTTGGCCTGTGGCTCTGGCTCGGCATGCCGGCTTGGCTTCGTCCTTGTTGAAGTCTTTGTTGCTCGCTTGGCTGTTTGCTCTGCCGCTACTTGGAGGCGCCAAGGCTGAGCAAGCGGCTGCCGGCAGCGTGGCCGAGCCCACCACGAGAGTCATGCTGCTGGTGTCCTACCACGCCGGCATGGCCTGGAGCGACGAGCAAATCGCCGGCTTGCGCAGCGAACTGGCCCGCTATGACCGGCCCCTCAAGCTGAGCCTGGACTTTCTTGACACCAAGAATGTGCAGCCGCTGCCCGCTTATCAACAACAGTTCGAAGACCTGCTGCTGAGCAAGTACGGCCTCACGCCTCCGCGCCTGCTGCTGGCCACCGATGATGATGCGCTGGACTTAGCCCTGCGCATGCGGGCCCGCCATTTCCCGACTGTGCCGATTTTGTTCTCCGGCGTTTCGGGCAGTCGCCGGGCCAGCCTGCAGGATGAGGGCAACATCAGTGGTGTATTCGATGACGTCGACGACAGCCAAAACCTCGCCTTGATGTTGAAACTGCTACCGCGAACCAAACGGGTCGTGATCGTGCACGACCAAAGCAGAACCAGCCTGGCACAAGTGAGCAGCCTCGCGCCTGTTTTGGCCCAGCACCCCGGCTTGCAGGTCGAACATCTAACGCGGATGTCGGTACTGGAGGTGCAGACCCGTTTGCGGGCCTTGAGCGGCACCGATCTCGTATTGGCCCTGCCCTTCAATCTCGACGCCCAGGGTCGCGTCATCAGCCACGAGGAGGCCAGCGAACACTGGGCCGAAGCTGCAGCGGCCCCGTTGACGGTCACGCGCGACGTCAGCATGCGGCCGGGTGTATTGGGCGGCTTTCTGGTCACCGGCCGCCAGCAGGGCGAACATCTGGGCCGGCTTGCCGTGCAGGTCTTGCAGGGCAAAAACGCGGATGAACTGCCGATGTTGACCGGCCTGGGTGTGCCAACTTTCGAACACCAACAACTGCGCCGCTGGGGCATTGACGAGGCCGCCTTGCCAAATAATGCCGTGGTGCTGCATCGCCCAACCGATTGGTGGGCCGATTTGCGGCCCTATCTGGGCTGGTTGTTCAGCCTGTTTGGCAGCTTGCTGGTCATCATCGCGCTCTTGATCAACGGAATTCGACTGCGCCACCGCTCGGAGCAGGCCATGCGGCAAAGCACTCAAAATTATCTGGCGCTGTTCAACAGCAGCAGCGACGCCATCCTGGTGCGCGACGGCAAAAGCCTGGCCATCATCGACGTCAATCCGCGTTTTTGCAGCCTCTATGGCTATAGCCCGGATGAAGCCCGTTTGCTCAGCGCATCGCAACTCAGCGACGAAGCCAACTTCTACACCGGCGCCATGGTGGCCGAGCGAATCGACAAGGCCAGAAACGAAGGGCCGCAGTTTTTTGAATGGCGTTCGCGCCGCAAAGATGGCAGCCATTTTTGGGCCGACGTATCGCTGACCTCCTTCAAACTACCGGAGGGCGAACGCATCATTTCCACGGTACGCGATATTTCCGACCGCAAACAATTGGAGACACAAGCCCAGGCCTTCCAGCATCAAGTCAAACAGATCTATCAGAACCTGCCGGTGGCGGTGTTTGTCATCGATGCCCAGCACCGGGTGAGCTTCTGGAATGAGCAGATGACGCGGCTGACCGGGGTCGAGGCAAAAGACATCATCGGCAGTCATGAGGCTTGGCGCGGCATCTACCCTACGGCCCGACCTTGCCTGGTTGATGCGGTGGTGGACGGCCTAGGCGTCGAAAGCCTGACGCAGCTCTACGGTGACCAACTCCGCAGCAGTGATGAGGTGCTGGGGGCAATGGAAGGCGAGTCCTGTATTCCCGCGCAGGGCGAACGCGCCGAGCTTTGGCTGCGCTTTTGCGCAGCGCCCTTGCGTGACGAGCAGGGTCAGGTGGTCGGGGCGATTGAAACCGTGATCGACGTGACGGTTCTCAAACGCACGCAAGAGAGCCTGCTGGCCCTCAATCAACAATTGGAGGCCCGCGTTGAGGCGCGCAGCCATGAGTTGGAGCTGGCCATGGAGCAACTGCTGCAGGCCGACAAGATGGCCGCTCTGGGCAGCTTGGTCGCCGGTGTAGCGCATGAGCTGAACACGCCGCTGGGCAATGTACTGACCGTCGCCTCGACGATAGCGGACACCAGCAAGGCCTTTGGCCAAGAATTGCTCGGTGGCCGCCTGCGCCGCGCCGAGGTTGAGGCTCGCTTGAACCAATTGCATGAAGCCAGCCTGCTGATCGAGCGCAACGCCAAGCGTGCGGCCAAGCTGGTGGCGGATTTCAAACAAATCGCGGTGGATCAAAGCAGCACGCATCGACGTGAATTTGCCTTGCAGGATCTGGTCAATGACACCCTGTCGATGCTGAGCAGCAGCCACCTGCTGGGCCAGGTGCAAATTCAAGTCGATATCGACCCTGGCATTCACCTGCACAGCTTCCCCGGGCCGCTGGAACAAATTCTCAGCCATCTGCTGACGAATTCCGTCAAACATGGCTTTGAGGCACAGGCCGAAGGCTGCATCACCATTCAAGCGCAGGCACAGGGCACCGAGGTCTCCATCACCTATGCCGACAATGGCTGTGGCATAGCGCCGGCCGCACTGCGCCATCTTTTCGAGCCTTTTTATACGACCCGGTTCGGCCAGGGCGGCAGCGGCCTGGGCCTCTACATCGTCTACAACCTCGTCACCAGCGTCTTGGGCGGACGCATTGAAGTCAGCAGCAAGCCAGGATTTGGCTGCCGCTTCGACCTGCATCTACCGCTGTATATGGATTCGCGTTCAAGCGGGACCTAGCCGCTCGGCCAATGGAATGCGGGCGAGCGGCGCTTCGCTGGTATGAGGTCTGCTGACCCTCGGGCACAATGCCCGCCGATGCCGCAACTCCCAATAAGCAACCCATTCGAGCCCGCTCAGCTTTTCGGTTATGCGGCCTTTGCGCTGGGCGTGGCCAGTTTTGCGCAGACCGACGACAGGCGTTTCAAGATCTTCATGGCCTTGGAGTGCTTGAGCTACGCCCTGCATTTCAGCCTGCTGGGCCAACCCACAGCCGTGGCCAGCAGCCTGGTTTCGCTGGGCCGCTCGGTGGCGGCAATTCGCAGCCGCTCGCCTTGGGTCGCAGGGTTCTTCATTGCACTCAGTCTGAGCCTGGGCGCCTGGCTGCAAACCGGATGGCTCTCGCTGCTGCCGATAGCCGCATCTTGCATAGGCACGACGGCGTTGTTTTTTCTCAAAGGCATGCAGATGCGCTTGCTGATGCTGGTGGGCACGCTGCTCTGGCTCGCCAACAACCTATGGGTCGGCTCGATCGGAGGCAGCCTGTTGGAGGCGACCATCGCTGCGACGAATATCATGACTCTACTGCGCCTGCGGCGGCGCACAGCATGACTTGAGCCACTCGGCATAAGCCGCGAGCGCCTTGGCAGGCCCCGTGCTGTACCAGGCGTAGCCATTGCGGCGCTCCAGGCTGATGTCGTCCACGTCGTCATGCAAGCTCTTGTCACGGTCACCGAACACCGGCTTCAAGGTCTGGGCATCGTAATAGCGCGCCCAGAGCTGAGCGGCGCCGGCGCGCGGGCGCAGGCGGCGGCCTTGCGCTTCGTCGACCTTGCCCCACACCATGCCCTCGATGGCCAGCGCACGCAAGGCGGCAACGCCAGCCTCGACGGCCTGCACCACGGCCGGCGACGGTTGCGGCAAGCTCATCAAGTAAATTAATACCTGCGCGCTCTCTGCGCTGCTCAAGGCGGCGGGTTCATAGTTGCGGGCAGACACCGGCGCCAAGCTCAGGGCATCGTATTGCTGTGCCCACAGCAGCTTGCGGCCGTGGGCGCTGACCTGCGTCGCCAGCAGACTTTCGATCGCCCGGCGCTCCGCCAGCGCGGCTTGCTCTTGCACGCGCTGGGGCAGACCTTGGAACTCGTCCGCACCGCGCGCCACCGCCCCCATCAACTCTGCCACCGCAACCATCGCGTTATCGTTCAAGGTGATGGCGTCGTGATAACCCCCTTGCAAGGGCCAGACCTGGGGCCAGGCGCCATTGGGAAACTGCGCGCTGAACAAATAGCTCAGGCCTTTGAGCAGGCTTTGGCGAAAAACTGCCGCCTGCTCCGGCGGCAATTGCGCCACGACCTTGGCCAGGAAGCGAATTTCGGTGACGGTGGCATCGTTGTCTATGGTGCCCACATAGCTCCAGTGGGGCTCGATCGCTTGGTCAAAATCGCCCGGCGTCGGGTGCTTTGAATTGCTGTTGGCCACATAGTCCTGGCCCGGCAGGCGCACCGGGCGATCACGCGGCTGGTTCTTGCCCCAGCCGCCGGCGGGTGTTTGAAAGCTGACGATATTGTTGGCGACCAGCAAGGCCTGGGCCGAGCCGTACCACGCCGCCGGCTGACCCAGCGGCATGCTCTTTTCGCTATTGCCTCCATCGGGGCCGGCTGGCGTGGCTGCACTGCCCGCACGCTCGGCCGCCAACGCGGCCTTGTCGGCAGCGCGTTGCTGGGCTGAGTGTTCCAGATATTGGCCCCAAGCCCGCCGCAGATCGGCCGATTCAAGCTCGCCCAGACGCTCGGGCGTCAGCGGCACGACCGGGGCGTTGACACCAATCACGGCGGATTGAACTGCGCAGGCGAGGCCCAGCAACAGCGCTGCAGCCCAGCGCGAACGGGATGAGGGGAATGTGATGCTCACTGCTATTCGCTTTCCTTGGGGTGGCTTGCGTGCGGGCCTAACGCGAAAATTCATTCAAGTCGAAGTCATACTTTTTGAAATCGAAGTCAATGCCCGTCACCGCTGCATTGCTCAGTTTGAGGACCCGGCGCCTAAGCGGCTCCACCGCTTCAATGCTCTGGCGAAAATGCAGCTTGAACAAGTTCAACAGCGAACCATCGGCATAGGCCCGTTTGAGCCCTAACTCCACGCGCTGACGGGCGGCCTGATTGTCTTTGTGGGTATAGAGAAACTGCGGCATCGGATAGCTCAGCATGAAGCTGTGGTCCAACACCAGCTCGGGATGGGCTTGCATTTCGCCCGCCACATCATTGATGCCTCGGCACAGCAGATCGAACCTGTCTTTGCTGAGCATGCCGAACAGGCTTTCATACGAAGGCACCTCCGCCACCTCGAAACCATTGTTGCGCAGCACATTCACGTCTTGCCAACCCACCCCCTGGCCGATGCTGAACTTCTTGAGCTCGGCTACGCCGTCAATCTTGGCCACAGCCGCACGCGCGGCCGGCGCGACAAAACAGACGCGGTAGCCGACAACGCCCAGATGCAATGGGAAGCGCACATAGTCGAGCCCTTCCTTGGCGAAGGCCTCATCAAAGGACAAGACCGCAAAGAAGTTGGGATGCATATTGCTCTTGGCGACCCGGATATTGCGCACCTTGTTCATGCGGTCTTGCTGCTCGAAGCGGTAGCCGCCATGGCTGGACACCGTCTTGTCGAGCGCCAAGCGCAACAGGTCGGTCGTGTAGTCAAGCCGTCGATCGTTATCGCTCTCCGGCGAGCGATAGCTGACCACCAGATCTTCCGCATAGACCGGGCTCAAGGTCATCAGCACCAGCCACAGCAACTGCAGGGACGAACGGAGCCAACTTCGGGTCATCACAAGCGCGTCATGCCCCCTCCTCTCAGACATGCGGCATCTGCGGATCGCCGGCCGCCACGCAACGCTGCTCTTGCACGCCCAGGCCCTGAATGCCCAGGCTCATGCGGTCCCCGGCCTTGAGGAACCAAGGCTCGGGTTTCTGGCCCAAGCCGACCCCGGGTGGTGTGCCCGTGCTGATCACGTCGCCGGGCTGCAAGGTCATGAAGCGGCTGATATAGCTGACCAAGGCGGCGATGCCGAAAGCCAATTGCCGGGTCGAACTGTTTTGGACCCGCTGGCCATTGACCTCCAACCATAGGCTCAGGTCTTGCGGATCGGCGATTTCATCGGCCGTCACCAACCAGGGGCCAATCGGCGCGAAGGTATCGCAGCCCTTGCCCTTGTCCCATTGGCCGCTGCGCTCGAGCTGGAATTCGCGCTCGGAAATGTCGTTGACGATGGTGTAGCCAGCCACATGGGCCAGCGCCTGGGCTTCGCTGACATCGCGGGCGGTACTGCCGATCACGACGCCCAGTTCGACTTCCCAGTCCGTCTTGCGCGAGCCGCGCGGAATGACCACTTCGTCAAAAGGCCCGCAGATCGCGCTGCTGGGCTTCAAGAACAAGACCGGCTCGGGCGGCAAGGCCAGCCCGGCCTCGGCCGCATGGTCGGCGTAATTGAGGCCGACGCAGACAATCTTGCCGGTGCCGCCAAACGGCGTGCCGTGGCGCTGGTCCAAGGGCACCAGCGGCAATCTGTCCACATCCAGCAAGGCCAAAGCGGCCAAGGTTCGCGGGTTCAGCTGCGCCGGGCCAATATCACTCAGCAGCATGGACAGGTCGCGGCGCTGGCCGTCCGACCCCAAGATGCCCGGTTTCTCCTGACCGGCTGCGCCCCAGCGTAAAAGTTTCATCTCGTTGACTCCGAATAGATGGGCCTTGGGATGACCCAAGCTTAATGGGATGCGGCGGGCTGGAAGAGCGAGCCCCAACCGGCTTTCGGACTCATGTCCTGCAGCTGCCATTCGGCCGGATTGAAGGCCTTGCTGGTCGGCGCATAACGCGGATACCCGTGGGCATTCTCCAGCTCCGAATCGATGATCTTGCCGCGACTCTCGGCCACGTCGGAGAGCAGCTTGAAGTCGATGGGGTCGCGGTCCCAGGGCCGCGCGCCTGCGGCCAGCGGCAGCTCGCGCTCCAACAGGTGCACCGGGAAGACCTGGATATCGTCCGGCAGATAAGGCTTGCCCGCCTGCAATATGCGCGCCTGGCTGGCCGTGTAGAGGCCGGTCTGGGCGAGCGGCTTGCCGACATCATCAACCGCCAGGTTGTCTTGCAAAAACAGTTCCACATCGCCGACGCCGCCGAGCGCGAACAGCGGCGTGTTGGGCTTGCTGTCCGGCCCTTGGCGGTAGACATTGCCGACCAGCGTGACCCAGCCGGTTTGCGGCGCGTGGCCAACCCATTCATGTGCAACCAGGTTGTAGTGCACGGCCTTGGCGCCAGGGTTGTAGATCAGGTTGTTGACCATGGCCGCGCGTACGCCGCCCTTGAACAAGGCATTGCGCTCCTGATTCGAGGCGTAAATATTGGCGTAGAGCAGGATGCCGTTGGCATTGTCGTGAATCAGGCTGCCCTTGGAATGTTCACCCTTGTTGTGGACCGAATTGGCCAGGCCCTCATAGATCAGGTTGTAGCTGTAGGTGATCGCATGCGAGGTATTGCGCCGCCATTCGTCGGGGTTGGCGCCGTCAAAGCGCGGACCACTGGCCGACAGGTTTTCGTCGGTCGCCCATGAAAAGCTGCAGTGGTCGACGATCACATGGTGGGCGCCGCCCGGCGCCCCTACCGTGCCAATGCCGTCTTGATCGGCGCCACTCTTCTTGGCGCGGCCGAATTCGCCGGGCCGGATCATCAAGTGCTGGATGATCACCTGGTGAGTGGCGATATTGGTTTGCCCTTTGACGACGGTGATGCCGGGCTTGGGCGCGGTTTGGCCGGCCACGGTCAAATAGGGGTGGCGAATGGTGAGGTTCTTGCCGCCCATATCAATCACGCCGCCGACCTCGAAGACAACGATGCGCGGCCCCTCGGCCTCGACCGCTTCCCGATAGGAGCCCGGCCCCGACTCCTTCAGGTTGCGCACGCGGATGATCCGGCCGCCCTGCCCGCCCACCGTGCCTGCGGCCCAGCCGAGGATGTCGTAGCTGGCGGGGTTGAGCTGCGCCAAGACGCGCAAGGCTCCCGGCGCTGCGTCGGCTGCGGGCAGCGCCAAGGTCTGAGATGCGGAAGCAGGCTTGCTGGCGGGCTCACTCATTGGCGGCGAAGCGACCGTCATCAAGACGGCGGCACCCAGGCCAATACCAACGGCGAGGCTGATCAGCTTGCTCAGGCCCTGGCTTTTGGTCGGCCGGTTTCGATAGGTGGGAGGTGTCATAGCTGAGGCGCCTGTGGAGCGACCAAGGTTTCAAGCAACAAATCGGCCATCAACTCGGGCGCGATCAAGGCGCCGCGGTGCTGTATCACCCGTGCCGCCAGGCGATTGCCGAAGCGGGCCGCCTCCAAGGCCGAAGCGCCCACAAGGCGGCGGCTCAGATAGCCGGCCGCGAAGGAGTCGCCGGCGGCCGTGGTGTCCACCACCTTGGGCACATGTTCGGTGGCCGCTTGCTGCCAGCCCAGCTCGATCGCATCCGGCGCACGTACCAAGGTCGCCGCCATGCCGCGCTTGATCACCAACTCGGGCGGCGCCAGCGCTTGCGCGGCGGCCACGCCCGCCTCCAGCGTGGGCAGGCCGAACAGCGCTTGATGATCGTCCGCCGTCACCAAAGCGATGCTGGCCAGCTCAAACGCCTGCATGAAAACGGCTTGTGCTTCGGCCACATCCCGCCACAGGCGCGGCCGGTAGTTGTTGTCGAACACCACCACCTGGCCGCGCTCACGCATCGCTTGCATCAACATCAACAGCCGCTGACGTCCGCCGGGCGGCAATATCGCCAGGCTGATGCCGCTCAGATAGAGCGCGTCCCAGCGATACAGGCCTTGCTCCAGCGCCGTGATGCCATCATCGAACAGGGCTTTGGCGGCACTCGTGTCGCGCCAGTAGTTGAAGCGGCGCTCGCCCTGCGCATCAACTTCGATCATGTAGAGCCCCGGCATGCGGCCGGGAATGCGCCGCACCAAATCGGTCTCGATGCCGGCCGCAGCCCAGCGCTCCAGCATGCCGCTGCTCAGGCTGTCGTCGCCCAAAGCGGTGGCGTAATGGCTGCGAACACCGGCCGCGGCGCCGCAGCGCGCCAGATAGACCGCCGTGTTGAGGGTGTCTCCGCCGTAGCTCTGCTGCATCGAACCAAAGGCCTGGCCTTGCAACTCCAGCATGCACTCCCCCACCAGGGCCACCTGCATCGTTCTACTTGTTTTCATCGGGTATTTGCTATTTTGAAACGGTGTTTCTTTATTTTATGTCGACAAATACAATATTTGAAACAGCAAACACCCTGATACAGCGAGGCAGGCTTGCTGAGGCTTGTTCAGGGCAGCGTATAGGCCGTCTTCACCACCGTGTAGAACTCGGCGGCGTAGCGGCCCTGCTCGCGCGAGCCGTAGCTGCTGCCCTTGCGCCCGCCAAAGGGCACGTGGTAGTCGACACCCGCCGTGGGCAGATTGACCATCACCATGCCGGCTTGTGAATGGCGTTTGAAATGCGTGGCATGTTTGAGCGAGCGGGTGACGATGCCTGCGGCCAGGCCAAACGGCGTGTCATTGGCGAGCGCCAAAGCATGTTCGTAGTCGCGCGCCGTCTGCACGCTCACCACCGGGCCGAAGACCTCCTCGCGATTGATGCGCATCTCGGGCGAAGTCTCGGTGATCAAGGCCGGGCGCAAGTAAAAGCCGGGCTGCCCTTGCTCGTTCTCGGCCAAGGCCTCGCCGCCAAAGGCCAGCTTTGCCCCTTGCTGCTGCGCAATGCGGACATGGTCGAGGTCTTGATTGAGCTGCGTCTGATCGACCACGGGGCCAATGTCGATGCCGGCCTGGCGGGCGTTACCCACCTTCAGCGTCTTCATCTTCTCGACCATGGCCGCGACGAAGCGCTGCTGCAGGCCCTCGCTGACGATCACGCGGGAAGAAGCCGTGCAGCGCTGGCCGGTTGAGTAAAAGCCACTTTGCACCGCGCAATTGACTGCCACATCCAGATCGGCGTCATCCAGCACGACCAGCGGGTTCTTCCCGCCCATCTCGAGCTGGAACTTGGCCATGCGTGCCACACAAGCCGCTGCCACTTTCTGCCCGGTGCCGACCGAGCCGGTGAACGTCACTGCCGAAACGCGCGCATCCTCAAGCAGCACAGCGCCAACTTCCGAGCCACGCCCCATCACGAGATTGAACACCCCTTGCGGCAGCCCGCTGCGCGAGAGGATTTCGGCCAAGACCCAGGCCGAACCCGGCACCAGATCGGCCGGTTTGAAAACCACGCAATTGCCATAGGCCAGGGCCGGGGCGATCTTCCAGGCCGGTATGGCGATAGGGAAATTCCAGGGCGTGATGATGCCGATCACGCCGAGCGCCTCGCGCGTGATCTCGACTCCAACGCCAGGCCGCACCGAGGGCAATAGCTCGCCGCCCGGGCGCAAGGCCTCGCCGGCAAAGAACTTGAAGATATGGCCGGCCCGCGTCACTTCGCCCACCGCCTCGGGCAGCGTCTTGCCTTCCTCGCGCGCCAGCAAATCACCGATCTCAGTGCGCCGGGCGAGGATCTCGCTGCCCACGGCATCGAGGATGTCAAAGCGTTGTTGAGGCGTTGACAAGCTCCAGGCCGGGAACGCGGCCTCGGCGCTAGCGACGGCAAGCCTGGCCTGGGCGGCATCGGCTTGCGCGTATTCGCCCACCAAGTCACGCGTGTCCGAGGGGTTGATATTGCGCGACACGCGCGCGCCGTCCAGCCATTCGCCGGCAATGAAATTCTTGAACATGGGAATTGCCTTTTTATCGGTCCAGGGCGGGCCGCTTGGGATTGAAATTCCAGCCGGGCAGCAGGTATTGCATGGCCATGCTGTCGTCACGCGCGCCGAGGCCATGTTGAAGATAGAGCTGATGCGCTTTCTCGACCTCGACCATGTCCAGGCTCACGCCCAGACCCGGCTGTTTGGGCACTTGCACATGGCCGCCCACGATTTGCAGCGGCTGCTGGGTCAGGCGCTGGCCGTCTTGCCAGATCCAATGGGTGTCGATGGCGGTCACCCGACCGGGCGCCGCCGCCGCCACATGGGTGAACATGGCAAGCGAAACATCGAAATGATTATTCGAATGCGAACCCCAAGTCAGGCCCCAGTCGCGGCAAGTTTGCGCCACCCGGACCGCGCCGGCCATGGTCCAGAAATGCGGGTCGGCCAAGGGAATATCTACCGCATGCAAGGCCAGGGCATGACTGAGTTGACGCCAGTCCGTGGCGACCATATTGGTGGCCGTGGGCAAGCCGGTAGCGCGGCGGAACTCGGCCATCACCTCGCGGCCGGAATAGCCGTCTTCAGCGCCGCAAGGATCTTCGGCATAGGCCAGAACGCCGCGCATATCGCGCATCAGGCGTATCGCATCCTTGAGCAGCCAGCCTCCATTCGGGTCCAGCGTGACGCGGGCTTGCGGAAAGCGTTCGTGCAGCGCGCGCACAGCCTCGACCTCCTCTTCGCCGCGCAGCACGCCGCCCTTGAGCTTGAAGTCGTTGAAGCCATAGCGTTCGCGCGCCGCCTCGGCCAAGCGCACGATGGCCTCGGTGTCCAGCGCTTTTTCATGCCGCAGCCGCAGCCAGTTATCGCTAGCACCCGCTTCACTGCGGTAGGGCAAATCGGTGCGCGAGCGGTCGCCGATGAAGAACAGGTAACCCAGCATTTCCACGGCCTCGCGCTGCTGACCCTCGCCCAAAAGCGCGGCCACCGGCACATTCAGATGCTGGCCCAGCAAATCCAGCAGAGCCGACTCGATCGCAGTGACCGCATGGATGGTGGTGCGCAGATCAAAGGTCTGCAGGCCACGCCCGCCGCTGTCGCGGTCGGCAAAGCATTGCTGCACGCTCGCCATCAGGCGCTGCTGCGAGCCCAGCGGCTGGCCGACGATCAGCTCGCGCGCATCCTCCAGCGTGCGGCGAATCAGCTCGCCGCCCGGCACCTCGCCAACGCCGGTGCGGCCGTCACTGTCGGTCAGGATCAACAGATTGCGGGTGAAGAACGGCCCATGGGCACCGCTCAAATTGAGCAGCATGCTGTCGTGGCCGGCAACCGGGATCACCCGCAGGCCGGTGATGACGGGGGTGGCTGACAGACTCATTTCAATGCTCCGGCAGCCCGCGACGGGCTCGCCCTGTGGCGCAGCGCTTGCAATTTACTGCGCGCCGAGCTTGGCGATCAAGGCGCGCAACTGCTCGACCTCGGCCGGCAGCAGGTCCGATAAGGGCGGGCGCACCGGGCCGGCGCCATGGCCGACCAGCGTCGCGCCGGCCTTGACGATGGACACCGCGTAGCCCTCACCCTGATTGCGCAAGGCGATATAGGGCAAGAAGAAGTCGCGGATCAATTGATCGCAAGTGGCGTTGTCGCCGGCGGCGTGAGCGCGGTAGAAGTCCATTGCCGTTTTCGGAATGAAGTTGAACACCGCTGACGAATAGACCGGGCAGCCCATCGCCTTGTAGGCGCCGGCAAATACTTCGGCCGTTGGCAAGCCCCCCAGATAGGCAAAGCGCTCTCCCAATGTCTGACGGATGGCGACGAACTTCTCGATATCACCGACGCCGTCTTTGAAACCGACCAAGTTGGGGCAACGCTCGGCCAGCACCAGCAAGCTGGCCGGCGTCAGGCGGCAGGCGCCGCGGTTATAGACAATCACGCCGATCTTCACGCTCTTGCAAACCGCCTCGACATGATTGATCAAGCCGGCCTGACTGCCTTCGGTCAGGTAATGCGGCAATAGCAAGATGCCCTGCGCGCCCAGCGCTTCGGCTTCTTGCGCATATTTGATCGCCAGCGTCGTGCCGCCGCCGGCGCCGGCCACGATGGGCGTGCGGCCGCGGCAGGTGTCCAGCGCGACCTTGATCACCTGTGCATATTCCTGCGGCTCCAGCGAGAAAAACTCGCCGGTGCCGCCGGCCGCGAACAAGACCGTCGCGCCATAGGGCTGCAGCCATTCCAGCCGCTCGGCATAAGGTTTGGGCGCAAAGTTCAAGGCGCTGTCAAAGTCGGTCAAAGGGAAGGACAGCAGGCCGGATTGAAGAACGGACTTGAGATCTTGGGGCGACATGAAAGGGGATGCTCCTGTGGCTGCAAATTGATGGGGTGGCAGACATCGGGCAGCGCCGACGATCGCCTGATTCGAGCACCGATCAGCACCCTACTTGTACGTCATCATACAACTCAAGATAAATCAGTCAACAAGAAAATGCGGCGCTCAAAGCCCTATTCCACCCAAGATTCAGCCAAGCCTCAGCACAGCTCAGGCCAAGCCCAACCTGGGCAGCAGGCCTGTTGCCAGCCTTGCCGAGGCGACCAGAACATTCGCCGCTCAAATAATCGAGCGCCGCCCGCTTCAATCTGCGGCAGCCTCCTGCGCACGTCGCAAGCGCTCACGACTGTTCGACAAATGGGTGCGCATGGCGGCCCTTGCCGCCTCCGAGTCTTTGCTGGCAATCGCATTGACGATGCTTTCATGCTCGACATGCACGCGGCGCAAATAGTCACGCCTGTCTTCGCCGGCAAAGCCCGCCGTGTTGATGCGGTTGCGCGGGATCAGCATGGCCCCCAAATAAGTCATCAGATCGACGAAGTGCACATTCTGCGTGGCTCGCGCGATTTCCATATGCAACTGGAAGTCGGCCGCCACCGCATCGGTCTTTTCCTCGATGGCCACGGCAAACGCAGCCAAACTGGCCTGCATCACCCGAAGGTTCTCGTCACTGCGCCGCTGGGCCGCCAAACCGGCCGCCTCAGCCTCCAAGCCGATGCGCAATTCCAGCACTGCGATCACTTCACGCAGCGTCGCCAGCTGTTCCGGCGCGATTCGAAAGTTGGCCCGCTCACCCACACTCATCACAAAGGTGCCGATGCCGTGCCGCGTCTCCACCAAGCCCGCCGCCTGCAGCTTTGACAGCGCCTCCCGCACCACCGTGCGACTGACCCCGAACTCGGCCATGATGGCCGCCTCGGTCGGCAGCCGCTCACCCACCTTGAGCAGACCTTCGCGGATGCGCAGGCCAAAAGCATCGACCAATGCGACAGCAAGATTGCGCGGGCGACGCAAAGCCCCGGCGGGGGCGATGTTGGCCAAAGCCCCAGGCGGGGCGGTCTTCGCATTCGGCATGTTTAAGGGAATTCCCTGTGATTAAGCTTCTTGACACCCTTGATCGAGCCAGCGAACATCGCTCAAGTTGTACGACAACCGATGACAAACATCATCTGTGGTCGAACTCTATCAAATCCAGTCGGCAAATCCAAACCCAACGCAGCTTTATTCATGAGTGACTTCCGGCCCTTCACCGCCCACCCGCCTGGCCCGTCCAATGAACGACTCCAGCGACTGCAACGCTTGCTGCTGACCGGCGCTGCCGGCACGCTGGGTCGTATGCTGCGCCCACGCCTGCAGGCCAGCTGCGAGTTGCTGCTGCTGTCGGACCGCATCAGCTGCGGCGAGATCGGGGCCCATGAGACCGAGCAGATCTGCGACCTCGCCGATCGGGCGGCCATGCTGGCCTTGCTGCAAGGCGTTGACGGTGTGGTTCATCTGGGCGGCGTGTCGGTAGAAAACCCCTTCGAACAAGTGGCGGCGAGCAATCTGCACGGCGTCTTCAACTTGTATGAGGCCGCGCGCCTGAGCGGCTGCACGCGCATCGTCTTTGCCAGCTCAAATCACACCATAGGCTGCTACGAGCAAGGTCGGCCCCTGAGCGTCGGCGACAAGCCCAGGCCTGACGGCTACTACGGCGTGTCCAAGCTCTTCGGCGAAAACATGGCGCAGCTGTACTGGGATCGCTACGGCATCGAGACGGTCTCTTTGCGCATAGGCACGGCCACGCCCGAGCCCGAAGACCGCCGCGCGCTGTCCACCTGGCTCAGCCCGGACGATCTCGAGCGCCTGGTGCGGGCGGCGCTATTCGCGCCCAACGTGGGCTGCCTGACCGTCTACGGCGTCTCGGCCAATAGCGAGCGCTGGTGGAGCGCCGAAGGCTGGGACAAGATCGGCTACGAGCCACAAGACAATGCCGAAGCCTGGCGCGAGCGCGTGCAAGGCGTTGACTTTGCCGCCGGCTCGCCGATGGCCCGCTTGCAGGGCGGGCGCTTCCTCGGCCTTGGGCCGTTTGAGCCCCAGGCATGAACCAAGCCGAGCTGTGGTGGGATGGCGGCGCGGCCTTGGCCGAAAGCCCGCTTTGGTGCGCTGAGCAGGCCTGTTTCTATTGGGTCGACATCTCGGGCCAGCGCATCTGGCGTCACGATGGCTCGACCCGGCCGGCCCAAAACTGGCAGCTGGATCAAACGGTCGGCTGCATCGCCTTGCGGGCGGGTGGCGGCTTGGTGGCGGCGCTGCAGGACGGCGTTTATGCCCTCGAACTCGGCGCGGCGGCGCGGCCCCAAATGACCTTGCTGGCCGCCGCTTTGCATGGCAAAGGCTTGCGCTTCAACGATGGCCGTTGCGACCGCCAGGGGCGCTTCTGGGTCGGCAGCATGCATGAGGATCCGGCAGCAATTGAACGACTGCCGCTCGGTCGCTTGGCCCGACTGGCTGCGCCCTCAGAAAGCACAGGCAGCTGGGCACCCGCCTTGCGGGAAGCGATGCTGGTGCCCAATGGCCTGGCCTTCAGCCCCAGCGGCGACAAGCTCTATTTCAGCGACTCGGCCCCCGCCGTCGCCAAGGTCTGGGTCTGCGATTACGACCGGGCCAGCGGCCAAGCCGCACAGCCGAGGGTCTTCATCGATCGCCTCATAACGGGCCGACCCGACGGCGCAGCCGTCGACGTCGAAGGCTGCTATTGGATATGTGCCAATGACGGCGCCGCCGTACTGCGCTACACACCCGCCGGGCAACTCGACCGCCGGATTGAGCTGCCCGTCGCCAAACCCACCATGTGCGCCTTTGGTGGCGCCGACATGGCCACCCTTCTGATCACGTCGATGCGCCCTGCCGGCGCCGGCGTGCAAGCAACTCTGGCGGGCGCACTGTTTGCGCTGCGGCCCGGAGTGACAGGATTGCCCGAAACGCCCTACGCGGATTGATGGCGCCATTCTCAAAAAAACACTCAAAAAACCGAACGGAGACCGTATGAAACTCAAAGCGAAATTGTTTGCCAAATTGCTACCCGGACTGATACTTGGCGCCAGCCTGAGTGCCCAAGCCACCGACTTCCGCTCCACCGACATCCATCCCGACGGCTACCCTACCGTGGACGCCGTCAAGTTCATGGGCCAGGAACTGAGCAAGCTCAGCAACGGCCGCCACAGCATCAAGGTTTTCAACAACAGCGCCCTGGGCGCCGAGAAGGACACCATCGAGCAGGCCAAGATCGGCGCGATCGCGATGACACGCGTGAACATCGCGCCGATGAACAATATCTGCGCGCCCACCGTGGTGCCGACCATGCCGTTCTTGTTCCGCTCCAAGGAACATATGCGCGCGGTGCTGGACGGCCCGATTGGTGAAGAGATTCTGAAGAGCTGCGAAGCGCAGGGCTTTATCGGCCTGGCCTTTTACGACAGCGGCGCCCGCTCAATCTACACCGTCAAGAAGCCCATCAAGAGCCTGGCCGACGCCAAGGGCTTGAAGGTCCGCGTGCAGCAATCCGACCTCTGGGTTTCGCTGCTGGAGGCCATGGGTGCCAACGCCACACCGATGCCTTTCGGTGAGGTCTACACGGCCTTGAAAACCGGCTTGGTCGATGCGGCGGAGAACAACTACCCCTCGTATGAAAGCTCGCGCCACTTCGAAGTCGCCAAGTACTACTCGAAGACCGAGCATTCGATGGCGCCGGAGATGCTGCTGTTCTCCAAAAAGATCTGGGACGGCTTGAGCGCCGAGGATCAAAAAGCGCTGCGTCAAGCCGCCAAGAACTCCGTGCCCTTTATGCGCAAGCTCTGGGATGAACGCGAAGAGAAGTCCCTCGCCACGGTCAAGGCCGGCGGAGCCCAGATCATTGAGGTCGACAAGGCCAGCTTCCAGGCCGTGATGAAACCCGTCTACGACAAATTCATCACCGATGCCAAGCTGAAGGATCTGGTCAAACGGATTCAAGAAACCAAATAAGCCAGGGCCGCTGCCCGCCCGGCCTTCAATCAAAAGGCCGGGCGGGTGACTTGTGCTCACATTGATTTCATCTGTGCGTCGGGCCGCGCCCCGACCGAACCGGAAACACCATGTTGACCAAATTTTGTGCGGCCATCGCCAAGGCCTGCTTGCGCCTGGGCGTGTTCGGCTTGTTGCTGCTGCTGCTGGCCGTGAGCTACCAGGTATTCGGCCGTTATGTGATGAACAACACGCCCACCTGGGCGGAAAGCCTGGCCTTGTTGCTGGTGCTCTACGTGACGATGCTGGGTTGCGCCGTCGGTGTGCGCGACGCCGGGCATATCGGCATGGAGCTGCTTGACGGCCTGCTGCCGAACAACTGGCGTCGTCCGCTAGAGATCCTGATCCATTTGCTGACCATGCTGTTCGGCGGCCTGATGGCCTGGAACTGCGCCGAGATGCTGCTCTCCGTGCGCAGCTATCTGATCCCCACTTTGGGCGTTTCAGAGTCCTTGCGCTATGTGCCCATGGTGCTGGCCGGACTGCTGATCATGCTTTTTTCTTTTGAACATATCGTCGCCTTGCAGCGCGGCGAAGAGGTGAAGCCCGCATGGCACTGACTATCCTTTGTATCGCCTTCTTCGGCCTGCTCATTCTGGGCGTGCCGGTGGCCTTCGCGATTGGCCTGTCGGCACTCGCGACGATTCTGTATGAAGGTTTGCCGATGGCGGTCATCTTCCAGCAGATGACCTCGGGCATGAATGTGTTCTCCTTCTTGGCGATCCCCTTCTTCATCTTTGCCGGCGAGTTGATGCTTTACGGCGGCATCGCTGACAAGATCGTCGATTTCGCCCGCGCCTTGGTCGGCCATGTGCGCGGCGGCTTGGGCATGTCCAATGTGGTCGCTTGCACCTTGTTCGGCGGCGTCTCGGGCAGCCCGGTGGCCGATGTGTCGGCCATGGGCGCGGTGATGATTCCGATGATGAAGAAGGAAGGCTATGGCGCCGACTACGCCGTCAACGTCACCACCCACGCCGCGCTGGTCGGGGCCTTGATGCCGACCAGCCACAACATGATCATTTACTCGCTGGCGGCCGGCGGCAAGGTCTCGATCGCCAAACTGATTCTGGCCGGCCTGATTCCAGCCCTGGTGTTGACGATCTGCAATCTGGTTGCCGCCTACACCGTGGCCGTCAAGCGCGGCTATCCGGCGGGCAGTTTCCCCGGTTGGGCCATCGTCGCGCGTTGCTTCGCGGCTGCCTTGCCGGGCTTGTTCGTCGTCGTGCTGATCCTGGGCGGCATCATGTCGGGGGTCTTCACGGCCACCGAATCGGCCGCCGTGGCGGTGCTGTATGCCTTGTTCTTGTGCGTGGTGATTTACCGCTCGCTCAAGCTAGAGCAGTTCGTCAAAGCGGCGGCCAAGGCGGTCAAGACGACCGGCGTGGTGCTGCTGCTGATCGGCATTTCATCGGCCTTCGGCTACATCATCAGCCTCTACGAAGTGGCCGACCTGACCGGCCGCGCGCTGACCAATTTCAGCTCCAGCCCCTGGGTGATATTCCTGCTGGTCAATCTGATTCTGTTCGTGCTGGGCACCTTCCTGGACATGGCCGCCACCATCCTGGTCTGCACACCGATCTTCCTGCCAATCTGCATGAAATACGGCATGGGCGAAATCCAGTTCGGCATCGTCATGCTGATCAACTGCGCTTTGGGCCTAAACACGCCGCCGGTCGGCACCACGCAGGTGGTCGGTTGCGCTATCGGCGGGGTGTCGGTCGGCACGGTGATGAAGACCATCTGGCCCTTCTACGGCGCCTTGATCGCCGCACTGATGCTGGTGACCTTTGTGCCGGCGTTCTCGCTGTGGCTGCCAGGCATCGTTTTTCCCTGATTTTTGGGAACCTGATCTTCGGCGCCATGCCGCGCCCAAGTCTGCTCCGCTGTCCCGACCATGGCCATGGCCGGGACGCATGCCGGAATTCGTCCTGCCGACGCTGACCCGTGCTGATTTGCCCGGCCGTTTCGAATTTCCAACATCTATAACGGAGACATCACCATGAAAATCAACTCTCTTGGCTACGCGGCCATGCTGCTATGTGCAGGCGCGGCTCAGGCCCAGTCCTCCAGCGTCGTGCTCTACGGTCTGCTGGACGTCAACGTCAGCAACTATGACAGCGGCGCCAAGGCCAATGCCGGCAACCTAACTTTGGTTCAGGACGGCACCGTCAACGGCCTCAATGGTTCGCGCTGGGGCATGCGCGTCACCGAAGACCTCGGCAATGATCTCAAAGCGGGCGTCATCATGGAAGGCGGTTTGCTGGCCGACACCGGCGCGCTGGCCCAGGGCGGGCGGGCCTTTGGTCGGCAAGTCTTTGTGTCTCTGACATCGGCCAGCCTGGGCGAGCTGCGCTTGGGGCGCCAGTACATCTTGGAAGACAGCGTGATGGGTTTGAGCAATCCCTTCGTCAACGCGCTGACGCTGAACCAGGGCACAGCGGTCACGAATATGGGCAAGAGCCTGCCGTTTTGGCTGAATGCACCGCGGGCCGACAACGTCGTGCAATACGCGACGCCGACCTGGGCCGGCTTTACCGGCACGGTACAGATTGCCCCCGGCGAGGCCACCGCCGACCGCTTCCACGGGCTGAAGGCCGCCTACACCCTGGGCAACTTCAATTCGGCGCTGTCCTATGAATGGAACAAGTCGCGCAGCAGCGGCGCCGACACCAACAAGTCCTTGACGCTGGCCGCCAACTACAACTTCGGCCTGTTCAAGCTGCTGGGCGGCTACCAAAAGAATGATGAGCTGACGACCACCAGCGGCAATGGCGCTGCGGCCGGTATCGGCCTGACCGTGACCGGCCCGGACGGCGTCTTTAGCGCCGACGCCATCAAGGGCTACACCATTGGCGTCGAAGTTCCCTTGGGCGATTTTCTATTGGGCAGCAACTACTCCAGCGTAGAGTACAGCGGCGTCGCCGCCAACAAGGTCGGCAAAAGTGCCACCTTGGGCAAGCTGGGCTTTGGCGTCAAATATGGTTTCTCGAAGAACACCTTTTTGTATTCCAGCATCTCCTTTGCCAGCGGCGATCTGCAGGAGTACATCTCGCAAGAACGCGTGATGCAAGTCGGCTTGCGCAAGTCGTTCTGAACCCAGCGCCCCAGGTCAAACTGGGGCGCACCCCTGACAAGACAGCAACTTATTCCAGATGAGCCAGCAGCCTCTCTACATCCGCATGCAAATTGGCGACAACGTCGCCATCGTCGTCAATGATGGTGGCCTGCATGCCGGCAGCCAATTTGCCGACGGCCTCGCCCTGCTTGAGCGCGTGCCGCAGGGTCACAAGGTGGCGCTAACTGACATTCCGAGCGGCGCGCAGGTGCTGCGCTACGGCGTCAGCATTGGCCTGGCCATCCAAGACATCAAGGCCGGCGCTTGGGTGCATGAGAAGCTGCTGGCCATGCCCACCGCGCGCAGCCTGAACGAGTTGCCGATCTGCACAGTGGCCAGCCCAGCCTTGGCGCCGCTGGAGGGCTACAGCTTTGAAGGCTACCGGAACGCCGATGGCTCGGTCGGCACGCGCAATATCCTGGCCATCACGACCACCGTGCAATGCGTGGCCGGCGTGCTGGAGTTGGCGCTCAAGCGCATCAAGGCCGAGCTGCTGCCGCTGTTCCCCCATGTGGATGATGTGGTGGCCTTGGAACATGGCTACGGTTGCGGTGTGGCGATCGACGCGCCTGACGCCATCATCCCTATCCGCACGCTGCGCAATATCAGCCTGAATCCGAACTTCGGCGGTGAAGTGATGGTCGTCAGCCTGGGCTGCGAAAAACTGCAGCCGGAACGCTTGCTGCCGCCGGGCAGCATTGCGATCGCCGATCAACGAGAGGAGGAGCTGGATGTCGTGCGCCTGCAGGATGACGCGCATATCGGCTTTCAATCGATGCTGGATTCAATCATGCGCAGCGCCGAGAGCCATTTGCAGCGGCTCAACCAGCGCCGGCGCGAGACCGTGCCGGCGTCCGAGCTGGTGGTCGGCGTGCAATGCGGGGGCAGCGACGCGTTCTCCGGCGTCACCGCCAACCCGGCGGTCGGTTTTTGCACCGATTTGCTGGTGCGCGCCGGGGCTACCGTGATGTTCTCGGAAGTGACCGAGGTGCGTGACGCCGTGGATCAGCTGACCGGGCGCGCCGCGACAGCCGAGCTTGCCGAGGCGATTCGGCGTGAGATGGCCTGGTATGACGCCTATCTGCAGCGCGGCAGCGCCGACCGCAGCGCCAACACCACGCCGGGCAACAAGGCCGGTGGCCTGTCCAATATCGTCGAGAAGGCGATGGGCTCGATTATCAAAAGTGGCACAGCGCCTATCAACGGCGTCTTGTCGCCGGGCGAGCGCGTGCAGACAAAGGGCTTGCGTGGCTTGGTCTTTGCCGCCACCCCGGCCAGCGATTTCATCTGCGGCACGCTGCAATTGGCGGCCGGCATGAATCTGCATATCTTCACCACCGGCCGGGGTACACCCTATGGTCTGGCGGCTTGCCCGGTGCTCAAGGTCGCTACCCGCAATGATCTGGCACGGCGCTGGCATGATCTGATGGACGTCAACGCCGGCCGCATTGCCAGCGGCGAAGCCAGCATCGAGGACATAGGCTGGGAGATGTTCCGGCTGCTGCTGGAGGTGGCCAGTGGGCGCAAAAGGACCTGGGCCGAGCAATGGAAGTTGCACAACGCGCTGGTGCTGTTCAACCCGGCGCCGATTACCTGATACCCCCACGGCTAGCGCAAGCCAATGCCATCACAACCCGGATAGCAAGAAGCCGCTCGGCTTTTCCTCCCACAGGCTGCACCTCGTTCTCTTATGGTCTCGCGCCCCAAATTTTTCGATCGGCGGCTTTGTGAGGTGCTGCAGACATTCGCTCAACGAAATGCTCAATGGCCGGTTTCAGCCACTGCGGTCGTTGGTTCGCCAAAATCGATCGACTGCTGCCAGCCTTCCAGCGTCGGGCGATCTCGCGCGATGGGCGACTGCAATGGGCACCGAGTTGCTACGCGGGCAGTGACCTCGAAAAATCCGGGCCTGCTCCAAGCCGACAGTTCGAGCAGGAGCCGCAAAGCTGACGTTCGGGTAGCCGACCGTTTTGGTCAACGTCGGCTTACGGGCGTTGTTGCGGCCTCACGCTCCAGGCCAGCTGCTGTCATTCGGATGCGCAGTGGGTGGCGCCAGCACGGTGCACATTGCGGTCGTCCCAACTGAGCTTCTTGAGCCCTGATCATTGTCAGTAAGCGGTCATTGACCAGCGGCCGCTTTCAGGACGGCAAACGGATGCGTTCGCGAAGACGATCCAACAGCCCCTGCGACTTCAGCGCAGGCAGGTTCAGAGAACCAAGGTCAGTGCGAAGCGCCTTGCGGCTGCCGTCCCTCACTGGTGCGATATATGGATCACGCATGTGCATTTCCAATACATGTTGGCGCCGAGGCGAATTTGAGCCACTTTGCGCGTCGGTCCCGACAATCTGGTGAGCCATGCATGTAGATCCCACACCTGCATGGCTGTGGATGCTCTTGTCGCAAACACTGGCTCACTCAAGTTTCGGCGGGGCGGCTCATCGCTGGGTCGGCGCCAACACCCCATGGACTGCAACCGCCGATGAAGAACCCGTTGACGCATCAACTGCGCGTGCTGCTGCTCGTCCTGCTTGCCTATCGCCTGATCACCGAAAGCCCGTCTAGAGGGTGAGCATGGACTTCATCCGTTTCACTGGCTAGGTGTGCCCCCACTTTGGCCCGCTTTCCTTCACGGCAACTGTGGCCTCAAGTGCCTTCTGGCGTGGCCGATATCAGCGCCTTGGGGTCGCTTTTCGCCGCGATGCCCGGCGAGTTGATTTCTACACTTGCCGACAACCCTGCACTCAAGGCGTCAATCGATCCATAGGAGACAAAGCATGAATGACTTAAAGATATCGACCCGACTGCAACTGGGCTTTGGGACCGTGATCCTGCTGTTCATCCTGCTCGCTGCGGTTACGGCCTTGCGCGTCGAGAAAGCGGCTGCTGCGACCGAAAGGATGGAGCGTTCGGCCGCATTGGTGCAGCTGGCAAGCTACTGGCAAGGCCATGTACGCCAGAACTCAGCGCGTTCGCTGGCGGTGGCGTTTTCCGAAGGCGGGACGCTGCTGGCCTTCTTCAAAGACCAGATGGCCGACACCACCAAGCAGACCTCGGAGACGCAAAAGGCATTTCTCGAGATGGTACAGGACCCCGCCTCACGGCAACGTGCCGACCGGGTCGGAGAGGTCCGCAAAAGCTGGTTGGCCGTACGCGACGAAGTCAATAGCCTGAAAGCCGCCGGAGAGAGCGAAGGCGCGCGGGATCTGGTGCAGAAGAAGTTTGCGCCCGCCACCGATGAATACATCCGCGTGACTCAGCAACTGGTCGATGGAGAGGTAGAGAGCGTCAGAGCGGCCCAAGCCGAGGTGAAAGCCGCTTTTCGGCAGATATACATCATGGGCGCCGTGCTTTTTGTGATCGCCATCGTGTTGGCAAGCCTGTTGAGCTGGCATCTGTCGCGCAGCATCTCCGGTGGCCTGGCCCATGCCAGCCGTATTGCCGAAAGGATAGGCGCAGGCGATCTGACGGCCACCCTGGAGGTTCGCGGTCGAGATGAGATTGGTCTGCTGGTCCAGTCCTTGGACACGATGCAGCAAAGCCTCGCCCAGGTCGTGCACACGGTGCGCCAAGGCTCGGAAAGCGTCGCAACGGCCAGCGCAGAAATCGCTTCCGGCAACAACGATCTCTCTGCCCGGACCGAGCAGCAAGCCAGCGCGCTGGAGCAGACCTCGGCCTCCATGGAAGAACTGGGTGCAACCGTCAGACATAACGCCGATAACGCCCGCCAAGCCAACCAACTGGCGCAGAGCGCCAGCAGCGTGGCCACACAGGGGGGCGAGGTGGTGGCCCAGGTGGTCGCCACCATGAAAGACATTAACGACAGCTCACGCAAGATCAGCGACATCATCGGCGTCATCGACGGCATTGCCTTCCAGACCAATATCCTCGCACTCAATGCGGCGGTGGAGGCCGCCCGGGCGGGTGAACAGGGTCGCGGGTTCGCGGTGGTGGCCGGTGAGGTGCGCACCCTGGCGCAACGCAGCGCCGACGCAGCCAAGGAGATCAAGAGCTTGATCGGAGCCAGTGTCGAGCGGGTTGAGCAGGGGACGGCTCTGGTGGACCGAGCCGGCAGCACAATGACCGAGGTCGTCGCGTCAATTCGCCGGGTCACCGACATCGTCGGCGAGATCAGCGCAGCCAGCGTCGAGCAGAGCCAGGGCGTGGCCCAGGTCGGGGAAGCCGTCACACACATGGACAAAGCAACCCAGCAGAATGCCGCCTTGGTCGAAGAATCGGCCGCGGCCGCCGAAAGCCTGCGCACTCAAGCGGAGCAGTTGGTGCACGCCGTCGCCGTGTTCCGACTTAAGGGCGACCGCTGATCGCTCGGTGTTTGAGGTACTGACTGCGTGGCAACTCAGTGCCCATAGCAGTCGCCCCTCGCGCGCGATCATTGCTGCGCGCCCTCAGCGCCAGGGTTCGACCGATTCGGTAGCTTGGTTTGTGCGTTTTTGCAGCAGCAGTTGCTGCTGGCCGGCTTGTGCCGAGCCGGCCAGCCTCGGCACAGAAGCCACTTCAGGTCTGCCTACGACAACGCCATTTACGCCCGTGCGACACCCGACGACTCCATTGTGGTCCCTTCGGAGTTCAGACATCAGTTACTCGTTTAGACTCGCTCACACTGATCCTTGGCACAAATGCGACAGTCATGCTTGTCCACTCTGCATTTGAAAAGAAGCAATTCATGCCTGGACGCCGAAACATGCTACTCGCGCTGGCCGCTGGCTCATTCGGTGCCAAGCCGTCAATACTAGCGGCTGAAACTCCAGCGAAGCAGCAGCAAGCACTGATCTTCCTCACCACGGAATACCCTCCCTATATGAGCGAATCGCTGGTCGAGGGTGGCCCAGCGGTGGCAATAACCCGCGCGGCACTGGCACGCGCGGGGTTTGCGATGAGCGTGGATTACCGCCCCTGGGCGCGCGTGTTGGCCGAAGCACAGCGTGGGCTTTGCGACGGTATTGTTGGATCCTGGCTTGATCCTAAACGGGAAGCTTATCTGGCCTATTCCGAGCCGCTGGGTATTGCCAACCGTATCGGTTTCATGGCCCGCGCTGGCAGCTCGCTTGAGGTCAGTGATCTTGGTAAATTGACGACGCTTCACATCGGCACGGTGCGCGGCTATGTCAACCCGCCTGCCTTTGAGCTGGCTCATCTGCAGCGCGACGAGGCGCTCAACGATTTGGGTAATTTGCGCAAATTGCTGGCAGGCCGGATCGACCTGGCCTTGATCGACAAGGGCGTGGCTTTTCGGCTGCTGAAAACAACGCTGCGGAGCGCGGCCAAACAGTTGGTGTGGCTGGAACCAGCCTTGACCGAGATGCCACTCCATGCGGCGCTGACGCGCACAAGCACGGACTTCTCTAGCCGACTGGCTTTGTTCAACAAAAGCCTGGCCGAGATGAAGGCCAGCGGCGAATTGGCTGCAGTGATCAAGCAAACGGCAGACTGGTTATGACTGCTTTCTGGCGATCCACTAAGCAGAGCCGTAGATAGCCAGTAAGCCGCCCTTGACCAAAACAGTCGGCGAACCCAAAGTCAGCTTTGCGGCGCCTGTTCGAACTGTCGGACTGACGCTGGCCCGGACATTTCGAAGGCACTGACTGCGTGGCAATTCCGTGCCCAAAGCTGAAGTTCAACGAACCTCAGCACCAGGGCGTCTGTACTCGCTGGCTTTTGGCGGCCGAGCGACCGCTGCCGCCGGCACCAGACATTGAACAGCTTGCGGTCCGAATGACCGTGGCACCTCACTTACCAGCCGTTCGGCAGCGTTCGGGCGTAGGGCAGGCCGGGGTGCGGTGTCGGCCGGCGGCGCCGCAAACAGGCGGCTAATTGACCGTGCCGCGCCCATGGCAACCGACACGGTTGGTCAATCTGGTCTGAGGTTGGAGCCAACTCCGGATTGCAAGCGCACCTTGGGCACAGCATATCCCTCGTGAGCCAGCAGCTGTACCAAATTGGGGTGGGCGCCGAGCACGCATCGCAGTTCCTGCAGCGCCAAGTCTTGGATCGCGCCGTTCCGTGTGTGGCGCGCAAAGCCCAGTTTGTTCAGCGCGCAGTAGGCCATCTGCCGGGGGTCGTTGATGATCGACGCGCATTCCCAGGCGCGTTGGTAGAACTCTGCCTCATCAGGGCGCAGCCCCAACCATGCGATGTGATACGCGTAGCGTTCAAAAGCGGCACGTGCCTTTGGGCCTGACAGCCACAGCTCACCGAGGAAGATCAGGTCGTAGGCCGAGTTGTCGGGCAGGTCAAATCGCAGTCGATAGCTGAGCGACAACGCGTGCCATTCAATCGCCGCCTCCAGGTGCTGGGTGCTCTCACTGGCGCCGTCGGGCGTCCGCGTGGCGGCCAGTGCTGACAGCCGCTGATAGGCGTAGGCTAGATTGGCGCAAATGTTCTGCGCCCGCTCATGAAGATGCGCTGCCAGGCACATGAACAAGGCCCCATGCCCGAGGCGTTCCATGGCATGCAGGTGCGCCGCCCAGGCTGCAGTATCCGCCGTGCGTACATGCGCCTCCAGCCAGCGCCGCTCACACAGCATCAGCAAGTTCCATCGGTCTGCGAAGCCGCAGGGACTTGCCTCGCCGGGCATCGGCATCTGCGCGGTACCGACCCCATGGGCTGCATCCAGGATTTCTTGGAAATGCAGCGCGGGCGAGCGCGAGTAGTGCAGGCGCATGCGTGACACATGCGCCATCGAACTCACCACCGAATCGGCCAGCGTGTGCCTGCCGGATGTCAACGCTACCGCTGCGTCAAGGCACCGCTCGGCGGTATCAAAGTCCCGCAGGTTGGCAAACAGATCGGCGCGCTTGAGCTCGCGCAAGGCCAACATCTTGCGGCTGGCGCCCTCCCAGGCCGTGGGCGAATCCAGTGCCTCCAGGGCCAGCGCCGTGTTGCCATCCCACTGCTGCGCCATGGCCTGCTGCATCTGCATGGCCACGATCACGGCTTGGTGATGGCTCTCGGGCGCAGCGAGCGTGGGCAGCCAGTCGACACCTGATGAACTGGGCGCCGCCCCCTGCTGCTCCTGCCCCCCTCGCTGCACCAACGCGTCGCCGGGTTGCGGCGTCCAGCCCCAGGGGCCGGCCGTCTTGTGAGCGGGTTCGCAAACAAAGCGGGCGTCGAAGTCCTCGCCCATGCCTTGCGACGCAAACAGCGCCCGCAAGCCATCAACCAGCCGCTGCACCTGTTTGGCGTGCAAGGGCACGGCGCCGCGCCCAAAACGCTGCAGCGCCTGTTCCAGGTCCGCCCGCGTCAGGCGCCGCCCTGCCCGGCTGCTGCTCTGGACCAGCAACTGCAGAAAAGCACACAGCCACTGCTGCCGCGGTTGAACTGTCACCCCATCCAGCCACGCGCGATTGTTCCGAGCGTCGATCTCGATCTGCATTGTTGGCTCCTCTCCCTGGACCGGGGCGGAGTATGGGCCGGGCGCTGTGAAGTGTCAAAACTGTCAGGGGTGTCTGCAGAACGGACGGGTAAGGTCAACGCCGTTACGCACGTTTGCTTACAAAGGTGCTGCCAAAATGTTGATGACTGAAATCGCTACCACCCATAGGTGGCAGCGTGCGATATGGGGGGAAGAAGAATGTCCGTCAGAGATTCCATAATAGATACGGCCTATTCTTACGACCTGAATCTGGCTGTCCAGGCGGCGCGGCTTTCCGATATCGCCTATCTCAGCGACCCGGTAAGCTCGCAACAGACCACCTTGGTATCGGCGCTCGCTGCTATGGATTGGGTGCCGATCTCCAAATGGGGGCTCGACGCCGCTGGCGGCATGTTCTCTTCAGGCGGCCCAGGCGCCACGAGCTCGACGGCATATGCCTTCGCCGCCAAACATCTGGACGGCAGCAATGGAGTTACCTATGCCTTCACGCTGCGAGGCTCTGACAACGAGGTGAACGACTGGCTCCACAACAACCTGGCGCAGTACGGGTTCAGTAACTACTACGAATCGCTACGCGACGTCCTTGTTGGGCTGCTGCAGGATGCCGCCGCCGACAAAGCCAGCGGCAAGGACGTCCGGATTGTTCTGGCAGGGCACAGCCTGGGTGGCGCCGCAGCCCAGGCTGCGCTATTGGATCTATTCATCGCCCCAGATCGCGGCATATGGAACATGCCTGGGGACGATGTACCGCTGAAGGCGGGCGACAGAATCTGGAAAGACGCTGGTCTGGTGGGCGTAAATGCTGCAGCGCTGCTCCCCTTCGTCAGTGCTTTTACGTTTGGTGCACCGAGCATCCTGACCGACCCGCAAAAGCCCACCAGTACTGAAATCGTTGCCGAGCTTGCGTTGGCTGGGTACCAGGTGGTCCTGTCAGGGGGTACTTCGCTGCCAATGACGCTCGTTGATCTCGTTCAATGGGTGATCAAGGAGGGAATTTCATCCACGATGATCAATCCCTTGCTGCAGAACTGGAGCAGTTCCGAGCGGGACTTTGATATTGCCCCTCGACTGTTTCAGTTCGAGCACTCGGATACCGGCTTCTCAACGATCCTGAACCCGTTCGCGAGCGACCCCGTCTCCAACATCGGCAGTGCGGATCTGGGCACCGTGCTCAATATCGACATCAAGGGTGTCCCCGTCGGTGGCGTGTTGGTGCATGACCGATACGCTACCATTACCGACTCAACCACGGGCAAACTTCCGACGCTGACCATGCATGGCATGGGCAATTATTTGGAGTCGATGCTGCGGCTGATCACCGACGCGCCACTGACGCTCAATGAAACCGCCGCCGACTCCCCCGTGCTGCTGCGTGCCGTCACCGGCGACGCGACCAACAACCTGATCTCCGGCATTGGTGGTGCGGTCCTGTCGGGTGGCGGCGGCAACGACGTGATCGTGGCGACTTCAGGGAATCAACTGGTGGACGGGGGCACAGGCCGCGATGCGCTGGTGGTGAAGCCCATTGCCAACGCACCGATTGCATTGGGCGGCCCTAACGGGGAACAGCGGGACACGATCTACTTCGTCTCCGATGGCCTGGGATCGGTACGCCTTGGTGACATCGTCGATGGCGGCGATGACTTGAATCTCGTCTTCTCCGGCTCGTGGGGCGAACGGTCTGTCACGTTGAAGGACTGGCTGGCGCCGACGCAAGCCTATCGACCGGCCGCCTTGGTCATGGTGAGCGAGGGGCAGTCGCAAACCTGGAACTTCACGAGCGTGGAGGATGCTCTGCCACTGGTGATTGACGGCACGGAGGGCAACGATTCGTACATCCTGGGGACCTCGGCGGGCGACGCCATGCACGGCGGCGCCGGGAACGATGTGATGTGGGGCCGCAATGGCAACGACACGCTTGATGGCGGCACTGGAAACGACGAGTTGTATGGCGGGGCTAACTTCGACCAACTGCATGGCGGCGACAACAACGACTTGCTCAATGGCGGCACCGATGGGATCCAGGACCTCGTCTTCGGCGAGGCCGGCGACGACACGCTGGAAAGCTTTGACGGTGTCGATTCGCTGGACGGCGGAACCGGAAATGACGTGTTCCGGATCCAGGCGACGAACATCTTTGCGCCCACGCGGGTCGCATTGGTTGCGGATGCCTCTGGGACGGACTCGATCGAAGTCTTGGCCAATGCTGCTGACCGTCTCAAGCTGCTGTTCGTCAAGGACGGAGCCAACCTTGACATCCTGATCAGGAACACCGCCGGGCAGGTTTTGCAGGAGGTCCGCCTCAGCGGCATGGCAACCGCGGCAAGTCAAGTCGAGTCGTTCGGTCTGAACTTGAATGGCACCCAGCACAACTACGACCTCGTCGCGGCATGGAGCGCCAGCCAGGCCACCGGCAGCACGGACGGCTCGACCGCCTACCGCGGGTCTACGACCAACGGCACCTACAACGGCGACGGGGATGATGACATTACCGGCACGCCAGGCAACGACATCATTTATGGCGGCGGCGGAAACGACAGAATCAATGGGGCAGGCGGCGTCGATCAGTTGTTTGGAGACAGCGGCAACGACACGATCACGATCACCAATGGCAGCGTGGACGGGGGCACGGGCAACGACACAGTGACCGTCACGGCGATCAAACCGGGAGTCGGGACGTACTACAACACCCGCTGGTCGAGAGACGGCAGTGGGATAGACGACACCGCCGCTGCCGTGAAGCCGGACTCAAGCAATGCGGACGTGGCGTCATTCCTGTCGGCAGCGAATACGGCTTACTTGCAGTACTTCGAGGCCAACTTCTTGGTGTGGCGCACGCAGTTGGACGTCAAGAACGTCGAGAACTGGAACGTTTTAGTCGGCAGTTCGACCAAAGACCTGCTGATCGTTCACGGCACGGGCACCAAGTACGACGGCGGTGCTGACGTCGACACGTTGTACGCTGACTGGAGTGGCGCGATGTCGGCCATCGACTGGGTCAATAACGCCGGGGCCGCGCAGGTGGTCAACGGCATCACGGTGAGCAACGTCGAGCGCATGCTCGTCACGACCGGCTCGGGCAACGACGTGATCGACAACTCTGCCGCGACCGTGGGGAACACAAATGACTACCTCAATGCCGGGGCGGGTGACGACAACATCAATGGGGGGACTGGAACAGACACCATCTTCGGGGGTGCCGGCAACGACACCATCAAACTCACCAGCGGCACGGTGGACGGTGGGGCAGACAACGACACTATCACCATCACCAATGGCAGCGTGGACGGGGGGTCGGGCAACGACACGGTGACCCTCACAGCGATCAATCCGGGAGTCGGGACGTACTACAACACCCGCTGGTCGATAGACGGCAGTGGGATATACGACACCGCCGCTGCCGTGAAGCCGGACTCAAGCAATGCGGACGTGGCGTCATTCCTGTCGGCAGCGAATACGGCTTGCTTGCAGTACTTCGACGCCAACTTCTTGGTTTGGCGCACGCAGTTGGACGTCAAGAACGTCGAGAACTGGAGCGTATTGGTCGGCAGTTCAACCAGAGACCTGCTGATCGTCCACGGCACGGGCACGCAGTACGACGGCGACGCTGGCGCCGACACGCTGTATGCCGACTGGAGCGGCGCGACGACGGCGATCAACTGGGTCAACAACGCCGGGACCGCACAGACGGTCAACGGCGTGCGCGTGAGCAACGTCGAGCGATTGCTGATCACCACTGGATCAGGCAACGACGTGATCGACAACTCGGCAGTGGCCGTGGGGACCACCGATGACTACATCAATGCCGGGGCGGGTGACGACAACATCAATGGGGGGACTGGAACGGACACCATCTTCGGAGGTGCCGGTAACGACATTATCAAACTCACCAGCGGCGCGGTAGACGGGGGTGCGGATGACGACACGATCACCATCACGAGCGGCAGTGTGGACGGGGGCACGGGCAACGACACGGTGAACCTCACGTCGATCACGGCGGGAGTCGGGGTGTACTACAACACTCGCTGGTCGAGTGATGGCAGTGGGGCTTACAACTCCGCCGCTGCGGTGACGCCGGACTCGAGTAATGCGGACGTGACGTCATTTCTGGTGGTGGCGAAGACGGCTTACCTGCAGTACTGCGCCAGCGAAAGCGCTAAATGGATCACGCAGTTGGACGTCAAGAACGTCGAGAACTGGAGCGTATTGGTCGGCAGTTCAACCAGAGACCTGCTGATCATCCACGGCACGGGCACGCAGTACGACGGCGGCGCTGGCGCCGACACGCTGTATGCCGACTGGAGCGGCGCGACGAAGGCGATCAACTGGGTCAACAACGCCGGGGCCGCACAGACGGTTAACGGCGTGCGCGTGAGCAACGTCGAGCGATTGCTGATCACCACTGGATCAGGCAACGACGTGATCGACAACTCGGCAGTGGCCGTGGGGACCACCGATGACTACATCAATGCCGGGGCGGATGACGACAACATCAATGGGGGGACTGGGACAGACACCATCTTCGGGGGTGCCGGCAACGACACCATCAAACTCACTAGCGGCACGGTGGACGGTGGGGCAGACAACGACACGATCACAATCACCACCGGCAACGTGGACGGGGGGGCGGGCAACGACACGGTGACCCTCACAGCGATCAATCCGGGTGTCGGGACCACCTACCAAACCCGCTGGTCGCGTGACGGCGGTGGCGTAGACAACACCGCCACTGCCGTCATGCCGGACGCAAGCTATGCGGACGTGACCTCATTACTGTCGGCGACGACGACAGCTTACCTGCAGTACTACGACAACAACCACGGAAGATGGACCACGCAGTTGGACATCAAGAACGTCGAGAACTGGAGCGTATTGGTCGGCAGTTCAACCAAAGACCTGCTGATCGTTCACGGCACGGGCACCAAGTACGACGGCGGCGCTGACGTCGACACGTTGTACGCCGACTGGAGTGGTGCAACGTCGGCCATCAACTGGGTCAATAACGCCGGGGCCGCGCAGGTGGTCAACGGCGTGACGGTAAGCAACGTCGAGCGCATGCTCGTCACGACCGGCTCAGGCAACGACGTGATCGACAACTCTGCAGCGGCCGTGGGGAACACAAATGACTACATCAATGCCGGGGCGGGTGACGACAACATCAATGGGGGGACTGGAACAGACACCATCTTCGGGGGTGCCGGCAACGACACCATCAAACTCACCAGCGGCACGGCGGACGGTGGGGCAGACAACGACACGATCACCATCACCAATGGCAGCGTGGACGGGGGGTCGGGCAACGACACGGTGACCCTCACAGCGATCAATCCAGGTGTCGGGACCACCTACCAAACCCGCTGGTCGCGTGACGGCGGTGGCGTAGACAACACCGCCACTGCCGTCATGCCGGACGCAAGCTACGCGGACGTGACCTCATTACTGTCGGCGACGACGACAGCTTACCTGCAGTACTACGACAACAACCACGGAAGATGGACCACGCAGTTGGACATCAAGAACGTCGAGAACTGGAGCGTATTGGTCGGCAGTTCAACCAAAGACCTGCTGATCGTTCACGGCACGGGCACCAAGTACGACGGCGGCGCTGACGTCGACACGTTGTACGCTGACTGGAGTGGTGCGACGTCGGCCATCAACTGGGTCAATAAAGCAGGGGCCGCACAGGTGGTCAACGGCGTGACGGTGAGCAACGTCGAGCGCATGCTCGTCATGACCGGTTCAGGCAACGACGTGATCGACAACTCGGCAGCGGCCGCGGGTGCGATGAACGACTACATCCACGGTGGCGCAGGCAACGACACCCTCAACGGCGGCGCTGGCAACGACACCCTGCTAGGCGGCACCGGCAACGACACCTACGTCATCGACACCGCCGGCGACACGGTCACCGAGTTGCTCAACGAAGGCACCGATACCGTCCAGTCCAGCAGCAGCTATACGCTGACCGCCAACGTCGAGAACCTCACCCTCACCGGCACAGCCGCCCTCAATGGCACTGGCAACGCACTGAACAACATCCTCATCGGCAACTCCGCGGCCAATACCTTGACCGGTGGCCTCGGAGACGATGTACTGAATGGCGGAGCGGGCAATGACACCTTGCTCGGCGGCGCAGGCAACGACAGCTATGTGGTCGACTCAGCCGGGGACAACATCACTGAGTTGCTCAACGAAGGCAGTGACACCGTCCAGTCCAGCATCACCTACTCCCTCGGCACCAACATTGAAAATCTCACCCTTACCGGGTTGACGGCGATCAACGCGACCGGCAATGCTGCGGCCAATGTGCTGGTGGGCAACGCTGCGAACAACACGCTGACCGGTGGCGCCGCGGCCGACACCTTGACAGGCGGCGCGGGCGCCGACCATTTTGCTGACACGGGTGCAAACCTGCAGCAGGACCGCATCACCGACCTCGGCTTCAACGATTTCATCGATGTTTCTGGCGTGCGATTCAGCGCCTTGCGCTACAACAAGGCAACCGGTGTGTTGGACCTGGACACGGCCGGCAATGGAACGTTCGCGACGCATCTGAACCTCGCCACCGGCTTGGTGGGCGAGTTCATCGCCACGGCCAGCGCAGCGGGCCAAGCCGCGTCGACGCAAGTGCGGCTGATGCTTGACAGCGACGACGATGGGGTAGGCGACTTCCACGACAACGCGATCTTTGTGGCTAACGCTGATCAGCGTGACACGGATGGGGACGGGTACGGCAATATCGTTGACGCCGACCTGAACCAAGACATGATGGTCGATTTCTTCGACCTGTCGATGCTGGACAGCGTGTTCTACACGGAAGACCCAGACGCGGATCTGAATGGAGACGGGCTGGTGGACTTCTTCGATCTGTCGATGCTGGACGACTTGTTCGGCAAGGCGCCAGGGCCGTCATTCATCGACCAGCCTCCCGGCGGACCGGACGCGACCTCAAGCACCGCGGTCAGCATCGACGGCATCAGCCGAATCGCGCTGCCTGTTGAGGGTCCACACATTAGTAAAGCTAGTGTCGATGAGTTTGACTTTGACCTGTTCCAAGTGAGCAGTTTCCAGAAGGGGTGGCACTATGGCGCTGCCTTGCGAGACTCGGCATCGCGATATGACCCAATCGAAAGTCACTACTTCGAAACAAGCCAGCAGATTTCGCTGCCGGAGCAATCCAGTGCAAACTGGCCTGCAGACAGTATCAAGTTCAGCGCTTGGAGTTCCGATTCGGTCGCAGAGCATGCTTCAAATCACCACGTCAAGTTGGATTCATGGGAATTGGAGCTGGTCGGTGTGCGCGCCGCTCATTTCAACGGCCACTTCGAAGCATTGGCATGAATGGCGGAGCAAGCCCACCAATCGGTTGATCACCCCGGTAGTTGACCGTCAACGAAGGCATTCACTCCGCGCCTTCGATTTGCCTTGGCTATCACGCTAGCCATCCATCAAAGCCCAAGAATCTGTCGATCAATCAATGTTCCCTGAAAGCATTCCTCATGGAGTCAGTCAGCGGCTGTAACAAATAGTCCATGGCCGTTCGAGCTTTGGTTTGGATAAACACAACCGCTGGCATGCCCGGCGATAAACGAGCGGGCATGGCGGCCTCGGAATCGGGGTCGACGCTCACTTGCACGACGTAGTGTGGCATCGGCATGCCGTTCACGTTCTCAATGATCGTGTCCGCCGAGACGTAGCTCACTCGCCCCGCTAACAAGGGCGTTGTGCGTTGCTTGAATGCCGTTATTTGAACGTCAACATGTTGGCCGGGAACCAGGTCGGCTACGTCTTCCGGCCGCATCTTGCCTTCAATCAGCAAGGTTTGCTTCTCGGGCACGATTTCCATCAGCACATCGCGTGGCCCAATCACGCCGCCAACGGTGTGAACGCGCAGGTCGACAACTTCGCCCGAGGTCGGCGCGGTGACCACTTGGCGAGCGAGTGCATTGCTCAAAGGCCGAATGCGCTCCTGCAACTCAAGAATCCGCCGATTTGAGTCTGAGTATTCGTCGGACGCACGCCTGATGTATTCATCTTGCAAGCTGCTGATTTTCAGCTCGATCTCAATCAGCTTCTGCCGCGCTCGAGCAATGTCAGCGCTGTATTCGCCACGCTTTTCATCCTTGTCGGCCAAGGCCCGCTCAAAGCCCATCAGCCGGGTTTGCTGCACAAACTCGCGTTTATGCAGATCTTGGTTGATCACCAATTCATCAACGAGTAGCTTCCGATTGACATTGGCCGCCACCATTTGCTCTTGAATGCTCTGCATCTCGGCACTGACTTGCTGCGCCTGACTACGCAGCAGCGCCGTTTGCCCAAGCCACTGCTTTCTGCGGGCAGCAAACAATTCACTCTCTGCCAACAGCAGTGACTGCAGCTTGCTGCTACGTGACGAGCGTTCACGCAACTGGCTCGCGAATTCAAGAGAGGGCCGCCGCAGCCTTTCAGCATCTGCTCGGGCACCTCGGATGCGCTCGGCATCTAGCTGATCCTGCAAACCCTCTACGGCGGCATCGGCCTGCACCTCTTCAAGCTGCAACAGTGCCTGCCCTGCTTTGACATGGTCGCCAGACTTCACCAGGATCGCACGCACAATGCCGCCCTCCAAATGTTGAACAGTCTTGCGATAGTTCTCGACCTTCACTTGCGCCGGCATGACGACAGCACCATTCAAAGGAGCCAAACCTAGCCAAAGCGCTGTGACGCCAAACAGGATGGCGATGGCCAATGCGCCGGCCCTCCCGATGCGGGCACCCTTTTGAAAGGCAGGCGAGCCATCAGCACGTTCCGAGTCCTGGTTTGATTGCCACGCTGGCGATTTTTCAGACTGGCGGCTCATTCGATGTCACCTCCACGGCTTGCCGCAGCAGAAGCCGATGGCAGTTGCAATTTCGCCAATACGGCCTCGCGCGGCCCAAAGGCCAAAACATTGCCAGACTCGAGCACCAAGACTTTGTCCGCATGCTTGACCAAAGACGGCTTGTGCGTCACAAAAATGAGCGTGGTGCCTAAGCCCTTGAGCACACGTATTGCATCGACAAGCGCTTCTTCGCCTTCCTTGTCCAGATTGGAGTTGGGCTCATCCAGTACAACGTAGCGAGGCTGTCCAAACAAGGCGCGAGCCAATCCGATGCGCTGCTTTTGTCCACCCGACAATTTCTGGCCTGTCTCGCCAATCTCGGTGTCGTAACCTTGCGGAAGCTTCAAAATCATTTCATGGGCTCCGGCGGTCTTTGCAGCCTTGACGATCGCCTCTGACGCTTGCTCCGCATAACTCATGCGAGCAATGTTCTCGGCAACGGTCCCAGAAAGCAGCTCAATCTCCTGAGGAAGGTAGCCGATATGTGGCCCTATCAAATGACTGGGCCAGTCTGCCAAGCTAGCGCCGTCAAGCCGGACCGTTCCTGACTGTGGCCGCCACAGCCCAAGCAACACCCTTACCAAGGTCGATTTGCCCGCAGCACTCGGGCCGATCACCGCCAGGCATTCGCCAGGCGCCAGCGCAAAAGACACACCCTTCAGAATGGGCGGCTGGCCAGATGCCGCTCCAAATACAACCCGATCGACTGCAAGCGCGCCGACGGGGTCCGGTAACTGCACCGCAGTTGGCGCGTCTTGCGGAAGCTTCAAGATCGCATCCAAACGCCCATATGCGGCGCGCGCCTCCACAAAGCCCTTCCAACCTCCGATCGCCAATTCCAAGGGCGCCGTCGCCTTGCCCAGCAAAATGGTCGCGGCAATCATGGTGCCGGAACTCAAATTCTGCGTGATGACCAAATACGCCCCCAAACCCAGCATGGCGGTCTGCAGCAACTGCCTGACACCTTTGGAGCTTGCCACGATGACACCGGCGCGGTCGCTTGCCCCGGCCTGCGTCGCCATCACACGGGCATTGCGGCCACTCCAGCGCGCGACAACGTTAGCCCGCATGCCCATGGCTTTGATCACCTCGGCATTGCGCAGCGCACCATCAAGATAACGCCCAGACTCGCGTGACTGCAGATTGGCCTCCTGCAGCATGGGCCGAGTTCGACGATCATCGATAAAAGTCATCAGGACCAGAATCGCCATACCCAGCAGCGCGGTCACTCCCAGCGCCCAGTGAATGACGAAAATAATCGCCAGGAAGGCGAGGCCCCAAGGCGCATCAAAAAAGGCAAATAGCCCATTACCAGTCAGGTACTGACGCAGCACGGCTACATCCCTGATCGATCCCGCATGCCGCTCACCACCGATTTGCGCAGCCCGCTCAAACAAGACGTCCATCACGCGGCTAGACAGCATCTCGTCCAATGCCAGCCCGGCCTGGACCAAAATTCTGGAGCGGAGAGTCTCGAGCCCGATGTAGACCAAATAGCCCAAGGACACACCCAGGGTCAACATGGCCAGCGTCGGCAAGCTGCGAGATGCCAAGACGCGGTCGTAGACCTGCAGCATGTACAGCGGAGACAGCAACAGCGTCAGATTGATGAACAGGCTGAACAGCCATGCATAGCGAAAAAAGAAGGCGGCGCGCTTGAGGTATGTTTTCACGTCTTAGATGTGTGAACGCCGTTCAAACCCTGGTCGATTGGGGGTATGAACGGCGCCCTAAAGGAAAAAGCCATGAACAACCAGATCGGTGCATCTAGTTTGGGGAAGCTGCCTCAGAGCTGCGTCCCCCTCGAAAAATCAAGCGCGGCGACGCGCTACAAAGCCAACAAAACCGAGACCCGCCAAAAGCATGGCCAATGTCTGCGGCTCAGGTACCGCTGTCACCACGACGTCGGCCTGGCCCATCGTCGCGGCGATGGCCTGACCCGCCTTGTTGTTGACCTTACCAATGAATGTTCCGTTAGTCAGATCAAGTGTTGCGTTACCAGCGCCAATGGCGCGCACCTTGATGGTGGCAATAGCAAAGTCATCATCAGTAGTCGCCGGGAACACACCAAAGGCAACGCCTTTCAAGGTTCCGTTGACGTTATCGATCGTGCCGACTTTATTGCCGGTGGTAAAGGTCCAGCGCGGATCAATAGTCACGCTCAACACTTGAAGCTTCGAGCTCTGAAAAGTGAAATCCAGCTTTTGCCCGCCGGTAAAGTTATCGATCGTTAGCCCACCGCTCGTTGTACCGAAGCCCAGAGCATTGACCGAAACTTCGAATTCTTGACCAACGGCCACCGAATTGAAACTCGGCTGAAGCTTGACTTCAGGCGCAGCATGCGCAGCTACGGACAGAGCGGCAAGCGAAAAACCGGCGATTATTGACTTCATCATGATTGTTTATATCCCTTGGCAAATTATGTAACGCCTCATTCCAGCGCAGCAACTCCAGCGCCGACGAAGACCCCAAATTGCACCATCTGACCGACTTGCTATCCGGGTGGCGATGGCTGACCACACGAACAATTCAATAGTTGTCACTAAACTCGCTCATGAGCCCCTCGGTCACGCGCCGAGCGGACTAACACCAACGTTACCCTCATATCCTAACTACAACACACTGCATTGCAACCCCTCAAATAAGGGGTTACATCAAGGGCCGCGGCACGAACGAAAGGCAAGATTACCCTGGGCATAGGTCATCACATCAAGCGAGGTGTAGCAAAGTTGAAATGCCATGCCCATGCTGCACACCCACCAGCGTCAATTCCAAGATATCTTCCGACACATGCTCCTCGACCAATTGCTGCGCGTCGGCGCCTTGCTTCCACGCATTCGCCACCGCGCCGTGCCCACCGTGCGGCAGATCGATGTATGAGGACCCTGGGGCCTTGCCAAACAAATCATCCAGCATCGATAGATCGAAAAAGTCCACCAGCCCGTCGCCATTCAAATCGGCATCCGGGTCCTCGGTGTAGAACACGCTGTCCAGCATCGACAGATCGAAGAAGTCCACCATCAAGTCCTGGTTGAGGTCGGCATCCACGACGTTGCCGTAACCATCGTTGTCGGTGTCTCGCTGATCGGCATTG
>NZ_JAQQXT010000008.1:0-292903 GCF_028595345.1 Roseateles albus | reverse complement strand
GATCGCGGACACCTGAGCTACCATCAACCCAGGCACTTGCGCGCGCCCAAACTGTCCGCGATCAGTTTGAAACGCTGTCCACCATCACGCTGAAATGACTGTCCGGGATCGCTGAAATCCGCATGTCAGCCACCAAGCGCCCGCCGGAGGACAGCAAAACCGAGCCGTTGACTGCATCGACCTCCAAGACCTCATCGGTGACTAACTTGACACCGTGACGGGTCTTCAGCGCCTCATAGCCAAAGCGCAAGCTGCTCATCGAGCGCTGACCGGTCAACACCAGGCTGCTCATGATGTTGGAGGTATAGGCGGGGTTGCGCTCGATCAAAGTTACTTCCAAGCCCCCATTGCTCCACATTCGCAGGTACTTGGCCACGGTGGCGCCGGCCATGCCGCCGCCCACCACAATCACCCTGCCGCCCGAGTTGGCGGCGCGGCTGGCCAGGGGATGCCAGGCCGCCATGCCGGCCGCAGCGGCCATGGCCGCTTGAATGAGTTCACGTCGGTTCATTGCAATCTCCTCTTGGTTCAGGGCTGACTCAACGCTGAGTCGAGAGCCATTGAGACAGGGCGCGCAGTTGCGCATCGGTGTAGCCCAGCGCGTGCTTGGTCATCAAACCTTGTCCCTCGCCGCCGGCCTGCATTTCCTTGAGCTCCTTGTAGACCTCCAGGCTCGATTTGCCCGCCAGACGTTCAAAGCCCGGACCCTTGCCATTGGTGCCATGACATTGGAAACAATTCGACGCCAGCAGCCGGCCGGCTGGCACCGGTGGTAGCGAGAGTGCAGGCGGCGTCTGCGCCTGGGCTCCTGCTGCGACGAACAGACAAAACAGCAGCGCTGCAGCGCTGGACAGGACAAGCCGATTGCTTTGCATGAAAGCCTCCTTGCTGGGTAGATCAAATGCGACAGGACTGAATCTAGCGGGCCGATGCTGTCGAAATCCAGTCAAACACAACTCGTTACCGAAGGGGCTGCGCGGCTTGCCTTTGATCAAACTGGGCGGCTCAAAATGGCCGCAAACTGCGGCAACTTGCCCTTGGGCGAAAAAAGCTGACACCCAAAACCATGCGCATCTTGCTGATCGAGGATGACCCCAACTTGCGCGCCAGCTTGGTGGAGGCTTTGTGCCGCGAGCGCTACACCGTTGACGCCGTGGCGCAAGCGGAACAAGCCGCCATGCCCCTGCGTGACGTCCACTATGACGCCTTGCTGCTCGACATTGGTTTGCCAGGCATGAGCGGACTGAGTCTGCTGGGCCAGCTGCGTGCTCGCGCCTGCGCCTTGCCGGTCCTGCTGATCACCGCACGCGATGACTGGGAGGACAAGGTGCGCGGCCTCGATCTCGGCGCCGATGACTATCTGGCCAAACCCTTTATGTTGCCGGAGTTGCTGGCTCGTTTGCGGGCCCTGCTGCGCCGCGCCAGTGCCAACCGGCTGGCCTGCGTACAGATCGGTGCGCTCACGCTGGACATGGGGGAGCGCAGCGCCAGCCTGAACCAGCAGCCCTTGCCGCTGACGCGCAAAGAATGGGCCCTGCTGCTGGAGCTTGCATTGCAGAGCCCACGGCTGGTGTCCAAACGCAAGCTGATTGACAGCCTGGGGCATTGGGACCGCGAACTCAGCGCCAATGCCGTTGAGCTGCATGTTTCGCGGCTGCGGCTCAAGCTCGCGGCGTCCCGCCTCAAGCTGGAAACCGTGCGCGGCCTGGGCTACCGCTTGCTGGAGCAAGCACCGGGTCGAGGCGAAGCGCTGGCCGAAGCGCCTGCCAGCCGCCCACAAGAATGACGCTGATGCGGCGCCTGACATCAAGCCTCAAGCGGGTCTCGCTGCGTACGAGATTGCTCGCCACATTAGGCTTGTGGTTGACGCTGGTGTTGGTGCTTGCGTTGCTGCTTGATCTGCGCGGCGCCGAGCGTTTGGCCGATCAGGCCTTCGATCAAGCGCTGCTGAACAATGCTGTGGCCTTGGCCGCCAGAGTAGAGATCGACTCAGACAATGACCTGGACATGGATCTGCCCCAGTCGGCCCAGGCCCTGCTGCAAGCCGACCCGCTGGACACTCTGTTCTTTGCGGTCTTCGATGGCGAGGCCAAGCTGGTTTGGGGCGACCCGCGGCTGGCGGCATTTGTCAGCGCACAGCCGCCGGCCAAAGACGTCAGCCTGCTGGGGCAGCTTGACGGACAAGCCGTGAGAGTGCTGACATTGCACCGCCAAGGCCCGGCCAAACGAGCCAGCATCGTGGTGGCAGAGACGCTGAACAAGCGCCTTGAAACCAGCGCACAAATACGCGCCCGCTCCGAGCGTCTGGGTTTGCTGCTGCTGGCGGCAGCCATGCTGGGCTTGTACCTCAGCACCCGCCGCATCTTGCAGCCGCTGGAGCGTTTTGCGAGCCAGATCGAGGCGCGCCAAGCGCGTGACTTGAGCCCGGTCGAGGCGCCCGGCGACACCAGCGAATCCGCCGTCTTGGCCGCGGCGCTCAACAGCTTGCTGGCCAGGCTGCGCGAGAGCGCTGCCGCGCAGCGTGAATTCATCGGTGACACCGCCCACCAACTGCGCACACCGCTGGCCAGCCTTTCGCTGCAAATAGAAATGGCGATTGAAGATTTAGCCGTCGACTCGGCAGCACCTGCGGCGCAAGGGAAAAGGCTGCAGCTGATGCAAAGCCTGGTCGCGCGACTGCAGCGGCTGGTGCAGCGCATCTTGAGCCTGGAGAGAGCCCGCTCGGAAGCCGGCAGCGGCTTGCCGGCGCAACGCATTGATCTGCCCCTGCTGGTTGAGGATTGCGCGGCCGAGTTCATCGACCGCGCTGAACGTAGCGGCATCGACCTCGGCTTCGAGCTTGCCCCGGCGGCCATCGAAGGGTGGGCGGGTGAACTGCATGAATTGCTCAGCAATTTGATCGACAACGCGCTCACCCACGGCCGCAGCCCCATCGTCGTGCGAACCAGAACGACGTCCGCAGCGGTACTGCTCGAAGTCGAAGATCAGGGCACGCAACTGGATGTGGCGCTGCTGCCCGAGCTATTTCAGCGGCATCGGCGAGGGGCAGCCAGTCAGGGCGAAGGTTTGGGATTGTTCATCGTCAAAACCATCGCCGATCATCACGGCGCCACGGTCAGCTTGCTGCCCGGCAAAGGCGGCTTGGGGCTATTGGCCAGGGTCAGCTTCAGCAAGCCCGACGAAGAACAGAAACACAAGGCCGCAGGCCTGCCGCTTCAAGGCCGAGCACGGTAGCGCATAGGCCAAGTCGGGCATATCGGCTTGAAGCCGATGGCCTCCAGAATCGGTCGGCTCATCAATGAGGCGTCCACCGCCATCCACTCGAAGCCCCGCGCCCGCGCTTCAATGAAGCGCAGCTCAAACAAGGCCGAATAGACACCCCGCCCGCGCCAAGCCGGCAGCACCGCTCCGCCGTGCAACTCGGGGAATCTGGAACCGGGCGGGTAGTCGGTCCAGCCCGTGCCTATGGGCTGGCCGTCGGCATAGGCGCAGAACATGCTCATTTCCTCAGGCTTGCCCAGGCTCGCTGCCAGCTTGGCGCGCAGCCATTCAAAGTCTCGCCCCCAGATTTGGGCCTGCACCTGCAGCACATCATCCAAATCCTGGGGATCAACCAAGCGGCGCAGACTCACACCGGCAGGCAAGGCGGCAGACAAGCCGGCAGTCGCTGAAGCCTTCGCAGGCGTGCTTTCAAGCAGGGGTTCAAGCAAGGGATAGAGCATGAACAGTTCGGGCTCGTCGGCCACAAAGCCCTGCGCTTCGAGCAATTGTTTGAGCGCACCTGGCTCCTCCAAGCCATAAAGCTTCCACTCAAAATCTTGCCCACGGGCTTCAAAGTAGTCGATCTGTTCGCGAATCTGCCTGGCCTCTTGGCCGGCGCTCAAGCGTGAAAAGCACAGCAGCGCCTCGGCATCAGCGCAATCACTGTGCGGCAGATAGCGGCTCAGATGCGGCAAGGCTTCGAGCCGGAATCCCTCGATGTCATGGCCTTGCCTGTCGGCCCGGTAGGCTGCAAAAAGTTTCTGCTCATTCGTCATGGCTAGGGCCTAGGTCACAAAGTTCATGGGGCTGCCGCTACACGGCGCAGCGACGGACGTTCAGTCCTTCTTCCTGAACGCCAGCCAGCCTGCCACCGCCGTGAATCCCAGCACCACCAGCGCCAGGATGCTGAAACCATGCGGGTGCTCGGAGAGTGGGATGCCGCCGACGTTCATGCCGAACATACCGGCCATGATGTTGATGGGCAGGGCCAACACGGTCACCACCGTCAAGGTGAAAACGCTGCGATTGGTTTGCTCGCCCACTTGCGCCACCATCTCTTCTTGCAAGAGCTTGATGCGCTCTTGCAGCGCCGAGAGGTCGCGGATGACCAGCGAGAACTCCTCGGTCGCTTGGCGCAACTCGTCCAGATCATGCGCCTTGACCCAGGGCGGCGGCTGCCGCAAGAGCCGGAACAGCGCACCCGGTTCGGGCGCCAACAAGCGCTGCAGCCGCACCAGCACGCGGCGCAACTGCCCCAGCTCGCCGCGCTTTTGCTGCAGGCGCCCAACCAGCAAACCGTCCTCGATATTGTCGACCTGCAGCGTCGCCTCGCGCACGATGCGCACCAGCACATCGCCCTGATCGTTCATCAAATGGTTCAGCAACTCGACACTGGAGTTGAAGTGCGCGCCATCCTTGACCGCTTGGCGCAATCGGTCGATCGAACGCAAGGGATGCACGCGCGCGCTGACCAAGACCCGCTCGCTGACGCTGACCCACAGCGAGGCGATCTCGGACGGGTCAAACGAGAACTCGAAGGCCACATCGTTGACCACGGCGATCAGGTTGTCCGACGCGTCTTCGATGCGGGTCGAGCGCGAGCCCTCGCGCAGCGCCTCGAAGAACTCCGGCGGCAGGTTCAAGTTCGCCTGCATCCATTTCTCAGCCGTGGTGTCGGTGAGGTTGAAATGCAGCCACAGGAATTCATCGGCGGGCTGCGCCGCCCCAAGCGCCAACCAGCTCAGCGACTCGGCCAGGCCAATCGGGCGGCCGGCCTGGCCGGGAGCCAGCACAAAGCCGCAGATCAGGGCGTTGTCGACAGCGCCAAACACATAATTCATTGCATCCTTCCCCAAAGACCAGCCCAGCTCCGCTACAACTACCTTACCGCGCCGCCATGACCTCAAGACCACCTCATTGCGGGCCCGATTGTCAGGCAAGTATTGCGGCACTTGTGCGGTGCAATAAAAAAAGGGCCGACGCAGCCGCGCCGACCCTTGCCAAGCTGATTGAGCTCAGGCTCAGCTGCGCTGCATATTGGCCTTCAGCACGCTGCTCAAGGTATCCAGGCTTTCGGCCAGATGGGCGCGGGTTTCAACCGACAGGCCGCTCTTGCCGGATGCGGCGCGCAGTTCCGACTGCAGCTGCACTGCATGGAAGCGCACCATCGCATAGGCATCGGCCAAGAGGCCAGGGCCGCCGCCGCGCGTCAGCACTGCCTGCAAACGCTTCAGATGCTCGCGCTGCAGATTGCGACGCAAGCCGTCGATCTCGGCCCCTGTCTTGAGTTCGCTCCAGACAGCGGCATTGAGCGTGCTGTGCACCTCGGACAGCGAGACCAGGCCCTTGCGATCCTTCTCCGCCACAAAGGCAGGCATATCGATCAGGCGGCGCGCAGTATTGGCCGACATCAGGCGATCCAGCACGGTGGTCTGCACGGCGCCAACAGCGGCCGGAATCGACAACTGCACACGTTCCCACTCGTTGTAGTCCAGCGTCTGCGAAGCCAGGAACTCGGGGCGGAAGCGGAATGAGTTGGCCGACAGCAAACCGGTCGAGATGAACTTCAAGGCCTCACGCTGACGGGCAGGCTCGACGGCACTGAAGGCCGGGCGGCCGGTGCTGCCGGGCAGGTCGCGCAGCGCATGCATGCCGCCGACATACTTGCCGGTCAGCTCGGCAGAGCGCGCCAGTTGACGGAAGCTTTCGACGATGGAGCGGCGGTCGCGCAGCGGGTCGCCGCCGACCACCGGCTTGCGGTCCTGCACGCGCGCCCACAGCTCCTGGCTCAAGGCCAGGCGGCGCTTGAAGTAGGCCAGCGGGTCATCGCCCAGGTCGAAGCGGTTGGCATCGGGGTCGAAGCCGTCATAAGGGCCGCCCACGCCTGCGTCGATGTCATCGGCATAGGCCAGCTGCGGCTCGGTGCTGCGGGCGGCAATTTTGGCCAGGTCGGCCACTTCGGTCTCGGCAGGCAAAGGCTTGTAGGCGTACTCGATCGCCCAGTAGTCGTAAGCGCCCAGGGTCGTGTTGGTGAGGCTGCCTTGCGGCTCGCCCTTCAGCGACAGGTTGTAGGCGTTGTAGTCCATCACCGAGTTGGATATGCCGTACTTCTCGGTATGGGCCTTGTCTTGCAGTTGCTTCAGGCTGACCGAGGTGGAGGCCTTGAAGTTGTGCTTGAGCCCCAGGGTGTGGCCGACTTCGTGCGTGATCACGTCCTTGATGACAGCTTGCACAAAGGCCTCGGCCTCGGGGCTGTCGGGCAGGATGTCACCGCGACCTTCGAGCAGGTCGAGCGCAAAGCCCATCTCGGCGGCAGCCTCATTGGCATAACTGCAATAGTCGGCGGCGCCATGCTTGTGGCCATGCCGGTCCAGCGCCAGCGCCGAAACAGTAGGGCTGGCGGCAGAAGCACCCAGGTCATCGCTGATGAAGCGGCGCGAGCCGCGCGCGAACACATCGCTCATGCCGATGTCGGCATCCAGAATTTCACCGGTGCGCGGGTCGGCATGGCTGGGGCCAATCGCAAAGCCCACATCGGAGCCCACAAACCAGCGGATCGACGCATGGCTGGAGTCCATATTGTCCCAATCGGCATCGTCGGGCTGCTGCTTGGCCTGGATGGCATTCTTGAAGCCAATCTTCTCGAAGGCCTTGTTCCACTCCAGGATGCCGGCCTCCACCGCAGGGCGATATTGCGGCGGAATGTTCTTGTCCATCCAGTAGGTGATGGGCTGAATCGGCTCACTCAGCTCCGCATTGGCGTCTTGCTTCTCGAGCCTCCAGCGCTTGACCAGATGCACACGCACATTGGCCTTGCTGTCGCTGCCGAAGTCGGAATAGGACTCCGCAAAGTGACCCAGGCGCGGATCAAGCTTGCGCGTCGGCATCGGCAGATCCGGCAGCGCCTGGAAATTGTAGACAAAGCTGAAGAACATGCTGCGCGGATCGGGCGTGCTCTGCGGCGGCGTTGGCACCGGGGCTGGCGGGGCGACCAGCGGCGGCGCAGGAATGCGCGGCGTGAAGAAATGCATGCGAGCGGTCAGCGTGCTGAGCTTGGCATCGGCGCGCGTGGCCTCGAAAGAGGAATTGCTGCGATCCGGCGCATAAGGCAGACGGTATGCCACTTCAAGCCTTGTCGACAAGCCAGGGATGTCGGTCAGGAACATACCGGCATCAACCAGCACCGACTTGGTCTGCGGATGCTCGGCACTGCCGACCGGGCCGGCCGCAATCAGGCTGGGCGAGAAAGCCTGGCTGACCGCCAGCTTGCCGCCGCCTTCGCCGCGGAAGGCGGTGTTCAACGCCACCAACTGAATCTGGTTGCCGATGCGGCGCCACTCGACCATTTGGTCGGCCACCATCTGGCTGGCGTAAAGGCCGCGCTCGCCGATCGAGCTGGCGATATTGACGGTGAACAAGAAAGGCTTGCCGATCTTGTCCTTGGGGATTTCGAGCCAGACCTTGTCGTCCTTGCGCCAGATCGGGAACAGACCGGCCTGCACCTTGGCGTCCTTGCTGACTTCGGCGAAAGGCTTGGGCGCGGTCGGGTCGGCAGGAGGCTTGGCGCCTGCATTGGGGGCCGATGCCGCCGAGGCTGCCGAGACTGGTGTAGCGGGGTTGCCTGCCTTGACGGGCGCCGCAGCAGCGGCAGTAGCAGCGGCTGTTGGCGCGGCCGCATCGGGCGCGGTGGTGGCGCAAGCACTCAGCAATGAAACGGCCGCAGCCACGGCAGACAAGGTGAGCCGGCGCGAGCCGAGCAGCGAAACATATGAAGTCATTCAGACCATCCTGAAACATTGCACAAGGCTCAAGCGGATGGCCCGAGCCCGAATATATTGGCAGCGTGAGCGCCCATCAACGGTGCTCGCGCGACAAAGTCGGCCACTGTGAACCAGCCGCAGCGCGCCGTCAATGCGGCCGAGCGTGCTTCGCACAAAGCGTTCCGCCATTCGTCGCATTTAGTCACTTGGCAAAGGGTTTACCCCAGGCGCTGGCGCACAAGCCATGACGCCCAGTCGCCAACAAGCCTCTAGCCAGCCCTTTAGACTGCGCCCATGGATACCCGACCCCGAACCACCCACCTGCTCTATCTGCACGGCTTTCGCTCTTCGCCGCGCTCGGCCAAGGCGCTCAGAATGGCCGAATGGGTGCGCAGCCACAACCCTGCGCTGGTATTTGCCTGCCCGCAACTGCCGCCCTCGCCCACCGAGGCGATGGCCTTGCTGCGAGACTTGACGGCAGACTGGCCGAGCCAAGGCTGCGCGCTGATGGGCAGCTCGCTCGGCGGCTTTTACGCCACCGGTTTGGCCGAGTGGCCACGCTTTCGAAGCAGCCGCGCCGTGCTCTTGAACCCGGCCGTCGACCCGGCGCGCGACCTGGAAAAATACATCGGCGAGCAAAGCTGCTGGCAAGACCCTGAAGAACGCTTCTTCTTCCGCCCCGAATTCATCCAAGAGCTGCAAGCGCTGAGCACCGCCTTCAGCAGCCAGCCGCAGCGCCTACTGCCCGTCATCGCCAAGGGCGACGAAGTGCTGGACTGGCGCGAGATGCAGGCCCGCTATGCCAACTGCCGCGTCAAGCTGCTGGAGGGCAGCGACCATGGCTTGTCGGACTTTGACGACTATTTGCCCGAGTTGAGCGACTTCCTGGGCCTGGCCTAATTCAATGCAATGACCCGGTCTTGCGCCTCGGCCACGCAGCCCTCGGCCAGGCCCGGCCCCCAGCCGCGCCGGATCAGCACATAGCGGCCGTTATGGCAAAACTCGATGCGCTGCGCGCCGGCCATGGTTTGCTGCACAAAGCCTTCGATCGAGGCCGGCATGCTGACGAGGTAGCGGGCCGCTGCCAGGTCCTCGGCCGGATGGTCATCGTTGTGCACCCAGGGGATGAAGGCGGCCGCACCCCATAGCAGCGGCGCAAAGCCGATGTCGAACAACGCAGGCCGGTAGCCTTGCGCCTTCAACCAGGCCTGGGCCTGCGGGCGAATCTCTTCTTGCGCCGCGCCCTGCCCTAAGTTCCCCAAGGTGGCCGCCAACAACTCCGCCACCCATTGGTTGCAGTTTTGATAGCGCGCACTGAAGGGGTAGGCGTTGGCGCTGTAGCTGGGTGCCAGCAACTGCAAGGCATTGCGCTTGTCCAGCGCGGCGCGTTCAATCGCGGCGGATTCGGCCGGCGCAAAGAGCAGCACCGATAGATAGCCAATTTCGGCCTGATTGGCTCCGATCAAAAAGCCTGCCAAGCCTTGGTCATAGAGCTTTGGCGCGGCTTCATCGCAGACGTAATAAAGCTGGCGCACCGACCAAGGCGTGTTGTCACTGTCCCGCAAAGCCAAACCCGCGTGCGAATAGCGCATCCCAAAGCGACTCAAATCGGTGCCGGCCCGCGACACCAAAGCGACGCCCTGACCGCTGCGTTCCAACTCTTCTTTGACGATGGCCACAAAGCGCAGCTGCTTGTCCTGCTGGCTGGCACTGAGCTGCGTGGGCTGCTCGCAAAACCGCAAGCCGCCGGCTTGCACCGCGCCGCTGCCCAGCAGCGCGAGCGCCAACAGTCCTAGGACTCGATTCAAATCGCAACGGCCTTGCTGTCGAGTTCGCGATACCACTCGTCGCTCAGCACCAGGAAAAATGCCTGCTTGCTTTGGCCATTAGCAAACTCCAGGCCGTAAGCGTGTTGGCGCGCTGTCACCAGCTGCCCCGTGCTCAGCTGGCTTTTCTCGAAGGCTTGTTCGGGCAGGACCAAATAGAAGTCATCCGCCGCATTTGGCGCCGCTATGTTGGTGGTGGTGGCGGCAGCCGCCTGCAGATGCACGCGCACCATGCCGGGCCGGTCAACGGCAGCGGCCACGTCGATGATTTTGTAGTCGCCGGCCGCAACCTTGTCGCCCTTGGTCGACGAGCCGCTTGAGGCCTCCAGCGATTTGGAGCCGCTGCTGGCCGCACTGCTGGCGCCCTCGGAGGCCGACGAGGCGGTCGAGCTGGCAGCCAAGGCCGGCAACGCCAGGGCGCTGCTCAAAAGCAGGCCCGCAGCAAGAGTCCGCTTGATGAGAGTGGAGGAGTTCATGGTCGGGTTCCCGTAGGTGGTTGGAGAGCTGGGCTGGCGCAAAGCCGAAATCGGCCGCCATGGTAGCAAGGCTTTGCTGCAGCAGCGCTGAGTAGACCCCCTGCCGAATGCCGTAGTCCTTTTGCACGGCAGCGTCACACAGCGCTCCTACAGTCCGCCCGGCTCGAAGCTGCTGGCAGGCAGCGTTCGGATCAAAGACGCGGCATCTTCCGCAAAGCCCGCAAGCGCCAACTCCCCACTTGCGTCGCCCAACATCGCACAAGGACAGTCCATCATGGGTCGCCCCTCCCTCATCAAGCCCGTTCGCGTCGGCAGCAGCCGCCGCGGCTTCTTCAAGAACACCGGCTCGGCCGCCGCCGCTCTGCTGGCCGCACCTATGCTGCCTTTGGCCGGCACAGCTGAAGCTGCAGTCGCCATCAACGGCAACTTCCAACACGGTGTGGCCAGCGGAGACCCGCTGTCTGACCGCGTGATCCTGTGGACCCGCGTCACGCCGACCAATGGCCGCAGTTCGCAAGTGGTGGACTACACCATCGCCAAAGACCCGGCCTTCACCCAAATCGTCAGCACCGGCCGCAGCAAAGCCATCCTGGAGCGCGACTTCACCGTCAAGATCGACGCGCTGGGCCTGAGCCCCAACACCACGTATTACTACCGCTTCTCGGTTGACGGCGTGATCTCGCCCATAGGCCGCACCAAGACGCTGCCGGTCGGCGGCGTCAGCAATTTGCGCATGGCCGTGGTGAGCTGCTCCAACCACGCGTATGGCTACTTCAACGCCTACCGCCGCATCGCCGAGCGGGCCGATCTGGACATGGTCGTGCACCTGGGCGACTACATCTACGAATACGGCGCCAACCAATACGGCAATGTGCGCACGCCCGAGCCAACGAACGAGATCGTCACGCTGGCCGACTACCGCATGCGCCACGCGCAGTACAAGCGCGACCCGGACTCGCAAGCCATGCATCGCCAGCATCCGCTGGTGGCCATCTGGGACGACCACGAAACCGCCAACAATTCTTACGTCGATGGCGCCGAGAACCACCAAGCCGGCGAAGGCGCTTGGGCAGCCCGCGTCGGCGCGGCTTTGCAGGCCTATTACGAGTGGATGCCGGTGCGCGTGGTGGACCCAAAACAGCCGCGCAATAACGCACGCAGCTACGCCTTCGGCAATCTGGTCGATCTGATCATGCTGGAAGAGCGCTTGAATGGCCGTTCGGCCCAGCTGGGTACGAATATCGGCAACGCCAGCGGCTACTTCGTCCAGCAAGGCGCTTACCTGGACCCGGCCCGTCAACTGCTCGGCGCCAGCGAAGAAGCCTGGTTATTCAACAAGCTGCGCACCAGCACGGCCAAGTGGAAGTTCCTGGGCCAAGGCGTGATGTTTGCCCAGGTCAAGGTGCAAGGCGCGCCGAACTCGGCCGGCGGCGGCGTGTTCTTCAACTCCGACGCCTGGGACGGCTACCAGCCCGCGCGCGACCGGGTCTACGAGGTGCTCAAGGGCAGCCAGACCCAAGCCCCGGTCAACAACGTCGTGATCCTGACGGGTGATATCCACAGCAGCTGGGCCGCCGATCTGAGCCAAGACCCGAACAATGCCAACGTGGCGACCGGTGGCTACGACAAGGTCACGGGCCAAGGCTCGCGCGCAGTCGAGTTCGTTGGTACTTCGATCTCCTCGCCCGGCGTGGACAACCCGCAGCAGGCCGCAGGGACGATCGCACAGCTGGCACCGGCCAACCCACATCTGAAGTACATCAAGCTCGACAAGCGCGGCTATATGTTGATCGACGCCGACGCCACCCGCTGCGTGTGCGAATGGTGGTATGTCGACACCGTCGCCAGCGTCAGCAATGTGCAGACCTTTGGCACCGCCTTCCAAGTAGTGGACGGCGCCAATCGCCTGAGCCCTGCCGCGCAAACGCCGAACCGCGCCAACCCGGCCGCCTTGGCTCCTTGAACATCAGAACTGGACATATCGCCATGAAACTCAACCGCTCTTTTGCCCGCAAGGCAATGGCCAGCGCCTTGCTGGCAGCCGCTGCCATGTCTTCGGCCCAGGCCGCCAACTTCGACTTCGCCGGCCAAGCCGTTTACAACACCGATGTCGTGCGCATCAGCTTCAGCCTGGCCGCCGACAGCGCAGACTTCAAGACCTGGACCGATTCCTGGCAGACGGGCCTGAACTTTGACCCGGTGCTGCAACTCTGGGCCAAGGCCGGCAATGACTACAGCTTGATCATCGAAGTGGACGACAACGACAAGCTCGGCGCCGGCCAAGGCTCGCTCGACGCCGGCATTCAGCTCAGCAGTTTGAGCGCCGGCCAGTACCTGCTCACACTCAGCGCTGCCGACAACTACGCCAAGGGCCAAACCCTGTCGGCCGGCTTCACGCTGGACGGCAGCACGCCCGTGGCCATCGCCGACTGGACACAAAGCAGCAGCAACCCCAACTACCCCGACCAAAAAGGCGGGCTGTGGAGCGTCAAGCTGAATTCGGTGGACCAGGCTGCTGTCGTGCCTGAGCCCGGCAGCTGGGCCTTGATGGGCCTGGGTTTGTTGGGCTTGGCCTGCTTGCACCAGCGTCGTCAGCGCAAGGCTTGAGTTAGCCACTGCGCAAGACACAGCCGAAAGGGGCTGCGGCCGTCAAGTGTCGCAGCCCCTTTTTTGATACAGCTCAAGTGAACCCGCCTTGAACCAGCGCGAATGCGCCGGCGTCACGCGCCTGACATGATGCCAATCCAAGCTGTCGTTTGATGGATGACACTTGGAGCTTGGCGCTTATGAACGCACCCGACCTCTTGCGCACCGAATGGATGCGCAACCGCACCTACGACGAATTGGCCCTGGGCCAAACTGCGCGCCTGGTGCGCACCCTCAAGCACAGCGATATCCAGGCCTTCGCCCTGGTGTCGGGCGACGTCAACCCGGCTCACCTGGACGCCGAATACGCCGAAGGCACACGCTTTCACGGTGTGATCGCGCATGGCATGTGGGGCGGCGCCCTGATCTCGTCAGTGCTGGGCAATGAGTTCCCCGGCCCAGGCACGATCTATATGGAGCAGACGCTGCGCTTCTCACGCCCGGTGCATGTGGGTGACACCTTGACCATCGTGCTGACGGTGCTGGAGATGTTTGATGACAGCGGCATCGTCAAGCTGGGCTGTGAAGCCAATAACCAAAAAGGCCAGACCGTCATCAGCGGCCTGGCCACCGTGCTGGCGCCGCGCACGCGCATCGAGCGGCCACGCCCGGCCCTGCCAGAGATGCATTTGTTCGATGCCGAGTCGCGCATGAACGCCTGGCTGAGCCAGATCAAGCTGGCCACGCCGCTGCGCTGTGCCGTCGTGCACCCTTGCAGCGAAGACGCGCTGCGCGCCGCCTTGATGGGCGCCGAGCGCGGCCTGATCGAGCCCTGGCTGATAGGCCCGGAAGCGCGCATTCGGGCCTTGGCCGAGCAGTTGGATTTGAGCCTGCAAGGCTGCCACTTCCAGGCCACCGCACACAGCCACGCCGCAGCCACGCAAGCCTGCAAAATGGCCGCCGAGGGCCAGTTGGACATGCTGGTGCAAGGCAGCTTGAGCAGCGATGAGTTGCTGACGGCGCTGCAAGCGAACCCGGCCCTGCACTGCGGCCGGCGCTTGGCACATGTCTACCGCTTTGACATTCCCAGCTATGCCAAGCCGCTGTTCATGAGCGATGCCGGCATCAATATCCGCCCCGACCTGGACGCCAAAGCCGACATCGTGCGCCTGGCCGTGGGTCTGGCGCATGCGAACGGTCTGGCTTGCCCCAAGGTGGCCTTGTTGTCGGCGGTGGAAACCATCACCGAGCGCATCAGCTCCACGCTGGACGCCGCAGCACTGTGCAAGATGGCCCAGCGCAGCCAAATCGCCGGCGCCATCCTCGACGGCCCCTTGGCTTTTGACAGCGCCGTCAACCTCGACGCTGCCCGCCTGCAAGGCCTCAGCGACTCGGCCGTGGCCGGCGACGCCGACATCTTGCTGGCGCCCGACTTGGAGTCGGGCAGCCTCTTGGCCAAGTTGCTGGAATACATGGCGGGTGCCGCCAGCTGCGGTGTCGTGCTGGGTGCGCGCGTGCCCGTGGCGATGAGCGGGCGCACCGACAGCATGCGCACACGCCTGGGCTCACTGGCCTTGGCGGCAATGGCGACGCGCGTCATGCCGGACTGACTCGAAAATCAAGCGGCTTCAGGAAAATTCTGCCTGATTTGGGAGAGCAAGAGATACATGGCCTAACGTCCAAACAATGTGGCAACATGCGCATCACAACATCTTGAGCGCCTAAGACTCATCGCAAACGCACCCGCCACAGAGGAGTTTCTCGCAATGGCAAAGGTTCCTGAATTCGATGTCGCCGCAGCCCACAAATACTTCTCAGCCCATTGCTTCAACAAAGCATGGGACCTGATCGAAAAACCAGATCGAACGCCTGAAGACGAACGATTGATGGTGGCGCTCAATCAAGCGTGCATCTATCACTGGCTCCAACGTGACGACTGCAGCCAACAACGCCTTTCGGTGGGCTACTGGCAGGCATCCCGAATACAGGCGCTTTTGGGAAACGCTGCTGAGGCCTTGCGCTTAGGCGAGGTATGCCTCTTCTACAGTGGCGAGCTGAAACCCTTCTACCTCGGCTATGCCCATGAGGCCCTTGCTCGCGCGTACGGGCTGGCCGCCAGTCCAGGGGACTCTGCGCGCCACCTGACCTTGGCACTGGAACTCGTTGCCAAGGTCGGCGACAACAGTGAACGGAAACTGCTGGAAGCCGACCTTGAGCAACTGAAAAAAGGCCTGGCTTTGTGAAAGAGACGCCCAAGTCTGCGACCAACTTGACCCAGTCTGCTTTTTCGTCTCTGCTTGTCGCAAAGGAATGTCATGCATCGACTGACTTTCTTGGCCCTCGGGCTGTCAATGCTTTGTGCAGGCTGCACCACTGCGCCAAGCGAAGAGATTCTTAGGCCAGAGCCTGATTTCGTAGCTAACAGCGTTGAATGCGACGAATTGGGAAGTCCCGAACTTCCGGAGTCGTTCAGGTTGGACTCCATGCCTTATGGATGGGCGCTGGTTCGAATCGACGTTGAGCAAGGTGCTGTAACCAGGGTTGAAATACTAGACGCCAGCCCAAGGCGTGCTGTAGAGGCCCCGACGACAGCCCTTTTTCAGAGCGTGCATTTTCCTTCGCTCAAGTCAGCTCGTGGATGCGCATGGATCCACAGTCGTTCAATCACGCCTGGAAGCGAGTGATCAGCAGGACGGTTAGCGGCAAGAATCCAAGGGATTTTTCTGTTCAAAGCCACGATATCGCCATCCCACGCGAGAACTTGCCGTCATTGACGAAGACGACTCACTGATTCGCGTGGGGCAAGCGTTGTGAACAGCTCGGCTCGAACTCCCGGCGGAGCCCGCCTGTCGACCCAGACTTTTGCCTTGATCTTCTTCATCCCTTCCAGCCCATGCGCCCGCAGCCGGCGTCGCTATCTCTCCAATCAAGCGGCCACAGCGACATCCCGCCTCAGTTCAGCCAGCTCGGCCAGCAGCTCCGGCGGGCAGAACCATTCGGTCTGCACCTGTGCGGCATAGACACAGGCTTCATTGCCATCCAGGCTGAGCCAATCGCCCTCGGCCAAGCGAGTACCGAAGATATGAATCTCGCGCCGGGCTTCATCGACCTGCAAGCCTTCACAAGCGACCAGGCAAACCTTGCCCATCTGGCGCGCCACCACGGCCGCATGCGAGGTGCGCGCGCCGTTCTGAGTCAACAGGCCCAGCGCCATTTCCAGCGCAGCACTGTCGCCGGTCTCAGCATCGCGGCGCACCAGAATGGCGGGCCGGCCCGCCTCTTTGGCGGCGCGCGCTCCCGCTTCGTCCAGCACGATCTGACCGATGGCCACGCCGCTGCTTGCGGCTTGGGCCTGCGCCAAGGGCTGCAACGGCTGGCCGTCCGGGGCGACAACGCGGCTGACACGCAGATGTTCGGCGTCCAGGCCTTTGCAGCGCAAGCGGGCCGTCGCCACATCAATCGCACCCTCGCGCAGCAGGTCGAGCGCAATGCGCGCGGCAGCCTGCGGCGTGCGCTTGCCGCCGCGGGTTTGCAGCAGGAACAAACGGCCATCCTGCACGGTGAACTCGAAGTCCTGCATATCGCCCATCTCGCGCTCGAGCCGAGCGCAAGCCTGCAGCAACTCGGCCCAAACCTCAGGCAAGACCTGCTGCAGTTGCTCATGGCCCTGGGCGCTGCGCCGACCGGATACCACGTCCTCGCCCTGCGCATTGAACAAAAAGTCCACCCACAGCGCGGCCTCGCCGCTGCGCGGGTCGCGCGTGAAGCCGACCCCTGCTCCAGAGCGCGCGCCGGCATTGCCGAACACCATGGCCTGCACCGTCACCGCCGTGCCTATCGTGTCTTCGATGCCATGAGCGGCTCGGTAACTGCAAGCCTTGGCGGACTGCCAGGAGTCGAACACGGCGGCGATCGCCTGCTGCAATTGCGCTTCTGCGGCCTGCGGAAAAGGCCGGCCTGCGGCCTGCGCAAACAGCTGCAGATAGCGTCGCGCCAAGGCCCGCAGCTCGGCAAAGTCGAGCAGCCGCTCGTCCCGGCCCGCACAAAGCAAGGTCAATTCATCTTCGAACAAGGCGGCCGGCAAGCCCGCCACCACCTCGCCAAAGCTGGCGATCAAGCGGCGGTAGGCATCCCAGGCCAAGCGCGGGTTGCCGGTCTGGCGGATCAGGCCCTGCACGGTCTCGTCGTTGAGGCCGATATTGAGCAGGGTTTCCATCATGCCGGGCATGGACACCGGCGCACCGGAGCGCACCGACAGCAGCAAGGGCCTGGCCACATCGCCGAAACGCAGGCCGGCGCTGGCCGACTCCAAGGCCTGCAGCGCCGGCAACCACAGCGCAGGCTGCGCGGCCCCGGCCCGCAGCTCGGCATCGGCGCAAAAGCGCGTGCCCAGAACAAAGGCCGGCGGCACCGGCAGGCCTAGCTCGGCCATGCGCAGCAGGTTGAAGGCCTTGAAGCCCAAGCGCTGCGGACTGGTTTGAGCGACCGTGGTCTGGCCTGGGCAGCCGATCAAGCAGAGATCCGCGGTACTCATGCGCCCACCTCGGTCTTGCTGAACACCAGCTCGCGCAAGGCATAGGCCGCGTTCAGCAGCCGATCGGACGCGAACTCCAGCTGATTGGCCAGGTCGTTGACCAGCATCAGCGCGGCGGCGTTCGTCACTTCGGCCGCCATGCAGCGCTTGGCCGCACGCAGCAGCTCATCGCATTGGCGCTCGGCGCGCAGCACCTGCCAGGTGGACGCGACAAAATCATCGTGCTCGGCCGCTTCGCTGGCCCCGTTCAGGCCACGCGCCACGGCCACGGCCCTCACTTGCTCCTGCGTCGCATGCAGCACTGCCTGTGCCAGCTGAGCGAGCAGGCCGCGCAGTTCTTTGTTCCAGCCTTGGTGGTGATGTTCGGCAATCAGGCCGAGCAGGAACGCGCATTCCTCCAGCGCATCGGCCGCATCATCGGCCGTCTCCAGCAGGCGCGCAAACTGCGCCCAGCGCGGCTGGCGGCGCGCCCGCTCGCGCGCTTGCATCACCAAATGATCGGCCTGGCGCTCCCAGGCCTTGGCGCGCTGCGCCAGCTTGGCCGCCGCCTCTTTGTCTTGCTCCCAGCCATGTGAAAGGGCCTGACTGATGCCTTCGGCCAGGGTCTGGCAATAGGCGGCATGTTCGGCCAGTAAATCGAACTCGGGCGCCCTGCGCTGCAGTTGACGCGCCAGCAGCAAACGGGTTTCGTCGGCCACCAGCGCAGCCGGCTGCTGCGCCAGCATCGCGGTCGACGACAGGCGCAAGACCTCCAGCAAAAAGGCCTGCGCACCGGCTTCGCCTAAGACTTCATCCAGCCGGTCTCCGATGCGAAACGCGTCGGCGCCTACGGCCTGCATGGCCTCGAACAGCATGCGCTCGGCGCCGGCCTTGAGCCAGGCCATATGGCCAATCTCTGCCTTGGCCGCCTCGGCCAGCACGGCAATCGCCTCGCGCTTGCCGACAAAGTTCAACAGCCTCTTGCGAGCGCGGTTCCAGTCGATCAAAAAGACGATGCGGGAGGCGATGCCTTCCAGCATGCCTTGCAGCTGCGCCTCATCGGTCGCTTCGAAGCGCGCCGTGCCCAGCTGATAGGCCTCGCCCCGATTCAGCCCGGCCGAGACCCGCGCCTCGGGCGAGGACCATTGCGCGCCATACGTGGCAAGCTGGGCCTGAAAGAACTCGAAGCGGCTGCTGTGCAGATCGGAATAGGTCAGACTGATCGTCAAACCCTGCACTTGCAAGACCAGCACATGGGCATCATTGGTGCCGATATCGTTCTGGATCAAGAGCCGCTCGCCGTCGCGCGTGGCGGCGGTGTCAAGGCCCGGATGATCGAACTTCAGCGCCGATGTGCGCTGCAGGCCGCGCATAAAGGCGGCAACGCGTGGCCGGTCGTCGTCCTGCAGCTGCCAGACATGAGCGCCGTCTATCAGCTCGCTGGCCAGGCTGGCGGCCAGATGGTTGAGCTGCTTGTGCAGGTCCATCACCAGCAGGTGCAGGCTGTCATCCGCAGGCTCACCATGCTTGGCACGGTGGCCATGGCTCAAGGCCCGCAGCAAGGCGGGGCTGAGCACGTCTTCGTCATGCAGCCCATCCAGCTTCGCGGCCCAAAAGGCGACGCGCTCGCGGGTGCTTTTGTCAGTTTCGGTCTGCAAGAGCGGCCGCGCCATCAGGCTCAGGTCTTGCGCGAGTTGCGTGGCCAACTGCGGCAGTTGCGGCAAGAGCACATCTTCGCCGTCGCGGCTGGCCTGCGTAGGCATATCGCGCAGCCAGGCGGCGTCGAGGCCAGCGGCGGCCATTTCACTGCGCAGATCGGGCGGCGTCTTGGCGGGCGCCATGGCGCGATCGGCAGCGGCCTGCAAAACCGTCAGGCACAGCTTCAAGCGGTCATTGGCGAGCAAAGCGGTCTTGACCCAGGCGGGCAGCAAGAGGCTGTGCTGGCCCAGCGAGGCAACGGCGTCGGACTTTTCCATGATTGGCGTACCGCAGCAAAGCGGCATTAGGTGCAATGCCGCCAGTATGTTCAGCGCTCGGTGACAACATGGTTACAAGCAACGCCGGACGGCAAGCCTGATCAAGCAATATTGATCTGGCTCAAACCCGTGAAAACCGAGCGCCGAGCCCAAAGACATGGGCGGGCGCGTCGGACCACCGGGCTAGCCTTCGTGTGCCTGCAGCTTGAAAACCCGGGTTTTGCTCTTGCTCAGGGTGTCCCAGCTGGACTTGAGCGCCGGAACCGTGAAGAAGAGTTTGTCGAAACTCCCGTCTGCCTTCGCCATCTCCAGACCTTGCCGAATGCGCTCCGCCAAGGCCACATTGCCTTTGGTCAGAAAAAAATAGATCGGCTGCTTGTATTGCAGCAGCAAGCCGTCCACCACGGCCAAGTCCAGCTCCGGGTGTTGGAGCAAATCGGCCTCGATTTCATTGATCGCACGCGCGATGAAATCGAATCGCCCGGCGGCCAACATCTTGAACAAGCCATCGTGACTCGTGGCCGTGACAACTTGAAACCCGTTCGTGCGAAGAATGCTCGCATCGCTCCAATGTTCACCCGCACCGACCCGGAACTCCCTCAGGTGCTCCAGGCTTTGAACCTGCGATAGCTTTGCGGCATCTTGCTTGCGGATCAAAAGAAAACGCTGCTCGTTGATGCCCTTCAGCAAGTTGAAGCGCACGGGCTCAAAGGCCGATTCGCGTTGAGCGGTGCTACTGCTCCAGAGCAGGTCGATCTCGCCCCGCTCAAGCATCAGCCGCAGCCGCGCTCGCGGCACGCCGCCGGGAAAGTGGCTGAGCCGAACGGACTCCTTGCCCTTGGCCGTCTTGCTCAAGGCCAGCAGCAGCGCGTTGACATAGAAGCTCCCCACAGCGCCGGGCTCATAATCATGCGGATCCGGCACACGCAGCACAAGCTCGGTCGGGGCTTGAGGCTGAGGCTGAGGCTGTTGCGGCGCCGCTGAGCCAATGATGGGAGCGCCCACCGCAAGCGCGCACAGACCAGCCTCGACCAGGACAGTTCGGCGGCTGATGGTGCGAGCGCTGCTCGCTTGTGGGCGCAACGACATAGGCGGGTTTAAGGAGCCGACGCCGCTCCAAGCTTCGGAGCGGGCTGGAAAGCCGCGTCGCCGAACTGCCAGAGGAAGAAGCTCCACACATCGGCGGTTTCATCGAGGCGCTGCGAGACGCTAGAGCCCATGCCATGGCCGCCTTCAAAGTCAACTCGCAAAATCACCGGGCGGGTCTTGACCGCGTCTGGATTGGCAGTTTGCATGCGCGCGGCCAGCTTGGCCGGAATCCAGGCCTCGACGCGCGGGTCATTGGCGCCGGTGGTGACGATGACGGCGGGGTAGCTGCGCCCATCCTTGACGTTATGGTAGGGACTCAGCGCGAACATGCTCTTGAAATGCGCTGGGTTGGTCACCGTGCCGAACTCGGCGATATTGGGCGCGCCGTTCAAGGTCAGCTCCATACGCAACATATCGGACAAGCCGACCGCGCTTTGCGCCGCGGCGAACAAGTCGCCGCGCTGCGTGACGGCGCCGCCAATCGTGATGCCGCCAGCACTGCCGCCCGTGCCGGCCAGGGTCGCGGGCGAGGTGTATTTGTTGGCAATCAGCCATTCAGCACAGGCGATGAAGTCAGACACGGTGTTTTGCTTGGTGGCGATATATCCACCGCGGTGCCAATCGTCACCGAGTTCGCCGCCGCCGCGCACATGGCAGATCGCCTGCACGCCGCCGCGCTCGGTCCAGGCCAGGCGGGTCGCGCTGAAACGCGGCTCCTGCGTGATGCCGTAGGCGCCATAAGCGCTCAGAATCGTCGGGCGCTTGCCGTCCAGGGTGACCGCTTTGGGTGCCACGATGGACAGCGGCACCATCACGCCGTCATGGCTCTTGACCATCACGCGGCGCGCTTCGACGCCGGAGGCATCGACGGCGACGGGCTTTTGGATCGTCAGCCGCTGCGCCGGCGCATCGGCCACACCGCCTGCTTGCAGCAACAAGCTTTGCGGTGCCTGCGTCCAGCCTTCCAGCAAGACCAGCAACTCGTCGCCCTTGAGCGGGTTGACGCTGCGCAGCGTGCCCTCGAACGGCAGGGCCACGGTCGAGACCTTGCCGTCCTTTTTACCCACACGCCAGAGCTTGCTCACGCCCGCGTCCAGCGCCTTCACATAGACGGCGGTGTCGCCGGTCTCAATGGTTTGCAGCACGCTGTCACCGGCTGGCAGAGCGGTCTTGAAGCCGGGCTTGGCCGAGGCCAGATCCAGGCTCAGCAGTTCGCGGCGCGAGGCTTTTTGCTGGCTCAGCGCATACAGCGATCCGCCGGCCACTTCGGCCCGAGTGACCTTGTCACTAGGCCGCACCACGCGCCGCCATGGTGTGGCCGCACCCTTGAGTTGATCGACCCGCGCCACCCAGTAGCTGCGCTCGGCCGCGTCGCCATGCAAGACCTCGGCCAGCGCCCAGGGCGAGCCTTTGGTGATGCGCACATAGGGCAGATCGGCAATTTCGAAATTCTCTTTCTTGCTCACCTGCCAGCCAAACTGCGCCACATCCTTGGCTGGGTCCTGGCCCAGGATGTGCAGGAAAACCGCGCTCTTGTTGTAGCGCTCCTCTGCAGGATGGCGGTTGTAGAGAAAACCGCTGGCGTCGGGCAACCAGGCCACGCCGCCTTCGTTCAGGCCGGTGCGGTCGATCGCAACAGGCAAGAACTTGGCCGTGGCCACATCGAGCAGACGCAAGACGCTGTCCTCGCTGCCGCCCTTGGACAGGCCCACCGCCAAGATACGGCCGTTGGGCGAGACGCTGTACCAGTCGATCGCATGCTTACCGGGCTCGCCGGGTAGGTTGTTGGGGTCGAGCAGTTCGCGTTCAGCCCCTGCCAAACCGTCGCGTACCCACAAGCGCGCTTGGTTTTGGCCCGGGGCGCGCTTTGAATAAAACAGCTTGCCGGCCACCATCTCATAGCCGCCGGTGCTTTCGCCCGCATCGGCCAGCACACCCAGGCGCTCGCGCAAGGCGGCGCGGCCGGGGATCTGGGCCAGCACGCCGTCCGCAAAAGCGGCCTGCGTCTTCAACCAGGACTGGAACTCCGGCGACTTCATGTCCTCCATCCAGCGATAGGGGTCTACGACAGCGGTGCCGTGATAGACATCGGTGACCGGCTTGGCGGGCGTGGCCGGATAGGGGCCGGCTTGTGCCAGCAGGGCCAAAGGGGCGGCCAAACAGGTCGCCAGAGCGGACTTGAAGAAGATGGATGGGTTCATCGTGTGCCTGATGGGTAGGTTGCCGCGGTAGCGGCGGTGAAGCAGAGGATAAGCAGAGGGTAAGCAGCCGCGCAGTTTACGCATTCGCAAGCAGCGGGCGGAAATGCCAAAAGTCTGCTGAGCCTGCTCAGCGCTGGCGCATTGCCTTCGAGAGCATCAACACGGGCACCAGGCCCACCAGCACAATCGCCAATGAAGGCAAGGCGGCTTCACCCAAACGCTCGTCACGCGCCAGCTGATAGGCGACGACAGCCAGGGTGTCGCTGTTGAAGGGCCGCAAGACCAAGGTGGCGGGCAGCTCCTTCATGACATCGACAAACACCAGCAGCGCCGCCGCCAAGGCCGAGCGCGCCAGCAAGGGCGCGTGCAAGACACGGAACAGGCGGCCACGCGAGGCGCCGAGTAGACGAGCGGTTTCGTCCACGGTGGGCGAAATGCGTGCATAGCCGGCCTCGACCGACTGCAAAGCCACACCGGAGAAACGCACCAGGTAGGCGTAGATCAGGCCGGTGATGGTGCCGGTGACGATGTTGGTGAGGCCAAGCTGTGGCGCATATTCCTGCAGCCAGGCCAGCGGCAGCAAGATGCCCACGGCGATGACGGCGCCCGGCACCGCGTAACCGAGCGAGACCACGCGCGTGGCCGCACCCAGCAAGCGCCCGCCGGCCGAGATGCGCGCCGCATAGGCCAGGACCAGCGCCAGCGCCACGGCCAGAAGCGCCGAGATAGCGGCCAGCTGCAAGCTGGTCCAGGCCCATTGCGCAAAGCGGGCCAAGGGCAGGCCAAATTCGCCGAACCTGGCCTCCAGCCACATCAGCTTCAGCAGTGCGAACACCGGCAGCACAAAACCCAGCAGCACCGGCAAGCCGCACAGTGCAAACGCGCCGGCCGCCGCCCAGCCGCGCAGGACCAAGGGGCGGGCCTCGGCCGCGTGTTGGGCACCCGCCCGGCTGCTGGCAAATCGCAGCTTGGCCTGGGCGCGCCGCTCGGCCCACAGCAGCAAGGCAACCGCCAGCAGCAAGGCCGAGGCCAGCTGCGCGGCGGCCATGCGCTCATTCATCACCAACCAGGCCTTGTAAATGCCCGTGGTCAAGGTGCTGAGCCCGAAATAGGCGCCGACGCCATAGTCGGCCAGCGTTTCCATCAAGGCCAGCGCGACGCCGGCCGCCAGCGCCGGCCGCGCCAAGGGCAGCGCCACCTCGCGCACCCGCCGCCAAGTGCCCGCCCCCAGGATGCGGGCGGTTTCCATCAAGGTGACGCCGCGCTCCTGCAGCGCGGTGCGCGTCAAGAGATAGACATAGGGATACAGACACAGCACAAACAAGGCCACCGCGCCGGGCAGGCTTCGCACATCGGACCACAGCGCGCCCTGAGCACCGCTCAGCGCGCGCAACCAAGTCTGCAAGGCGCCGCTGTACTGCAAGGCATCAGTGTAGGCATAAGCCGCGACATAGGCCGGCATCGCCATCGGCAGCAGCAAGGCCCACTCAAACCAACGCCGGCCGGGGAACTCAAACAGGCTGATCGCCGCCGCCGTCATGCCGCCCAGCAAGGCCACACCAAGGCCTACGCTGACCGAGAGCAGCAAAGAGGTGCCCACATATTCGGGCAGGACTGTCGCCCATTGATGCTGCAAGACCGCCCAGCTTTCCTGATCCAGACCCAACCAGGACCCCAGGATGCCCAGCACAGGGACGGCCAACAGCAGGCAAACAACGGTGACCAGACGCAGCATGCGAGAAAAAAGTGGAGAGGAAGAATTGGGAGCGCAGCGGCGGGCAGCACAGCCGACAATGAATGCGAATTAGGCGCGTTCTGCGCAGCACCGGCCGCCCGCTATCATAAGGGCCATGTTTCTAGCCCTCGACCAGATCGGGCTGCGCTACCCCGGTGCAGCGCAAGCTCAACAAGCAAATTCGCCATCCAGCAGTCAAGCCATGGCCCGTGGGCAGCGGCGCGGCGCAGTCGAGGCGCTCAGCCTGAGCCTGGTCAGCGGGCAGATCGGCGTGCTGATCGGCCCCTCGGGCTGCGGCAAGACCTCGGTGCTGCGCTGCGTCGCCGGCCTGGAGCGCTTGCACAGCGGCCGCATCAGCATTGCCGGCGAGGTCTTGGCCGATGCAGCCATGGGCCGGCACCTGACCCCGGAAGAGCGCCGCATCGGCATGGTGTTCCAAGACTATGCGCTCTTCCCCCACCTGAGCGTGGCCGACAACATCGGCTTTGGCCTGCGCCATTTGAGCCGCCCGGCGCGCGCCGCGCGCATCCAGGAGGTGCTGGACCTGGTGGGCCTGGCCCATGCGGCCAAACGCGCACCCCATCAGCTCTCGGGCGGCCAGCAGCAGCGCGTGGCGCTGGCGCGCGCCTTGGCTCCGGCGCCAAGACTGCTTTTGCTGGACGAACCCTTCTCCAGCCTGGATGTGGACTTGCGCGAGCATTTGTCGCAGGAATTGCGGGCGATCCTGAAGGCCAGCGGCACCACGGCCTTGTTCGTCACCCACGACCAGGCCGAGGCCTTCGCGATTGGCGATGTGGTCGGCGTGATGCACCAAGGCAGCCTGGAGCAATGGGATGCGCCCTACGACGTCTATCACCGACCGGCCACGCGCTTTGTGGCGGACTTCATCGGCCATAGCGTGTTCACGCCGGGCCGCATCGTGCAGAGCGAACAAGGCCCGGCGGTGTTGACGCCCGTCGGCTCCTTGATGGACGCCGAAGCCTGCGCACTGGCCAGCGCCTACCCCGGCGGCTTGTGCGATGTGCTGCTGCGGGCCGATGACATCATTCACGATGATCTGGCGCCGGTCAAAGCGCAGATCGAGCGCAAAGTCTTTCGCGGCGCCGACTTCCTCTACACCCTCAGGCTCAGCACCGGCGAGCGTTTGATGGCCCATGTGCCCTCGCACCACGACCACCATGTGGGCGAATGGATAGGCATACGCGCCGACGTTGACCATGTCGTCACCTTCGCCAAACAGGCCAGCGTCGTCGAGTGAAGCGCGGCGGCTTGCCGCAGCGGCTGGCACAAAGACCGAGATTTAGTCTCTTTTTCACTCCAAAGCCTTGATTTGTCAGGCCAAAGCGCTGCCTTTCCGGCAGGGCTGCGCGGTGCGCCCGCATATACTGAACAAGCGAGATTTGTGCCAGCTCGGAGCTGGGCCAAAACGCATTGATTTTTAGATTTTTCGCTAGACGGATAGGACGGACTCTGCCCATGAGTGCCAAATTCAAAGTTGTAGGCTGGCTGGCCTTAGGTGTTGTGGCCGGAGCGCTCACGACCATGCAGTTGCAGGCCAATGCACGCAGCAACCTATCGCCCTTGCCCCTCGAAGAGCTACAGCAACTGGCGGCCGTCTTTGCAATGATCAAGTCCGACTATGTCGAGCCGGTCGACGAGAAAAAGCTGATCAATGACGCGATCGCCGGCATGGTGGCCGGGCTGGATCCGCATTCGCAGTTTTTCGACAAAAAGAACTTCAAAGAGTTCCGCGAAGGCACGACCGGCAAATTCGTCGGCGTCGGCATCGAGATCGGCATGGAAGACGGCTTGGTCAAGATCGTCTCGCCGATTGAAGGCTCGCCGGCCTTCCGCGCCGGCCTCAAGAGCGGCGACCTGATCAGCAAGATCGATGACTCGCTGGTGCGCGGCTTAGGCATAGACCAAGCCGTCAAACGCATGCGCGGCGAGTTGGGCTCCAAGGTGCAGCTGACGATTTACCGCAAGAGCGAGAACCGCAGCTTCCCCATCACCATCGTGCGCGAAGAGATCCACAACCGCAGCGTGCGCGGCAAGATCATCGAGCCCGGCTACGCCTGGCTGCGCGTCAGCCAGTTCCAGGACAGCACCGTCGACGACTTCGCCAAAAAGCTCGAGGAGCTCTACAAGCAAGAGCCCCATCTGAAGGGCTTGGTGCTGGATCTGCGCAATGACCCGGGTGGCTTGCTCGAGGCCTCAGTGGCGATCTCGTCCGCCTTCTTGACCAAGGATCTGGTCGTCGTCAGCACCAATGGGCAGATTGCCGACTCCAAGGCCAGCTTCAAAGCCAATCCCGACGATTACCTGCGCCGCGGCGGCAGCGACCCGCTGCGCAATCTGCCGGCTGCGCTGAAGAAGGTGCCGATGATTGTGTTGGTCAACGAGGGCTCGGCCTCGGCCAGCGAAATCGTGGCCGGCGCCTTGCAGGATCACAAACGTGCGCTGGTCATGGGCGCCCAGACCTTCGGCAAGGGCTCCGTGCAAACAGTGCGTCAGCTCAGCCCCGAAACGGCGTTGAAAATCACCACCGCACGCTACTACACGCCTAGCGGCCGCTCCATCCAAGCGACCGGCATCCTGCCCGACATCTTGTTGGACGAGACCGCCGAGGGCAATGTGTTCGCCGCCCTGCGCACCCGCGAAGCAGATCTGGAAAAGCATCTGAACAACGGCAAGGAAGAAATCAAGGACGAAGCGCGCGAGAAAGCGCGCGAAGAAGCACGCGAGAAACTCGAAGCCGAGTACGCTAAGAAGAACGAGCCGCCCAAGCCGCTGCCCGAGTTCGGCAGTGCCGAGGACTTCCAGCTGATGCAAGCCTTGAATCAACTCAAGGGCTTGCCGGTGATGGTGTCCAAGACGGCCATCGAGCGCAAAGCCGAGGCGAAAACAGACGAGTAATGCACCGTCCTTAAGCTAAAACAGCCCGCCCTTTTTGGCGGGCTGTTTTGTTTAAGGCACGCCTAGGCCGCGCTATGCTCGGGCCATGAATGACGAGCAATTACTGCGCTACTCAAGGCATATATTCCTGGACGACATCGGCATCGAAGGCCAGCAGCGCTTGCTGGCCGCCCATGCCCTGATCATCGGCGCCGGCGGCCTGGGATCACCCGCCGCGCTCTATTTGGCCAGCGCCGGTGTCGGCCACATCACGCTGGTGGATGACGACGCTGTGGACCTGACCAATCTGCAGCGCCAGATCGTCCACAACATGGACCGCGTCGGCTTGCCCAAGGTCGAGTCCGCCGCACTCGGCCTGGCAGCCATCAACCCCGAGGTGCGCGTCAGTGCCCTGCGCCAACGCGCCGATGCGGCGCTGCTCGACAAGCTGGTGGCGCAGGCCGATGTGGTGCTGGACTGCAGCGACAACTTCGCCACCCGCCAAGCCATCAACCGGTCCTGCGTCAAGCATGCCAAGCCCTTGGTGGCGGGTGCGGCAATCGGTTTTGACGGCCAGATCAGCGTCTACGACAGCCGCCAGCCCGCCGCCCCCTGCTACGCCTGCGTATTCCCGCCCGACAGCCAATTCGAAGAGGCCCGCTGCGCCAGCATGGGCGTGTTCGCACCCCTGGTCGGCGTGATCGGCAGCATGCAGGCTGCGGAAGGCTTGAAGCTGCTCTTGGGCCTGAGCGGCAGCTTGGCGGGGCGCTTGCAGATGCTGGATGGCCGCAGGATGGAGTGGAACGAAATAGTCGTACAAGCCGACCCGCGCTGCAGCGTTTGCAGCAGCACGAAAACTGAAAATGCGCACGAAACAATCACTTGAGCAAAAAATACGCACGAAAATTCTTCGCAGCCTCCCGTAAGCTGCGCCCTGGCAGTCAAGGCTGCTGATCCGACCCGACCAATTCCCATGCACAAGCGCAAACAACTGATCGCCCGCAATTTCCCCAGCGCCAAAGAAGAGACCAAGGCCCTGGCGCCACAGCCCAACTACGACCAGCCGGGCAGCGCCTACCGTTTGGCTTTTGACGACAACGAGTTCCTCTTGCGCGAAGAGCTGCGTCCGGTGCGCATGCAGCTGGAGCTGCTCAAGCCCGAGCTGATGCAGCAAGAGCTGGGCATCAAGTCAACCATCGTGATGTTCGGCAGCGCCCGCATCCCCTCGCAAGAAGAAGCGCAAGCCTTGCTGGACCAGGCTCGCACGGGCGGTGACGCGGAGCAGATCAAGCGCGTCGAAATGCAGCTGGCGATGAGCCATTACTACGAAGAAGCCCGGCGCTTCGCCGCGCTCGTGACGCGCTCCTCCAGCGAGCGCAACAACCCGATCTACGTCGTCACCGGCGGCGGGCCCGGCATCATGGAGGCCGGCAATCGCGGCGCCTTTGAGGCCGGAGGCAAAAGCATTGGCCTCAATATCGTGCTGCCCTTCGAGCAGCATCCGAACCGCTACATCACACCCGAGCTGTGCTTTAGATTTCACTACTTTGCGCTGCGCAAGATGCATTTTCTGATGCGCTCGGTGGCGCTGGTGTGCTTTCCCGGCGGCTTCGGCACGCTCGACGAGCTGTTCGAGACCATGACCCTGATACAGACCGGCAAAAGCCGGCGCCGCCCGATTCTGCTGTTCGGGCGCGAGTTCTGGACCCGCCTGATCAACTTTGACTATTTGGTCGAGACCGGCATGATTGGCCCTGCCGATGTGCGCCTCTTCCATTTCGTCGAAACGGCCGAAGAGGCTTGGGCGCTGCTGGAATCCGAATACGACATGAACCCCGGCGCGCCCAGCGCCGACTAAAAGAAGGAAGACCGACATGACCACTTTGCGATCCGTATCCTTGATTGGTGTGCCCACCGACATCGGCGCCGGCGAGCGCGGCGCCAGCATGGGCCCAGAAGCGCTGCGCGTGGCCGACCTGACCAAGGCACTGAGGAGTCACGGCGTCGATGTGGTCGATCGCGGCAATTTGAGCGGCCCGCCCAACCCCTGGCTGCCGCCGGTGGATGGGTACCGCCATCTGAGCGAAGTGGTGGCCTGGAACCAGGTCACGCATGACGCCATCTACGCCGAACTGAAGGCCGGCCGCATGCCCATCATGCTGGGCGGCGACCATTGCTTGGGCATTGGCTCGGTCAGCGCGGTAGCCCGGCATTGCCGCGATACCGGCAAAAAGCTGCGCATCTTGTGGCTGGACGCCCATGCCGATTTCAACACCAGCAAGCTGACGCCCAGCGGCAATGTGCATGGCATGCCGGTCGCCTGCCTGTGCGGCTTCGGGCCGCAAGAGCTGATCGAGATTGGCGGCCAAGTGCCGGCGATCAGCCCGAAATGGGTACGCCAGATCGGCATCCGCAGCGTTGACGCGGGCGAGAAACGCTTCGTCCACGAGCAAGATTTGGAAGTCTTCGATATGCGCTATATCGACGAAATGGGCATGCGTCACACCATGGAGTTAGCACTGGCAACGCTGGACGCCAACACCCATCTGCATGTCAGCTTCGATGTGGACTTTCTGGACCCGTCCATCGCACCCGGCGTCGGCACTACCGTCCCCGGCGGCCCGACATACCGTGAAGCCCATCTGTGCATGGAGATGATCGCCAACACCGGCTATATGGGCTCGCTCGACATCGTCGAGCTCAACCCGGCGCTGGACTTGCAAAACCGCACGGCCAAGGTGTCGGTGGATTTGATTGAGTCTCTTTTTGGCAAGAGCACCTTGATGCGTAAATAGCTTGCCCTGCCTGCGGCAGAAGGTGCTTCAAGCGCTGACGATCCAGCCCTCCAAAGGGTCGATCACCTCCGGCAAGCCGTAGCCCGGCCTCCCCTGCGCCCAAGCCGCTTGCAGCAAACATAAGACCGCATCCAAGCGGTCACCGCTGGCGTCATCGACCAAGCTATCGCGCTGCGCGTGGCTGAGCTTCAAGCGCAAACCCAGCCGCGTGCGGCCCTGCTCCAGTGCCTCGATCAAGTCCTTGCGGGCGATCAGGCGCTCGGGTGTCTGCTTCGCTTTGTCATCGCTTTTATAGCTGCGCCGACCGAGAATCTCGCGCGCCAGCAGGCCCGGATAAGCCTCCAGCGCGACCCGTTTGGGGTCACCCGCCTGCAGGCCGGGCAGATCGACACCGGCTTGCAGCAACAAAGGCACACCGGCGTGCAGCATGAAGGCCACCGGCGGGTTGACCCATTTCATGCTGGGCGAGGAACCCGCCGGCCCATCGCAAGCACGGTGGGCGAATTTGCCGCCGACCGGCCGGGCCGCGCAAAAACCGGCAAAGTGATCGCGGATCTCGGCCCGGCTCAGCCTCGTGTAGTGGGCCATCAGCGCCGGCCAACTTTGCGGCCAATCCAGCGCCAGCACCAGCTCCCGCGGCAGGCCAAAAGGGAAATCAAAGCCCCCCAACCAAACGCCCGGCGCGGCCAAAAACTCACCAAAGCCCGGCAGCGACTCGAAACTCAACACAGCGTCCAGACGCAAGACCTGACCCTGCCGCCGGCCCTGCGCCACGGTGATCGGTTTGCGGCGTGTCGGGGCGCTGCTGAAATCAACCCCCAGCAAGAGGGGGTTTGAATTTATCGGGCTAGAGTGCATGCTTGACACCATAGCGCACACCCAGGAGCCCTCATGTCCGCAGACCAGCCGAACAGCAAGCCCAAAACCAAAGCCGAAGCCGAGTCCGACCAAGCCCCACTCCCACCGGTCGAGCATCTGGTCAGCACCGATCACAAATTGGTGCTCGGCAAACGCACACTCGAGTACACAGCCACTTGCGGCACCTTGTTGCTGCAAGAAGTGCAAAGCGAGACCGACGGCGCACACAAGGGCCAGTACAAGGGCAAGAAGACCCGCGCCAGCGTCTTCTTCATCGCCTACACGCTCAAGCCCGACAAGAAGGCGCGTGCGGAGCGCCCAGTCACCTTCAGCTTCAACGGCGGGCCGGGCTCATCCAGCGTCTGGCTGCATCTGGGCCTGCTCGGGCCGCAGCGCGTGCCCACCGATGAAATGGGCCAATGCGGCGCGCCGCCCTATGCGCTGACCGACAACGAATTCACCCTCTTGACCGAGTCGGACCTGGTCTTCATCGATCCGGTCGGCACCGGCCACTCACGCGTGGCCGAGGGCGAGAAGCTGGCCGAATACCACGAGTACCAACGTGACCTCGATGCGGTCGGTGAATTCATCCGCCTCTACCTGACCCGCAACGGCCGCTGGGGCGCGCCCAAATACCTGATCGGCGAGAGCTACGGCACCACGCGCGCGGCCGGCCTGTCCCGCCATCTGCAGGAAAAACATAACATCCATCTCAACGGCCTGATGCTGGTGTCAATGGCGGTGGACTTCCAGACACTGAGCTTCGACCATGGCAACGAGTTGCCCTACCCGCTCTACCTGCCCACTTATGCGGCGACCGCCTGGTATCACCAGGCCTTGAAGCCAGCGCTGCAAAAAAAGCCGCTCAAAGACGTGGTCGCCGAGGCAGAGGCCTTTGCCAATGGCGAGTATTGGACAGCGTTGATGCAGGGCTCGCGCCTGAGCACCGAGCAGCGCCAGAAGGTGGCCGACAAGCTCGCCCATTTCAGCGGCCTGAGCGCGCAATACCTATTGCGCTGTGATTTACGCCCGACCGAGTTCCGCTTCTTCAAGGAGTTGCTGCGTGAGCGTGGCCAGACGGTTGGCAGGCTGGACAGCCGCTTCCTCGGCCTGGACCGTGACGACGCCGGCGAACATCCGGAAGAAGACCCCGGTATGAACAATCTAGCCGGCGCCTATGCGGTCGGCATCAACCGCCTGCTGCGCGACACGCTCAAGTTCGAGGACGATGCGCCTTATCTGGTGCTGGCGCCGATCTGGAACAGCTGGAGTTGGAAGGGCTTTGAGAACAAATACGTCAATGTCGGCGACAGCCTGCGCCGCGCCATGCATGCCAACCCGGCCATGCGCATCTATGTGGCGAGCGGCTACTACGACCTGGCTACGCCGCATGCGGCGGGCGACTACACGCTCAGCCACCTGGGCCTGCACGAGAAGCTGCAGGGCAATGTGCAGGTCAGCTACTTTGAGGCGGGCCACATGATGTATATCCACCAGCCCTCGCTGGCGCGCATGGCGCAGGAGTTGCGGGCGTTTGTAAAACAGCCGGTTTGAAACTCAGGCGCAGCGCTTGATCAAGCTCGCTTCGATGCTGGCCTGCAGCAAGGCGCTGCGGCCTTCGACATCCAGCTTGCGGCACTCGGCACGCAGGTCGCTGACCGCATAGCGGCTCAGGAACTCGCCCTCGATACGCGAGCGGTTGCAGCTCAGGAACGGCGCCGCAGCCGTCAGAAGAATCGAACAATCGCGCATTTGGTGAATGTCGCGGATGTACTCCACCAGGGCCTGCCCGACCAGGCTGCTCTGGTACTCCGCATTCAAGATCACGGCGGCAAATTCTTGCGTCGCGTCCAGCGCTTCCATCAGGGCCTTGGGGGTGGCCACCACCAGCAGTTGCAGCTCGCGGCCCGCAAACACCTGGCCCTCGATGGCGCCGACCAAGCTGCGCTGGGCCGCCTCGTCGGACTCCAGCACCAAGACGCGGCAGGCTTGTTCGACGCTTTGACCCTGGACTTGATCTTGGTCTAGCGCTTGCCTGCGCGCAGGCAGGCGGGGCGCGTTTGATGCCGAGCGGGTGCCTGGAAAATTGCTGCTGTCCATACCGTGATCCTCTTGCGCTGCGCTGTGGATTGCCTCTTCAGCCATGCTGTTCAAAATGCCGCCCAGTTGTCGCCAGCCAGCGCTGCGTTCGACGTCACAGGGCGCGCGCTGCGTGCGGGGCTCTTGGCTGCGGGGAAGCTGCGGATGGTGGAACTGCGGGGTTCGCTGGCCTTGGCTTGAGCGGCTTGGGCGGCCACCGCTGGCTCAGCAGAGGCCTCCAGCTTGAACACACCGACCGTGGCGACCAATCCGGCGGCCTGCGTCTGCAAGCTGCTGGACGCTGCGGCCGACTCTTCCACCAGCGCGGCGTTTTGTTGCGTGACTTGGTCGAGCTGGTTCACCGCCTCATTGATCTGCCCGATGCCGCTGGTCTGCTCGATGGTGGCGGCGCTGATCTCGGCGATCAAGTCATTGACGCGGCCGACCTGGGCGACGATCTCGCCCATGGTGCTGCCGGCCGAGGCCACCAGCTTGCTGCCCGCTTCCACCTTGCCGACGCTGGCGCCGATCAAGGCCTTGATCTCTTTGGCCGAAGCGGCCGAGCGCTGCGCCAAGGCCCGCACTTCGGCGGCCACCACCGCAAAGCCGCGCCCCTGCTCGCCCGCCCGGGCGGCTTCCACAGCCGCATTCAGCGCCAGGATATTGGTCTGGAAGGAGATCGAATCCATCACGCCGATGATGTCGACGATTTGCTGCGAGCTGGCGTTGATGTCTTCCATCGTGCGCACCACATCGCCGATCACCTGCCCACCTTTTTGTGCCACGGCACTGGCCGTTCCGGCGATCTGAGCCGCTTGCCTTGCGGTATCGGCGTTGTTACGTACGGTGGCGGTCAGTTGCTCCATCGAAGCAGCCGTTTCTTCCAGATTGGCGGCCTGCTCTTCGGTGCGCTGCGAGAGATCAAAGTTGCCGCCGGCAATCTGGGCGGAGGCGGTGGCGATCGACTCGGCGCCGCTGCGCACATCACTCACCACCCGCAACAGGTTCTCGTTCATTGTTTGCAGGGCCTGCAAGAGCTGGGCGGTCTCGTCTTTGCCGCTGACTTCGATCACGGCACTCAAATCACCGGCCGCGACCGTTTGCGCCACCTGCACCGCGCGCCGCAGCGGCTGCACGATGCTGCGGCTGATCAGCCAGCCCAACAGGCCAGCCAGACCCAAGGCCAGGGCGGCAGCGCCCACCATCAGCCGATTCATCTGCTGTGCGTGCTCGAAAGCAGCTTGCGAATCGGCGGCGGTTTCGGCCTCCTGAAAGGCCAGCAACTCATCCATCTTGGTTTGCCAGACCTTGGCAGCCGGGCTGGCTTTTTTGCGCAGCACCGTGCGAGCTTCTTCGCCCTTGTCGGCCAGCGCCAAGGCCAGCACTTGATTCGTCAGTTCATTGGCGACGAGGGCCGCCTGCTTGACCTCCTTTTGCAGCGCCAACTCTTGTTCGCTGGCGTGCATCTTGTCCATCTCGGCCACGGCCTGCTCGTAGCTGCGCCGCGCCACCTCGATCTTCTTGATCTCACCGGCCTGCTCGGCCTTATCGTCCAGCAGCAAGAGCGAGCGCGTGACGCGACCCACGATATGCCCCGACTCCGACATCTCGCCGACCAGGTGCAGGCCACGCATATTGTCTTCAACGATCTCGTGGATGGCCTGCTCACCGACCCGGTTGCCGTAAATACCGGCGACCGACACTGCCGCGATCAACACCCCCATCAGACCAAAACCCAGGGTCAAACGGCTCGCGATTTTCAGTTGGCTCAATGCTTTCATCTTGTGCTCCAGAGTTCGGGTGTGCCGTTCGAGCGGCTGTGTTTGATTCGATGCTTGGCTTCGCTTGCTTTGCGAATGAGGCAACTCTAAATCAATCAATTCAATCATTCAAGCTAAATCAATCAATTCATTCAAAATATTCTCAATCGAGCTTGGCGGTTCGATAGTCGTTTCAAATCGATCACATCAGTCAATTCACTCTACAATTCAGAACGAATAGATGGCTTTGAATGCTTAGAGGGAATTTGAATGAGCGAGAGAGCCGCGTCATACACCACCATCGAGGCGGCCAAGCAGCTGGGCATATCACCGGCCAGCGTGCAGCGCTGGGTCGATGCGGGTCACCTGAAGGCTTGGAAAACGCTGGGCGGGCATCGCCGCATCGATGCCGCCAGCGTCACGGCACTGCTGAACTCGCAGAGCTTGGACGCTGCGCCCCCCGCAGCGCAGGCCCCGGCGCAGAGCCAGGCGCTAGACGAGCCCACCCTGCTGCTAGTGGACGACGACGATATCGCCCGCGAACTGCTTGAAATGCAGGTGCGCATGCTTTTGCCCTCGGCCAATTTGCTCTTGGCCGAGAACGGCTTTCAGGCCTTGATGATGGTGGGGCGCAGCGCCCCCGATGTCGTGATCACCGATATGGTGATGCCGCATATGAACGGGATCGAGATGATTCGGCAGCTGCAGGCGAGCCCCAAGCCGCCGCTGATCATTGCCGTGTCCAGCCAGTCACGCGAGAACCTGGCGCGGCTGGGCGGCTTGCCCGACGAAGTGCTGCTGCTGGCCAAACCGGTTGATCAGGCCCTGCTCGCCAGCGCCTTGAACAAGTTGCAGAGGGATCGTGGCTAAGCAGCCCTCAAGGACCACCCACGCAGGCCACGCGCAAAGCGGCCTGCACGGCCAGCAGTTGGGCCTCGAATTGCTGCAACAAAAAGCGCCAATCTGCCGCGCCCTCGACAGCGCCTTCGCCCAGCTCGACGGCCAGCAGAGAAGCCTCCAACTCGCGCGCCACGGCAGACAAACGATCGGCGCCGATGATGGCCGCGGTGGAAATGGCGGTGTGCGCAATCCGCGCGGCCTGGGCCGCGTCGCCCGCCTGCATGGCGGCCAGCATTTGCTGCGCGTCGCCCAGTCGCGTGGCGAGAAATTTGTGCATGAACTTGTCCAGCAATTCGGCCCGCCCCTGGCAATGCCCCAAGGCCTTGTCCAGGTCCAGCACCGCCAGCCCGGCCATCTTCTGTGCCTGCGCGCCTTCTACGCCCGGCTCAGCCTGAGCGGCACGCGCAGCAGGCAGCGCTGCCGGCAGCCATTTGGCCAGCGTTGTGAACAGCTCCTGCGCCAACACCGGCTTGCTGACGTAATCATTCATACCGGCGGCCGCACAGCGCGCGCGATCGCCGCTCATGACTTGCGCCGTCATGGCGATCACCGGCAGGCCCGCCAGTCGAGCATCCTGCCGGATCAAACGCGTCGCCTGCAGCCCGTCCATCACCGGCATCTGCACGTCCATCAAGACCAGATCAAAGTTCTGTTGACTCAGCCACTGCAGCGCCTCCTCGCCGTTGCCGGCCACCCGCACCTGCATGCCGGCCAACTCCTGCAGCAACTCGCAAGCCAGCATCTGGTTCATATCGTTGTCTTCCACCAGCAAGACATGGCGCCCGCGCAAGCCAGCCATCAGGCCAGCCTCGGCCGGGTCGGCAGGGGCGGCAGCACGACGCTCCGCGGCCGCACCATCAAGCGCCGGCTGATCGGGCCGGGGGCCGATGGCCTGGCCAATCGCCTCACGCAGCGTGCGCTCGGACACCGGCTTGGCCAGGCAGCCCGCCAGTTGCATACGCTCGACCGCGGGCTGCAAAGCATGGGCATCGAAGGCGGTCACCAAGATGATCTGCCGGGCCTGCACCAGCCCCAAGGCCTGCAGCCGCTCGGCCGCTTGCAAGCCATCCATATCGGGCATGCGCCAGTCCAGCAGCAAAAGATCAAACGCTTGGCCGGCCAGCTGCGCCATTTGCAAGGCAGCGATGCCGGCCCGCGCGCTGTCGGCCAGCGCCGGGCGCAGGCCCAGGCTTTCAAGCCGGTGCTGCAAGATCTCGCGCGAGTTCAAACTGTCATCGATCACCAGCACGCGCAGCCCAGCCAAACCGGCATCGGCGGGCTCGAAGGGTGCCGGCTCGGCGCACACAGCCAGCCTCACCTCAAAGCTGAACTCGCTGCCTCGGCCCAGCTCGCTGCGCACGGCAAAGCTGCCGCTCATCAACTCGACCAATTGCTTGCAGATGGCCAAGCCCAGGCCGGTGCCGCCGAACTTGCGGGTGATCGAGCTGTCGGCTTGCTGAAAGGGCTGAAACAGCGCCGCCATCTGCGCCGCACTCATGCCTATGCCCTGGTCCCGCACCCTGAAGCGCAGCTTGAGGGCAGGCGCATCCAGCAGTTCGGGCGCCTCCACGCGTTCCACCAAGACCAGGATTTCGCCGCTATCGCTGAATTTAAGCGCATTGCCGCACAGATTGATCAAAACCTGGGCGAGGCGCAGCGCGTCACCGCGCACCCGCTGCGGCACATCAGCGGCGCAATCAAACAGCAGCTCCAGCCCCTTGTCTTGCGCGCGCAGGCCGATCACGGCGGCGACCCGGTCGAACATTTCTTGCAGCGAGAACTCGGCCTCCTCCAGTTGCAAATGGCCGGCTTCGATTTTGGAGAAGTCCAGCACGTCGTTGATGATGCTCAGCAAAGCATCGGCGGCCAGCTTGGTGGTGGCCAGGTAGCGGCGCTGCTTGGCGCTGAGGTCGCTGCCGAGCAGGGCCAGATCGGTCATGCCGATGATGGCGTTCATCGGCGTGCGAATCTCGTGGCTCATATTGGCGAGAAATTCGCTTTTGGCCCTGGTGGCCGCTTGCGCCGCGTCGCGCGCCAGCGCCAGCTCGGCGGTGCGCGTCGCCACCCGGCCTTCCAGCTCGGCCGCGCTGTCCAGCGCCTGGGCCTCGGCCGCCATGCAGCGGGTGATCTGCACATGGGCGCGCAGCGCTGCCGACAAACTGATGATCAGCCGCTCTTGGCCCAGCTCGGCCTTGCTGCGGTAGTCATTGATGTCGTAACTATTGAACACATCGGCTTCGGGCGCATAGCCGGGCTGACCGGTGCGCAAGATGATGCGGCAAGCCGTCATGCCGCAATGCTCTCGGATATGCGCCACCAACTCCAACCCGGCGCGCTCGCTCTCCATCACCACATCGAGCAAGATCAAAGCAAAGTCGCGGTCACTGGCCAAGAGCTCACGCGTGGCCTGGGCCGAGTAGGTATGCACCAGCGCCAGCGGTCGGCCCAGAATGAGGGCCTGACGCAAGGCATAGCGGGTGGCGCTGTGAACCTCCTCGTCATCATCGACCACCAAGACCCGCCAGGGCGGCAATTTGACCGAGTCGGCGGACTCGGCACCCAGGTCGGGCTCATCGCTGAAAAGAAGGTTCGGCTCCTGGCTCATCAATGGTCTCGAGAATGGACTAGGAATGGGGCTAAAGCTATGGCGGCTGCGCTCGGCAGTGTGCCTCAAAAGCTGCGGCCGGCCGGCACAAGCGCAAGAATCCGGTCCTTTTTGCGCCGCCGGGCGAGAATTTGCACGGCCATAATCGCGGCGACATGAAGCCCCTATGAAACGTCTTGCGGCCGCCATCGCCCTGTTGCTGAGCCTGCTGATCCTGCTATCGGCGGGCGGCTCGGCGCTGGCCCAAGCGACGCAGGCGCGGGTCTCGCCCGAGATGGCACGGGCCAAGTATGTCGCCGCCTTTGGCAGTTATGTCGAATGGCCGGCAGGCGCCTTCGCCAGCGCCGACGCCCCCTTCATCATCGGCGTGATGGACGACGAGCCTATGCTGCGCCTGCTCGAAGCCGGCTTCAAGACCAGCCGACTGCAGGGCCGCCCGGTAGAGGTCAAACGCATTGACAACATATTGCAAGCCGCCCATGTCCACCTGCTCTACACGCCCGAAGGCAATAGCGCGCCGCTGCGCCCCTTGGGCGGCTTGCCCATCCTCACCATTGGCCCGGGTACCGGTTTCCTGGACCGCGGCGGCATCATCGGCCTGCTGATGCGTGAAGACCAGGTGCGCTTCGAGCTCAACGCCAAAGCGGCCGAACGCTCAGGGCTGAAGGTCTCGGCCAAGCTGCAGCAACTGGCACTCAGAACCTACGAGGAGGGCCGTTGATGGCCTGGCAATTCAAGTCCCTGGCCCTGCAGCGCAAGCTGCAGCTGGCCATGGTCCTGGGGACGGTATTGGCCTTGTTGCTGGCCGGCCTGGCAGTGCTCAGCTATGAGACCTCCACCTTCAGGCCCCGGGTCGAGCGCCAGCTCGACGCCGTCGCCAAGGTGATGGCCGATATCAACCAGGCCTCACTGGACTTCGACGACGCCAGACAAGCGCAAGACAACCTCGCCTTTTTACGCCTGTATGAAGGCATCGATGCCGGTGCGCTCTACCGCGCCGACGGCAGCTTGTTCGCGGAATGGGCCAGCAACAACGCCAAGCCCAGCAGCCCCGTGTCGGCGCCAACAAACGGCACGCAGTTCGAACGCAGCAGAGCCAGCCTGAGCTTGCCGGTGCTGCGCGATGGGCGTGAGCTGGGCCGCGTCTGGATCCGCGTCCAACTGCCGCCACTGCTGCAGCGCCTGCCCCAGTACGGCATCATGTTTGGCGCCCTGGCCCTGGCCGTGATGGTCTTGGGCGCCGTGCTCTTGTGGGCGGGCCGGCATCTGGTCAGCCAGCCCATGGAGCGGCTGAGCGCGGCGGCGGACAAGGTCGGGCGCACCGGCGACTTTTCACTGCGGGTGCCCAAAGACAGTGACGATGAAATTGGCCAGCTGACCGATGAGTTCAACCGCATGCTGGCCGTGGTCGGCGAGCGCGACCAGGCGCTGCTGGCCGCTAACGACTTACTTGAACAGCGCGTGCTGGCGCGCAGCCAAGAGCTTGAGCAAGCGATGACGCTGCTGATGCAAAACGAGAAGCTGGCCGCTCTGGGCAATGTGGTGGCCGGCGTTGCGCATGAGCTGAACACACCGATCGGCAACGCCTTGCTGGCCGCCACCAGCCTGGGCAAAGGCACCCAGCATATGCGCGAGCAAATCAGCGGCAACTCGCTGAGCCGGCGCGGGCTGGAAGAATTCATGGCCTCGGTGGAAGAAGGCTCGGGCATTGTGTCGCGCTCGCTGGAACGCGCTGCCGGCCTGGTGCGCAGCTTCAAAGCGGTGGCCGTCAATGAGACCAGCGAAGCGCGCATGGATTTTGACTTGCGCCATGTCTTGGATGACTGCATGGCGCTGCTGATGCCGGGCCTCAAGCACCGCCCGATCGAAGTCACGCTGGACTGTGCTGAGGGCATACGCTGCAACAGCTACCCCGGCGCGCTGACGCAAATCGTCAGCAATCTGGTCGAGAACGCGGCCCGCCACGGCCTGGAGCCCATAGGCGGCGGGCGGGTCGAGGTGCAGGTGCAGGAGTCCAGCGCCTTGCCGGACCCACTGGACGCCGACGGGGGCAAGGGCATGGGCAAGAACAAAGACCAGGACCAGGGCTGGCTGACGCTGCAGGTTCGCGACTCGGGCGCAGGCATTCCGGCCGAGCATCTGCACCGCATCTTCGAGCCCTTCTTCACCACCCGGCTGGGCCAGGGCGGCTCGGGCCTGGGCTTGCACGTCGTGCACAGCCTGGCCAAAACCCCCTTGGGCGGCACGATAGAAGTGCGCAGCCAGGTCGGCCAGGGCACCACCTTCGAGCTGCGCTTCCCGCGCCGTGCGCCGCTGGATCAGCTCTAGGCCACTCGCCGTTCAGGCTGCTCTGGCTGCTCAGATGCGCGTCGCCATCCACGCCTTCAACTCGGCCAAGGGCATCGCCTTGGCATAGAGCCAGCCCTGCGCGGTGTGGCAAGCCTGCGCACGCAAGAATTCCGCCTGGGCTGCGGTTTCAACACCCTCGGCGACGATCTCGGCGCCGATGCGCTGGCCCAAGGCGACGACGGTTTCCACAAACGCGTCGCCGTGGCGGTCACCGATCTGGCTGACAAAAGCGCGGTCTATCTTCAGCACATCAATCGGCAAGGTGCGCAGCTGCGACAGCGAGGAGTAACCGGTACCAAAGTCGTCCAGCGCCACCCGCGCGCCTTGCGCGCGCAAGGTGGTCAAAGTGGACACCACCAGCGCCGGGTCATCCATCGCGATGCTCTCGGTGATCTCCAGCTCCAGCGTACCGGCGGGCAGCGCATGACGCGCCAAGACCTCGGTCACCTGGCTTTGCAACTCGCCGCTGCGGAACTGTGGCAGGCTGACATTGACGCTGATGCGGGGCGGTGCGCCCCTCAAGCCCTGCAACTGCAGCCAGTCTTCGGCCGCCCGGTGCAAGACCCACAAACCCAGCTCGCCGATCAAGCCGGCCTGCTCCGCCAGCGGCACAAACACATCCGGCGTCGCGACCATGCCGCCCGCGCCATCGGGCCAGCGCATCAAGGCCTCCAGCCCGACCAAGCGGCCATCCTGCAGCGCCAGTTGCGGTTGATACCAGACCTCTAAATGCTGAGCCTGGATCGCAGCGCGCAAGGCCCGCAGCAGAGCCAGGCGGCCGGCCGTCTGCGTCTCCATCGTCGGGTCAAAAACCACCAGCTGCGCCTGTGCGCTGAGCCGCGCACGAGCCAAAGCGATATTGGCGCGGCGCAAGGCCGCAAGACCTGGCCCTTGATGGCCCTGCAAGGCGTAGTAGCCGGCCGCAAAAGCAACCGGCAGCCGGTGCTCGCCGGCCTGCACGCCGCTCTCGAACAACAGGCGCGACTGCTCGGGGCCGAGCTCGGCCACCGGCCCCACCAGGCCGAACACATCACCACTGAGCCGCGCCACCCGAGTCTCGGCCGAAAAGCTCGCGCGCAAGCCTTGGGCGATGGCGTTCAGATAGGCATTGCCCACATCATGTCCAAGCCCGTTGTTGAGCTCCGAAAACCGTTTCACGTCCAACAGCAGCAGCGCTTGCGGCGAGCCCTGCCCGCCCGCTTCAGCGGACTGGCCTTCCACCTGCGCCTCCACATCCTTGACAAACTGCACCCGGTTGCCCAGGCCCGTCAGCCCATCCAGGAAGGCCAGCCGGTTCAACTCGCCGATCAAATGCACATTGCCAAAATAGGCCGACAAATTGGTCGCGAACACCTCGACCAGCTGCCTATCCAGCGGCGCCAAAGGCTCATGCGCCAGCATATAGACGGCCGCCTCATGGCCCTCGGCAGACAGATACAAGACCGTGGACGACGCACCGAACTGATGCTGGCGCTGGCGCAGCGCCTCGGTCACCGCCGCGCGCACCGCCGCATCGGCGAGTTTGTCCAAGGTGCAGCTCAAGTAATCAGCCAGTTGCCCGCCAGCGCTGATGACGTAAAACGTGTCCGGCCGCTCGCCGCGCTTTTCTTCGCCCCGGTGCACGCACACCAGGCCATCACGCGGCAGCCCCAAGAGCGCGGCCAACTGCGTCAGCACGCCCTCGGCGAAGCTCAGCATCGCATGCCGCTCCATCAGGTCGGCCGAAGAGCGCACGATCAGCTCCAGGCCACGCCGGCTCTCGGCAATCATGCGGATTTGGTCAAAGGAGCGCAGCGCGGCCGTCACGGCGGTGATCAGCCGCGTCTGCGTCAGCTCACTCTTGGTGCGGTAGTCATTGATGTCGTAGGCCTCAATGATGGGCAACTCCGGCGCCGAGCCGGGCTGGCCGGTGCGCAAGATGATGCGGGTGGCTTGCATCTGGCAGTCGTTGCGAATGAAGGCCACCAGATCCAGGCCGGCCTGAGCATCCTCCATCACCACATCCAGCAGCACCAGTGCGAAGTCGCGGTCATGCGCCAGCAGCGCGCGGGTCTCGGCGCCCGAATAGGTGTGCACCAAGACCATGGGCCGGCCCAAGACCAGCGCGCGGCGAAACGCATAGTCGGTCGCGCGGTGCACCTCTTCATCATCATCCACCACCAAAACCCGCCAAGGCGTCAACCCGGCCGGCGCGTCGTCTTGAGGTGAATCGATCAAAAAGAGTTGGTCTTCATCGGGCATCGGTATTCACTCCACGGTCGTGCAGGCGTCCAAACAACGCAGCGCATGTTATGCCAAACATCGGCCGCTTCGATGCGCGCAAATAAAAGGTAAAAACCTGTGTTTCTCCTGCGTAAAGCTCCTTGACCAAACTGGCGACGCTGCTAATACTTCAGGCCACTCCTTCATGGCTACGGCCAAGGCATTGCCCCATGGAAAAGTTATGTTTTTGCCTGCTAGGTGTCTTGCCCGCCAGCTTGCTGGCGCAAAGTCCCCCTGCCTCGCCACCTGAGCCGGCGCTGTTCGGCATGTCGCTGGAGCAACTGGCCGACATCCGGGTCGAATCCGCCAGCCTGGTGTCCACCAGCCTAGCGCGAGCACCAGCCATCATTTCGGTCATCGCCCGCGAAGAAATGGAAGCCTGGGGTGATCGCTCGGTGGCCGACGCGCTGGCCCGCGTGCCCGGTCTCTACCGGGTCGATGCGCAGGGCTTTCAAGATGTGGGCGTGCGCGGCCTGTTCGGCGGGCAACGCAGCTGGAACCGCCAGCTCAAGCTCTTGATCGACGGCCAGCCGCAATCCTTTCGCCCCGACGCCAGCAACTTCCTCAGCCCCTCGCTGCTGCCCATGAGCAGCATCGACCGCATCGAGGTGGTGCGCGGCCCAACATCGGCGCTTTACGGCGCCGATGCTTTTTTGGGCACCGTCAATGTGATCACCCGCAAAGACCATGTCGGCGCCAGCGAGGCCAGCGCCAAGCTGCGCGCCTATGCCGGCCGGGCCAACGGCGTGGACGCCAGCATCAGCGGCGGCAACGGTAGCTTGGGGCTGCTGTTTGCCGTCCAGGCCGAGCACTACGAGCTCAATGGCCTGCAGCTGCCGGCCAGCTCGCCGCTGCTGGGCGCACAGCCGGCCCTGCGCGGGGTCGAGTCCAAAGACGCACGCCAGCAACCAATCTCGGTCTTGGGCCGAGCCAGCTTCGACACCGAGGCGCTCAAGAACCAGCTGGAGCTGAATTACTCACTCTCGGACAGCGTGGCCGAATTTCTCGACTTCGGCGTGCTGAGCCACAAAAACCGCTACTCGAAGTACAACGCCCAAGCCGGCTGGCAAAGCCAATGGGACATCAGCAGCAGCTGGCAGGCCAAGTTCCGCTGGAACGTGGCGCGCTCCGGCCCTGGGCCCAAAGAGAGACTGGAGGTCGGCACCAGCAGCTACCCCCGGCGCGAGTTCTCTTCGACCGCCAACGACCTGGGCCTCAACTTCAACTGGGCGCTCAACCCCGACCATGGCCTGAGCTTTGGCGCTGACCGCACCGTCGACAATCAAGACAGCATGCAAGTGCTGCTGGTGGCGCCCAATGGCAGCAACAGCTTGAGCGGCAAGGCCAGCACCGCGATGCGCCTGGCCAACACCGGCGTGTTCGGCCAATACCTGTGGCAAGCCAGCGACAAGCTGGGCTTGAGCGCCAACTACCGGCTTGATGATCACAACCAGTTTGGCCGCAACACCAACTGGCGCGCAGCGGCCGTGTATGAACAAAGCCGCGAGCTCAACGCCAAGCTGATCTGGAGCACCTCCTACAAAGCGCCCAGCGTGTTTGACCTCTTGGCCCAGCCACTCTACAGCGGCGATGTGATCGGCAATCAAAAGCTGCGCGCCGAGACCGCCGCCAACACCGAACTGCAAATCAACTGGCGGCCCAGCCCCAAGCTGCAACTCACGGCCAATGTCTACCAACTCGAAGTCAAGGACAAGATCGAGTTGCAGCAGACCGGCCTCAACTATCAGCCCGTCAACCGCGGCCGATTCTCGGGCCAAGGTGCCGAACTGGATGCCCGCTATGAAGAAGGCGCGCATCGCTTTGGCTTTGCCTGGACGGCGCTGAATCTGACCGAGCGCGACCCCATCCCACTGGTGGGCGATCTGGTCCGACCGCCCGAGCGCTTCCCCGAGCATTCGGTGCGCGCCGAATGGCGCTGGCATTCGGGTAGCTTTGGCCAATGGGCGAGCGAGCTGCTGTATGCGTCCAAACGCCACGCCACCTTCAGCAACGCCTTTGCCAATTTCCTAACGCCCTATTCCCTGTCCCACAGCACCCGTCTCAACCTGGTGTGGACACAGGTTTTCTTCAGCAGCCATGAGCTGCAGCTGCGCATGGACAACCTGCTGAACGCCAAATACTCCGAACCCGGCTATGGCAGCGTGGACTTCCCCGGCACGGGCCGCAGCGCGCTTCTGAGTTACCGCTACCGTTGGAACTGAACGTCATGAACACAGATTTCAAACTCAAACGCATGGCCTCCTTCGCGCTGCTCAGCGCAGCCGGCCTGCTGGCCAGCTGCGGCGGCGGCGACGGTGTTGAGGGCAGCAGCAAGCAGACCGAAGGCGCGCCGGGCAGCATGCGCCCAGGCATCCAGGGCGAGCTGATGATTGGCGTGCTCTACCCCTTCACGGGGCCGTCTTCGGCCAACTATGACTCGCGCGAACGCTATATCCGCCAAGCGGTGGCCGAGATCAACACGGCCGGCGGCGTCAACGGCAAGACCTTGGGCTATATGGTGCGCGACAGCAAGGCCGGCACCACCGAGGGCAGCGAGGCGCAAATCGGTGAGTATCTGGATTTGGTGAACGCCGGCTGCATCGGCGTGATCGGCCCCTTGACCAGTGGTGAAGCCTTGTTGCTCGTACCCACCGTCCTCAAGACCGGCGTGCCCATGATAGGCACCGGCCCCAGCACCACCGACCTCGACACCATGGATCGCGGCACGCCCAGCGTGTTTTACCGCTTGATCGTCTCCAACTCCTTCTCCGGCGGGGTGGCGGCGCAGATCGCGCGCCGTGATGGCAAGCAGACCGTCGCCATCATCCATTCGAACGACAGCTTTGGCATCTCCGCCCGCGACAACTTCAGCGCGTCCTTCATCAAGCGCGGCGGCCAAGTGCTGGCCAGCGCCAGTTTCAAGGCCGGTCAGACCGCCGACTTCGGCGCCGTGATTGCCAAAGCCATGGCCAATGGTCGCCCCGACGCGATCTACCTCGCCGCACAGTCGGGCGAGGCCGTGGGCTTGAGCAAAGACATGGCGCTGGCCATCGCCCAGCCCCGTCCCTCGCTGTATGCGGCCAGCTCGCTCAGCACCTCGCAGTTTGTCAGCACCGCCAACGCCTCGGTGGTCGAGGGCATGACCATCATGGGCGCCGACAACAACCCCAAGCGCCCCGAGTACCTGGCCTTTGCCGACCTCTTCACCCAGGCTTTCGGCACGCCGCCCGATGTAGGCATCAGCCCCTCCGGCTATGACGCCGTCTATCTATTGGCCCTGGCGGCACAAGCCGGCGGCAGCACAGACCGGGCCTCGATGGCCAAATGGCTGGGCCCAGTGTCGCGCCCCGACAGCGCCAGCCCCTTGAAAATCACGCCCGGCCAATTCGGTCTCGCCCTGAAGAACCCCGGCCTGGACTGGGACTACAACGGCGCCAAAACCGCCGTCAACTGGGACGCGCGCGGCGACCTCAGCACCGGCTCCTTCATCGTCTACAGCGTCAAGCGCAATAGCGCCGGGCAATTGGCGCTGGTGCAAGTGGATCAGGTGGCGCCGGACTGAGGCGAGCCCCGCAAGCCCGAGGACGCCCGCTTGAACCCCAGTCTATTTGCCACCGAGACGGAACTCGCTGCGCTGGAGCGCGAACTCGCCGCCGCCAGCACCGACAACGACCGCCTGCCTGCGCTGGTCGCGCTGGCCTGGCAACTGCGCCAAAGGGAGAGCCGCCGCGCCTTGGCATTGCTGGAGCAGGCCGAACCATTGCAGCCTCTGGCAGAGTCGCCTGCCACTCGATGCCTGAGCTCCTGGCTCGCCCGCAGCAAGTTGGTTCGCGGCGAGGTCGCTTGGCTCGGCGCAAACATTGCGCAGGCCCAGCAATTTGCCGACCAAGCGCTGGCCAGCTTTGATTCCCTGAACAACGCCTTGGGCCAAGGCGACGCCCGCCTGTTGATGGCCAATATCGCTCATATGCTGGGCCACGGGGAACAACGCGATACCTGCTTGGCCCAAGCCTTGAGCGCGTTCGAGCGATCGGGTGACGGCAGCAGGATCGACTATTGCGGCGCCCGCCAGATCCTGATGCTGAGCATGCGAGACCCCCAGTCTGCAAGGCTGCAATTGGCGCAACGCTTCGACGCCAGCCAACCACTGAGCGATATCGCGCTGGCCATGGTGGAGGCCACCCGGGGCGTGATCGCCGCATTAACCGGAGATTTTCCCAGCGCCTTTCACAGTTATGTCGCGGGTCATCAATTGGCGCTGGAAACCGGCCAGTTGCGTGATGCCATCTTGGGCGCGAGCAATGTGGCGGTCACCTTCTCCAATCTGGGTGATCTGAGCGAGGCGCTCCAATGGGCCGAGCAAGCGGCAGCGCTGGCCCGCCGGACCGATTGGCCGGTGGTGGTCGGCAATACCTTGTTTCGAGTGGGCGATATCCAACGGCTGCTGGGTCGCCAGCAAGACGCTCAAGCAAGCCTGGCCGAGGCGCAAGCCGTGATGCGGGTCGTTCGCAACTCTCATGGCACCTTGTTGAACCTGCAAGCGCTGGGCGACTTGGCGCTGGACATGGGCAAGCCGGCGCAAGCGGCAGAGTACTTTGCTGAATCGGTGGAGCGCGCACAAGCCAGCCGTGCCGGCGATCTTGTCGTCTACGGTCACCGCGGCTTGGCCGATGCCTTGAATCGGCTCGGCCGCGTGCCTGAGGCACTGGCGGCCGCCAAATTGGGACTGAAAGACGCTCAACAGTTGGGCATCGTGCTGGAGCAAGTCAAGTGTTTGCGCATTTTGGCTGCCATTCACAAGCAGCAAAATCTCGCCGAGCCCGAGGGCATGGTCGCTGCAAACCCATGCCTGCACTACCTGCAACTGGCCTTGCATTTGTCTTCTCAGGTCGAAGGCTTGCTGCCCTCGGCGGACTTGTTTGACGAGCTTGCCAAGGCGCATGCCGACTGCGGGGACTTCAAGACCGCCTATGAACAGGCTTGTAGCGCGGCAGCGGCGCGCGGCAAAAAAAGTACGCAAGACGCCAACAACCGGGCCATCGCGATGCAGATTCGCGAGGAAACCCTGCGCGCGCAAGCCGAGGTCGAGCACCACAGAATCACCGCGCAGGCCGAAGCGCAAAGGGCCGAATCACTGCACGAATCGGCTTTGACGCTGGAAATCCTCGGCCAGGTGGGCCGCGAAATCACCGCCTGCATGAATGTCGATCAGGTTTGCAGCACGCTCTACCGGCATGTCAACGACCTGCTGAACGCCTCGTCTTTCTTTGTCTTTTTGCTCGATGACAGTGGCCAGCAACTCTCAGGCGCCTACTTCATCGAAGACGGCCGCAGCATGGACTTGCAAGACCGGCCGCTGGACCACCCCACGTCCTATATCGCGCGCTGTGCCCGCGAGCGACAGGAGTTGCTGGTCGACATCGATCCCGACAGCGTGCCCGTCAATTTGATCCCAGGCAGCCAGAACCAATTGACGCTGCTGTTCGGCCCCTTGCTGATGGGCGAGCGGCTCTTGGGTGTGATGTCGATCCAGTCCCTGGAGCGGCATGCTTATGGTGAGCGCGAGCGCTCGATCTTTCGTACCCTGTGCGCCTATGCCTCGATTGCAATCGACAACGCGCAAGCCTATGCCGAGGTCACCGCGGCCAAACTCAAGCTCGATGACCGCGCCGCCTGGTTGGCCGACGAGGTCAGCAAGGCCACCGCAGAGAGCCTCAAGCGCGAGCGCGAGGCGGTGTTCCATTTGTGCAAGGCGGCCGAATACCGCGACCCCGAAACCGGCGCCCATATTCTGCGCATGGCACATTTCTCCAAGGTGATCGCCGCCGGGCTGAAGCTCAGCGAGGCCGAGCAAGATCTGCTGCTGCAGGCAGCACCGATGCATGACATCGGCAAGGTCGGCATTGCCGACAATATTCTGCTCAAGCCGGGTCGACTGACGCCGGACGAGTTCGAGATCATGAAACGCCATGCCGAGTTCGGCCATGAAATCTTGCGTGCCAGCAGCTCGCCGGTTCTGCTGGCTGGCGGCTTGATTGCCATCACCCACCACGAAAAGTTTGACGGCAGCGGCTACCCGAAAGGATTGATGGGCGAGGCCATCCCGATCTTCGGCCGCATCGTCGCGGTGGCGGATGTCTTCGACGCCCTGACCTCGGAGCGGCCCTACAAAAAAGCTTGGTCACTCGAAGACGCAGCCGCCTTTATCCGGGCGCAATCGGGGGCCCATTTCGACCCGGCCTGTGTGGAGCAGTTCTTCGCGCATTGGGATCAGATATTGGAGATCAGGCAGCGCTTCAAAGACGCTGACTGATTCTCCCACCGGCTCAAATCAAGGCACTCAGCCGCGCAATCTGAAGGTCGCCACCGAGTCCACCATTTGCGTGGCTTGATCGCGCAGGCTTTGCGCAGCGGCCGCAGACTCTTCCACCAGCGCCGCGTTTTGCTGTGTCATCTTGTCCAGTTCATGGACCGCCTGCCCAATCTCGCCCAGGGTCAAGGCTTGCGCCGAGGTAGAGCTGGAGATCTCGGCCACGATTTGCGTCACGCGTTGCACGCTTTGCACCACTTCGCCTATCGTGTCGCCGGTGTCTTGCACCAGCTTGGCGCCGCTTTCGACCTTGTCCACCGAGGTGGAGATCAGAGTTTTGATCTCACGCGCCGCCTGCGCGCTGCGCTGCGCCAGTGAACGCACTTCGCTGGCCACGACCGCGAAGCCACGCCCTTGCTCACCGGCGCGGGCCGCTTCCACCGCCGCATTCAGCGCCAAGATATTGGTCTGGAAAGCGATGCCATCGATCACGCCGATGATGTCGGAAATTTTATTGGACGAAGCCTGAATCTCACTCATGGTCTCCACCACCCGGCTGACCATCGCGCCGCCCCGGTCGGCCACAGCGGAAGCCGTCTGCGCCAAGCCGTCCGCCTGACGCGCCGCTTCCGCGTTGCTGCGCACGCCTTCGCTGAGTTGCTGCATCGCCGCACCCGTCTGCTCCAGGCTGCTGGCAGCTTGCTCGGTGCGGTTGGACAGGTCCATATTGCCGGTGGCGATCTCGGCCGAGGCAATGCGCACCTGCTCAGCGGCGCTGCGCACGCCCGAGATGGTGGTGGACAGCTGCCGCTGCATCTGCTGCAAGGACTGGGTCAAGTTGGCCATCTCGTCGCGGCCCTCGACCCGCACTTCCTGGGTCAAATCGCCCTCGGCGATGCTTTCAGACAGGGACTGGGCGCGCGCAACTGGCTCCGTCACCGAGCGCGTGATAGCCAACGCGATGCCGATGCCAATCAGCGTCGCCGCGCCCGACAGCAGCAAGACCAAATTGGCAACGGCACTGGCTCTTTCGCTGGCCTCTTGGCGCGCGGCTTGCAAGCGCTCGCGCTTGTGTTCGGCATAGTCATTGATGGTGTCGATATAGCTGTCCATGGCCGGGATCAGTTCGGTGGCCACACGCGCGCGAATGTCTTGGCCGTCCTTTTTGGACTTGCTGACTTCATCGCGCAAGGCCTGGTATTGCTTGCGGCTGGCCGCAATCTTGTCGTTCAGCCGGTCGCTTTCAGGCGTCTTGCTCAGCGCGTCGAGCTCCTCTTGCACCTTGTCGATGCGCGCCGAAGTCTCTTTGGACTTGCGGGTAAAGGCATTGACGAAATCAGCATCATCGACGGTCAGCGTGACGATACGACGCTGGATATTGGACTCGGACATGCCGGCCCATTGCCGCGCCAAGGCCAGCCCTTGAGAATCCACATCGACCAAGCGCTCGATCTTTGCATTGAGTTGTTTGACCCTCAGCACCCCCATCAACGAACCCACCAAAAGCAAGCCCATCACGACGGCAAAACCTGCAAGTACGCGGGTGCGGAGTTTCATGTTTTGAATAGTGCTCATGCTGATGTCCTCTAGCTTGAAATGCAAACCGGCGGGCGCAAACCCTGCGCGACCGGTAAACCGCTTATTCTCTGCCGCCCTCATCTGCCCCGGTCAGCGCTGCAACGCCTGCAAAGCAGCTCATTTGCTGACCCGTCAAGGCCGCAGCGCGCCCATCGCCGACTGCAACACCCGCTCCAAGCCTGCAGCGTCGTAAGAACGACCACTTTGTGCCGACAGGCGTGGCAACAAGGTCGCCAGCGCTTCGCCCAGGGCCGGCTTTTGGCCCGCTTGCAGCGCATCAAAGAAAACTGCCACCGCGCGCGCAAATTCGGCCTGCGCCTGCTGCTGCTTTTCAAAGTTATGCAGATTGTCAAAAGCCCAGGTGATCTTGCTGCAGAACAGGGCCAGCAACTTGCGCTGCGCATCCACCAACGGCCAGGGTGCAGACACCAGGATGACGAACTCATGGCCCTGCGGTGTGGCCACGAACAGCACATCCAAAGGGTGTTCAAAATGACTTTGATGATCGGCAAAGGCGCGCGCCGTAGCAGCCGCAGCGGGCGCCGGCACCTCGCTCATTTGGCTGATGCCCGCATAGCTGCCGGTCGCCGCCATCACGACCGGCGCCAGTTCGCCTTGCAGGCCGGTCTGGCGCAGGCAGATCACGCCCTCTGCGCCAACGTCCAAGATCGCGCTGATCTGATTCAGCACGCCGGAGGCAAACTCGCGCAGCGAGCGCACATGGTAGAGGTCGCTTGAGGCATCCAGAATGCGCTCCAGGCCACGCCGGTTGCGCTCGATCAGCACCAGGCTCTCATAGGTGCGCAGCGAGGCGATCACCGTGGTGAAGAGCTTTTGCTGGCTCATATCGGTCTTGCATTTGTAATCGTTGATGTCGTACTGGACGATCACATCGCTCTCGGGCGCCTGGCCGGGCTGGCCGGTGCGCAGCACGATGCGGGTCAAATGATTGCCCAAGTCCTCGCGCACCTGCCTGGCCATGCGCAGGCCGGCGTCGTCGGTCTCCATCATCACGTCGAGCAGAATCAGCGCAATATCGGGCTCGCGCCGCATCGTCATCACGCCCTCCAGCGCCGAATGGGCCGACAGCATTTGCAGCTTGCGGCCCTTGTAGCTGACGGACATCAGCGCCAGCCGGGTGGACGAATGCACATCCGGCTCGTCATCAACGATCAGGACGCGCCAGGGCGCGGCTTCGAGCGGATTGCTTTTAACGGCTGCGCCGGGCTCCGGCGCATCGTCCAGCAGCCACATTTCATCGGCCGGGTTCGGTTCATTGGCTTGACTCATGAGCGCGTTTCTTCCCGGCTGAAGTGGGGCATTATTTGCCCATGCTGCTGATCTTGGGCGCCACCCGGGGCAGGCTGATCAAGAATTTCGTGCCCTGGCCGAGCTGGCTCAACAAGCGCACTTGGCCGCCCAAGGTGTTGGTGATCAGGTTGTAGACGATATTCAGGCCCAGGCCACTGCCCCCCGCATGGCGCTGGGTGGTGAAAAAGGGGTCGAAGACTTGACCCAGGTGCTCGGGTGCGATGCCGCGGCCCTGGTCGGCAAACTCGATCTCCAGCATCTCGCCACTCTGGCTGATATCGATCGTGACCACGCCAAGTGCCGTGCTCTCATCAAAAGCATGGCGCTGCGCGTTCAGCAGCAAATTGGTCAAGACCTGCGAGAAGGCGCCGGGGTAACTGTCCATTTCCAGACCCTCGGGGCAGCGCAGCTCAATCTGCATAGGGCGGCGCTTGAGCTCGGCGCGCAGGCTCACGAGCAACTCCTCGATGTAGGCGCGCACCGCAAAGCTGCGCCGCGCCTCGCTGGTCTGGTCCACCGCCACTTGCTTGAAGCTGCGTACCAGATCGGCCACCTTGTGGGCGTTGGAGCTCAGCAATGCGCTGCATTCGGCCGCTACCTGCAAATAGTCCTGCAGGTTTTGCTTGCGCAAGCCGCCGCCCTCCATTTGCAGGGTCACCTCTTGCGTGGCTTTTTGCAAGGTGGTGGCGCAGGTCAAGGACACGCCCACCGGCGTATTGATCTCATGCGCGACGCCCGCCACCAAGCCGCCCAGGCTGGCCATGCGCTCGGACTGCAAAAGCAGCTCTGAGGTTGCCGCCAGCTGCGTGAACACCTGTTCGGTGGGCCGCAAAACGGCCCGGCGAATCATCACGTAGAAGATGCCCATGCCGCCGATCAGACCCAGCACCAAGCCGACCAAGGCCACCCGAACGGCCTGCTGCGCGCTGCGCTGGGCTTCGCGGTCGGCCAGCTTGGCGCGCTCGGCGGCGCGGTCGGAAATCGCATCCAGCGCCGCAAGCAGGGGCCGGTCGGCGCCGCGCACCAAGGCATCGGCACCTTGCGGGCGGAATCCATCGGCCTCAAAACGCTGCCTCGCCTGCTCGTAAGCTTGGCTCAGCGTCTGATGCGCTTGCAAGGCGGCGTCAATCGCCGCGCTGTCAGACACATGTAGCGGGCCTGCTGCCCGCAAGGCCTGCAGCCCCGCTCGCACGGCCTGCTCCCGGGCCTGCACCGCCTCCCAGAGCTGGGCTGCCTCGGCGCTGCTATTGCTGCGCAGCAGCAGGTTCTTCCATTCCTGAACCTGCCATTTGAACTCGACCGCCACGTCCAGCATCCGCTCGGCCCGGTCATGCTCGGGCAAGGCTTCGGCGCTGTAGCGCTCCAGCGCGCGCCATAGCCCATGGCCACCATAGAAGGTGAAGCCGGCAATCAGGGCGAAGGCCAGGGCCGCGATCAGCAGCAGGTCGCGGAAGATGCGCTTGGCGCTTTGGCTCATGGGCGCCTTGAACTGGCTGCGGCGCTGATTACAGCTTGAACACCGCCACCGAGCGCGCCAGTTCGTCCGCCTGTACTTGCAAGCTCTGCGCAGCAGCGGCGGACTGCTCCACCAGCGCGGCGTTTTGCTGCGTCATATTGTCAAGCTGCGTGATGGCCATGCCGATCTGCGAAATGCCCGAGCTTTGCTCGCCGGTGGCGTGGCTGATTTCGGCCACGATGGAGCCCACCCGGCCGATCGACGCAATCACTTCTTGCATGGTGTCACCGGCCCGGCTCACCAGCACTGCGCCCGCCTCGACGCTCTCGCCGCTGGCAGTGATCAAGCCCTTGATTTCTTTGGCGGCCTCGGCGCTGCGCTGCGCCAAGCTGCGCACCTCACTGGCGACCACCGCAAAACCGCGCCCTTGCTCTCCGGCGCGGGCAGCCTCCACGGCCGCATTCAGCGCCAGGATATTGGTCTGAAAAGCGATGCCGTCGATGGTGGAGATGATGTCGCTGATCTTGTTGGAGGAGGCGCTGATGCGGCTCATGGTCTGCACCACCTCGCCCACCACAGCGCCGCCCCGCTGAGCCACCTGAGCAGCATCGACCGCCAACTGGTTCGCCTGCCGCGCTGAGTCGGCGTTATGCCTGACGCTGGCGGTCAGCTCTTCCATCGCCGAGGCGGTTTCCTCCAGGTTGGAGGCCGCTTGCTCGGTGCGGTGGCTGAGGTCATGCCCGCCCGCCGCAACCTCGGCGGAGGCGGTGGCAATACTGTCGGTGGCACTGCGCACATTGCCCACCACATCACGCAGCGAGGTCTGCATCGCCTTGACGCCGCGCAGCAGATCACCGGTTTCGCATTTGCCATGCACCACAATGTTCTCGCTCAAATCCTGCCCGGCAATACGCTCGGCCGACTTTTGAACCTCGGTCAAGGGCTGCAAAATCGAGCGCAAATTGAAGAAGGTGTAGACACCGATCACTAGCACGCCACCGAGCAAGACAAAGATGAGACTGCGTCGAATCGCGACCTCATTGGCGGCAATGGTCTCCACCTCATGCAATGCATCTTTGTCAATCGAGGCCACCATCTCTTCCAGCTTGGCCTCCATAGGCCGGATCGCCTTTTTGGCGGCGCCCAGGGCTTTGTTCGCGCTGGCAGGATCGGCAAAGGCTTTTTCCCCCAGCTTGCCCATAAAGCTCTCCATCTCGCCTTTGTAGGACTTCATCCCGCTGTTGATGTCGCGGAGTTCGTCTTGCACGTCTTTGGGGATGTCGAGTTTGTTCAACTCCTGCACGGCTTTGTCCAGCGCCACATAGGTTTTGGCCCAATCGGCACGGTACTTATCGACCGCGGCGGCGTCATCGAGATTGAGCGCCATGTCTTTTTCATAACGGCGCAAATTGCCGGCCTCGGCGCGAATCTTGGAGGTCAGGGCGAGCGACTGATTGTCGTTATCCACAAAATGCTTGAAGGCACTCTTGGCCTCGTTCAGGCTGTACAAGCCGGTCAGGCCGACGACCAAAAGCACCAAAACCGAAATACCGGCCAGGGCATACAAACGGGCACGCACGGTGAAATCTTGCAGATTCATGTACACCACTCCTGAAGGGGAAAACTCCGTGGCTCAATATATTTGATTCACCAATCGCACGGAAGAGGCTTGGCAAAATAACTTTGCAAAGTTATGTGCTCAACACCGGCAGGGCAAGACCTGACCCTGTTCGGCGAGTTCAGAGCCTGAACACCGCCACCGACTTGGCCAAGTCCTCGGCCTGCACCTGCAGGCTCTGGGCTGCAGCGGCCGACTGCTCGACCAAGGCGGCGTTTTGCTGCGTCATGGTGTCGAGTTGAGTGATGGCCGTGCCGATCTGGGCAATGCCGGTGCTCTGTTCGGCCGTCGCGTGGCTGATCTCGGCCACGATGGAGCTGACCCGGCCAATCGAGCCGATCACCTCTTGCATGGTCTGCCCGGCGCGCTCGACCAACAAAGCGCCGCTGTCCACCGCCTCGCCGCTGGCAGTGATCAGGCCCTTGATCTCCTTGGCCGCCTCGGCCGAGCGCTGCGCCAAGCTGCGCACCTCGCTGGCCACTACCGCAAAGCCGCGCCCTTGCTCGCCCGCACGGGCTGCTTCCACGGCCGCATTCAGCGCCAGGATATTGGTTTGAAAAGCAATGCCGTCGATGGTGGAGATGATGTCGCTGATCTTGTGCGAGGAGGTGCTGATGCGCTTCATGGTGTCGACCACCTCGCCGACCACCGTGCCGCCGCGCTCGGCCACCTGGGCGGCGTCCACCGCTAACTGATTGGCTTGACGGGCCGAATCGGCATTGTGTTTGACGCTGGCCGTCAACTCCTCCATCGCGGAGGCGGTTTCTTCAAGACTGGATGCGGCCTGCTCGGTGCGGTGGCTGAGGTCGTGCCCACCGGCGGCCACTTCGGCCGAGGCGGTGGCGATGCTGTCGGTGGCATTGCGTACATTGCCGACCACATCACGCAAAGACTCTTGCATGGCCGCCACACCGCGCATCAAGTCACTGGTTTCGCTGCGGCCAAGCGGGCGGATCTTTTCGCTCAAGTCTTGGCCGGCAATACGCTCGGCCGACTGTTGGACTTGCTGCAAAGGCTGCAGGATCGAGTGGATATTGAAGAAGGTGAAGGCGCCTATGAACAGCATCGCCAACAAAGACACCGAGATCAAGGCAATGCGGGTGCTGTCTTGCTTGGCCAGCGTGGCCGCGACCGCACTGACGCCGGCCTTGTCCAGCGACTCGACCATTTCCTTCATTTTTTGTTCGATCGGCCGGACCGCTTTTTTGGCGCCATCCAACGCCTTGTTGGCCGCATCCGGGTCGGCAAATTCTTTGGCGCCGAGCTGCTTCATAAAGCCCTCCATTTCGGACTTGTAAGCACCGAGCAGACCATCAATTTCGGTGTCGAGGCGACGCGTGTCGGGTTCCAGATCCAGCTTGGCCAAGTCGTGCAGGCCTTGGAGCGTCGCGGCATAGTTGGCGGCCCAATCTTCACGGTATTTCGTGATCGCGTTGTCATCCGCGAGATTGATCACCATGTCCTTCTCGTAGCGGCGCAGATTGCCAACGCTGGCGCGAATGCCCGAGATCACGTTGAGAGCGGCATTGTCATCGTCGGCAAAGTGCACAAAGGATGCTCGCGCCTGATGCAGGCTATAGAGCCCCGCGCCCGCTACGGTCGCCAGCATCAGCATGGCAAAGACAGCCAAGGCATACAAACGGGCGCGCACCGTGAAATTCTGCAGATTCATATGCAAACCTTCGTGAGGACTTGATCGCTGACTATAGGGCGTACCCCAAAGCGCCCAAACTGCATAAAGGCCAGATTTGCACCCCATTTGGCCCACCTTCAACAAGGACCTGAAAACCAACAAATACCACTTGCATACCCCCTCAAATAGGGGGTACCCCCCGATTCACGGGGGGCAAGAAGCGACTGCCCTCCCTAGAATCGCGCCAAGCCAGGCAAGGGGCTCAAAAACGGTTAGATCAACCACTACTCTCCGAGGGACAGAATATGAAGAGCAGTTATCTGAATCGCCAAGTTGGTATTAAATTGGCATCTGTAGTCGCAACAGCGCTGTTGAGCCTGTCGGCACAAGCCGCCGTCATCAACCTGGGCGCCGCCCAGGGTTACAGCGGCTTCTTTTTCGGCGATGTGAATGCCGCGTCTGACGTTGAAGGCCGCTTGGCTGTCGGCGGCAACCTGACATCGGGCTTCGATGTGGGCTATCGCAATGCTTACGGTTCGTCCGAGCCATCGTTGGTGGTCAAGGGCAATGTTCGAATGAAGAATGACGGCGGCTGGGCGAGCGGCACGATCTACAACGGCCCCAAGTACTACGTTGAAAACACCAACGCCACCATCGGCCCCTCTACCGCGCCTTGGGTTACCGCCCAAACGAAGCTGGGTGATATTGTCTACGGTGGCCAACTCGAAGCACCGGGCTGGAACCAGTACAACACAGCGACCAAAAACGCAAACTACATCGATTTTGCGGCCGCCAAGACTCAGCTGAGTGGACTGTCAACGCAACTGGCGGGCATGACTCAAACCGCCGGCGGCGGCGGCTGGAAGTTTGAGAACGATGGCCTGAAGTTGACCGGTGACGGCACGGACAAGCCCCAAGTGTTCAATGTCGGCAACACCGAGCTGAAGAACATTTCCTTCGCCAACATCGGCGCCAAGGCCGCTGTGATCATCAACAGCACCCTGAAAGACGTCGTCTTCAGCGGCGATGTAGGCGGAGACAAGGCCAACAGCCCTGACGCTATTGCACAACACCGCGATCGCATCATCTTCAACCTGGTGAACGCAACTGCGGTCAATATTTCGTCCTTTGTGAACGGCGCAGTGCTGGCAATCGGCGCCAACGTGATCGGCTCCGGCCATCTGGAAGGCACCCTGATTGCTAACTCGCTGAGCGCTGGCCCAAACGGCAAGGTCGAGTTGGGCTACGAGCCCTTCCACGGCTTCACCACCCCCGTGCCTGAGCCTGTCACTTACGCATTGATGCTGGCTGGTCTGGGCGCCATTGGCTTTGCCGCCCGTCGTCGTAACAAGGGCTGAAACGCCTGCTTTGCATGAGAAAAGGCTCCCTCGGGAGCCTTTTTTTTGTGGGCCTTGCAGTCTGGGCCTCAGCGATCGCGCCGACGCCGCAACAACAAGAAAGCTGCGCCCCCTGCGGCTAAGGCAGCAGCGCCCGCCATCAAGGCGTTGAACCAACGCTGCCCGCCGTCACGCTCGGCCAGCTTGGCTTCGAGATTTGCCAGCTCCAATTTCAAACTTTGGTGGTCCGCCTGCAGCGCGCTGAACTGCGCCTGCGCCCGCTGCAGGCGCTCGGGGCCGTCTTGCGCCATCAGCAAATCGGCCGCGCCTGCGGCACGGCCAACGTCGATGGCCATCAACAAACTGGCGCCGGGTGCATCGGGGCGCACATAAAAAGGCTGGTCTTTGACCGCTTTCACCGGTTTGCGTGCGCTCAAGCCCATCGTGGCCGACCCGTCAAGATCGCTGTCAAAGCGCCAGCGCAGCCCGCTCGCTTCGGCATCCGCCAGCGTCAGCGGCGGCAGGCTTGCATCGCCCAAGCGCAACAAACTCCTGGCTTGCGCTGGCCGCCGCTCGGTGCGGACCTTGGGCAGAGGAGACGGCTTGGGCGCGGCATGCGGCCGAGCCGCTTCGTCGACCAAGTTGAGGAGCTCGGTGTGAGGCAGCTGTGTCGAGACGGTCCTGAAACCACCTGCCGGCGGCGCCATGCTGTGCACGGGGTCCACCAAGGCCATCACTTGCTGAGCCGGGCAACCGAGGGTGAGCACCAACACAGGCTCCACCATCTCCAGCCTGGAACGCACCCAGATCAGCGCCGAGTTCGCGTCGGCACCTTTGAGCAAGGTTTGCTGCACGTCAATCGCGGCCTGCGGGCCGTCACCGGCCTCGACCTTGAGCTTCAGGCATTCCAGAGCTCGCACCTCACCGGGCGACCAGCGCACGGGCAACTGCAATGACAGCGGCTGTCCCAGGCCGGACAACATTTGCGCAGCCCCCAACTCCAGGCCCTGAGCGGCCGACCAGCTGCTCAGCGCCAGGGCTCCGCAAATCAGGCGCGCGCCACCGAGCTTGGCCCATGCTGCGGATTGGGAAATCAAAGCGGGGCAGCGATCCATGCAGGCGCGTAGAGTGATCAAGGCTGAGGGAAACATCATGGAAGACACCGTTCGGTGCGGCCCATGTCCGGCGGCCACTCTAGCATGAGGGCTGGCCTGCGCCGAGCAAGAAGGCTTGATGCTTGCACCCAAGCGGCCCCGTACAATCGAAGCAAATCATTTCAGCCGCGCCATGACTCCATTCACAGCAGTGACGACTCCTTTCTCGCTCCGCTCCATTTGCCTGGCCGCAGCGCTGTTGATGGGCTCCGCGCTGACCCTGGCCGATGAGGTCAGCGATGTGCAGGCCATCTTGGCCAGCGGCAAGGCGGCCGAGGGGCTGAAGAAGGTCGATCAGCTCTTGCTGGCCAAGCCGAATGACCCGCGCCTGCGCCTGCAGCGCGGCATCGCGCTGTCGATGCTGAACCGGCAGGGCGAGGCGATTGGGGTATTCCAAAAGCTGATCGAAAGCCACCCCGAGCTGCCCGGCCCATATAACAACCTGGCCGTGCTTTACGGCAATCAGGGCGACTATGAAAAGGCTCGTCAAGCCCTGGAGTTGGCCATCCGCACCAACCCGACCTATGCGACCGCCTTCCAGAACCTCGGCGACGTCTACGCCAGACTGGCCGGTCAGGCCTATAAGAAAGCGCTGGCCCTGGACAAGTCCGACGGCAGCTTGCCGCTGAAGCTGGCCGTGGTGCAAAACGTGTTCGAAGCCAGCGTTGACCCGCGCGCGAGCAAGGCTGCGGCCTCTCCTGCACCAGCACCTGCTCCAACGCCTGCTCCGGCCCCCGCATCGGCGGCAACGCTTGTGGCGGCAGCGCCGGTTGCGCCGCCGGCCGTGGCGCCTGCGCCGAAGCCCGCTCCAACTCCCGCAACGCCGCCTGCTGTCGCGCCTGCTGTTGCGCCCGCCGTGGTAGCAAAGCCGGCCGACTCGGCCGTAGCGCTGGCGCCGAAGCCGGCTCCGGCACCCGCACCTAGCGCCAGCGCGCTCGCTGCCGCCAAGCCCGCCGCCGCAATGCCTCCCGTCGCTGCAACGGCAGCGCCGGCGCCGGTCGTGGCCAAGGCCGAACCCGCTCGCCCCGATGCGGCCGAGCTGGACAAGCAAGCGGTCGAGAAAGCCTTGCGTGACTGGGCCAAGGCCTGGAGTTCGCGCAATATGGTGGCCTATTTCGACGCCTATGCCCCCGACTTCAAGGGCAAGGCGCCCAGCCGCAAGGTCTGGGAGCAGGAGCGCCGCGACCGCATCACCGGCAAGAAGAAAATCACCGTCACCTTGTCTGATCTGCGCATCAAGGTCAGTGGCAACAAGGCCACAGTTCGCCTGCGTCAAGACTACAACTCGGATGCATTGAGCGTGAAGAGCAGCAAGAATATAGAGATGGTGAAAAACAAGGCCGGTGATTGGCAGATCACGCAAGAGGCTTCGAACTGATTTCCAAACTTTTTGTGCACGCTGTGAGCGATATGAAAGACACGCAACCAAGTCCAGACTGCAAAGCCAGCGCTGAGGCCAAAGCCGAGCGGCAGGAGCCCCTGCGGGCGGGTGCAGCCCTGGGCATGGTGGGCAATGTCAAGCCGGTGGTGCTGGCCTCGCTGGGACTGGCGGCCGTTTTGGGCACGGTCGGCTTTGTATTCGCCAAGGTGGACTTCAATGCGGGCGCATCCAACCTCAGCTTCCCCTTGCCTTCAAGCCAGCCCCTGCCGGCGCATGCCTCGTCCAAGAGCAGCCCGGCCGAGCGTTTGATTCAGACCGAAATCGACGGTCATACGCCCGAAGGTCAGCTCATCCTCGCCTACCAACATCTGGCGCGTGGCAATGAAACGCAAGCCTTCAGCACCGCCGAGCAGTTGGTCCAGCGCCAACCGGACTTTGCGCTGGCCCAACTCCTGTACGGGGACTTGCTGCTGGCCCGCAGCGGCCGCCCGGAAGCGGCAACGCAAGTACCGCAGGCAGGTGCAGCCAGCGGCGCTGCGGCTGTTGCCGCAGCAAGCAGCATTGAAGGCCTGCGCGCCGAGGCCAAACTGCGCCTGGCCGCGCTGGTGGAACGCCCGCCGCATAACGCCCTGCCTCGACAGCTGCTGAACTTGACACCAGGCGTCCGCCATGCCGTCGTGGTGGACACCAGCCATGCCCGCCTGTATCTGTTTGAGAACGGTGCCGACGGTCTGAAGCTGCTGCGCGACAGCTATGTGTCTATCGGCAAACTCGGCACCGGCAAACTGCAAGAAGGTGATCAGCGCACACCGCTGGGCATCTACCACGTCGGTGTGCGGCGCGACGAGGCGGCAGCCCGTTATGGCGCGGCCGCTTTGCCCCTGAACTACCCGAGCGAATACGACCGCGTGCTAGGCCGTGGCGGCAGCAGCATCTGGTTGCATGGCGAGCGCGCCGGCAACTACGCACGCGGCCCGCAGTCCACCGATGGCTGCATCGTGCTCAGCAATGACGAAATGCGCTCACTCGCCGATATCGTCGCCGCGCGTGAAACGCCGGTGGTGATTGTTGAAAAAATCGAATGGGTGGACCGCAAACTAGCGCTCAAGGCCCCGGCGGACAATGGCTTTGAGCAGGCTTATCAAGCCTGGCAACAGGCCCGCCTGAGCCAAGACGCGGTCAGCTTGCGCGGTTTTTACGAGCCAGGTCTGGAGCGGGGCTCGGACAGCACTGCCGCCCGGCTGGACGCCAATCTCGCTCGCATGGCCAAGCAAGAGCTGCCGGTGCAGAGGCTAGAGCGCTTGAGCAGCCTGCCCTGGCCCGACGCGCCGGGCGTGAAGATCGTCACCTACCGCGAGCTGAGCCCGGGCGGCGGTGCGCCCAAGCTCAAGCGCCAATACTGGCGCGAGAAAGATGGCCACTGGACGATCTTTTTCGACGGCCTGGTCAGTTGACTTTCTCAGGCGCAGCGGCCGGCGCCGGTGAACTGGGCAAGGCGCCCTGTCGAATGCCCACCACTGCGATTTCCACCCGGCGATTGGGCTGCAAGCAGGCAATCAGCTCCTTGCGCTTGCTGCCCGCTTCGCTTGGCGGGCAAGCCTTGATCGGCTGCCGCGGCCCCATGCCATAGGCGGCCACCGGCGCGCCCAGATTCTGCGCCAGCACTTGCGCCCGAATGGTTTCGGCGCGACGCCAAGACAGGTGATCGTTGTAAGCCGCGCCGCCGAGATGGTCGGTATGGCCAATCACTTGAATGTGGTCGATACGTTCATAGTCGCGTCCAATCGCGGCGAGCAAGGCTGCCAAGGCTTGCCGGCCCTCGGGCAAGACTGCAGCCATATCGGCGCGGCCGAACTTGAACAAAGCATCGCCATTGAGCGTCCATTTCTGGGTGCTTGCGACGCGCTGAGGCTTGGAGTCAGCGCGCGGCGCGGCCGGCGCGGCCACGGTGAGCGTCGCCGGCACGGCAGCGCAAGCGGCCGCCCCCTCTTGCGCGCGTTGCAAGCGCCCTTCCGCCATGCCGATATAAGGCGCGGCGTGACGCCATTGCAGCTGGTTTTCTTCATTGCCGGCATGCACCAAGTCGACCTCGGCGCAGGCCACCAAGCCTTGCACGCAGCGGGCACCCGGTGCGGTCTTCAAGCCTTCCAGCGCCGCCCATAAATCCTCACGCAGCCGCGCTGCACCGTTCACCAGCGGCGTCAACAAGGCCGGGTCAGACGCCGCCTGCGGCACGCCGCCCTGCGCCAAATAACGAGCAATCTGCTCTGATTGCGTCAAGGCCTCTTGCGTAAAGGCACTGCGATCGTTGCGTGCATATTCATGCCGCGCCACGTCCAGCCAACATTGCGCTTTGGCCATGCTGTAGCCCGACAGCGGCAGCTGCCCGCTCTCATTGAGCTGGCGCAAGCGCTGCTGCTGCGCGTCGAAAAGCGTCAAGTCGGCCGCGATGCGTGCATCGGTGATGCGGGCCTCGGGCGGGTTGAGCGTCTGAGCATTGAGCCCGCCAGCCAGCGAGGCCAGCGACGCCAACAGCGCGGCAGCGATACAGGTTTGAGTCATCTTCATGGCATAGCTATTCATAAAATTCAGCGCTCCTCTGGCGCCGGGCCGTTGGCGCCATTGGCACCATTGGCACCATTGGCACCATTGGCACCGAGGGTGCCCAGGGTTCCAAACAGCTGCTGGTCAAATTTGAAACGCAGGCGCAGATACGCGCCCTTGGCCGTGTAGTCATTGCTGAGGTCGCGGTCGCGGAAGCCGCTCAGGTTGTAGCCCACGCTCAGCCACAGGTTTTGCCGCATCAAGTAGCCCACCTCGGCGCCATAAGCACTTTGACGGCTTCTACTGCCGACCTCGCTGCCGGCGCCCGCGCCGCCTTGCATCACGCTGGCCAGCAGACCCAGGTCCCAGTTCTCGGTCACGTCATAGACCACGCGCCCGCCCAGCAACCAGGCCTTGTAGCTGGCGCGCACACCGCCGTCCAGCACCGGGAAGCGTTCGTCCACCTGCTTGGCCGCCAAGCGCCCACTCACCCACCAAGGCCGAGAGGGGTGGTAGTTGCCATGCAGGCTGCCCAGTGTCACGCGGCGCCATTCATCTGCGGCGTTGATATTGGACTCACGCTTGTACTCGACCATAGACAGCAGATCGAAGCGAGCGTTGTCCACCGGCCGGTAGGCCGCGCCGAGTTGCAGTCGGTCCTGCGAGCCATTGGCGCGCGTGCCGTGGTTGTCTTGCCCCAGGTAGTAGTTGCGTGCCAGCGCGGTCCAATCGCGGTTGATCTTGCGGGCCGCGCCCAGCGTGATCAGCAGGCTGTCCTGCATGCCCTGCGGACTGCCCGATCCCGGGCTGCCATCCAGGCGCCGCCACTCGGTGCGGGCCGAACCTTTCCAAAGCTCCGACGCGGTGTAGTCCACACTGGCGGTCAGAGCGGTGGCTTTTTGATCATTGTCGGCTTGCACAATGCTCAAGCGCTCGGCGCCACCGGTCACCAGCACCCCCTCGTCCAAGGTCCAGGCATGGCGCACGCCGGTTGCGAGCTGCTGATCTTGCCCGTTACTGGCGTCGCGCAAGCGGTACTCGCTGAAGAACTGACCGCCGCGCATATAGCTGGAATCCAGGCCGACCGACAGCGCGCTGCTGCGCTGGCTGGCGTCCAGGCTGTAGTAGGAGGCCAGACCGGTCTGCGTTTCAGCGCGTGCGTAGATGCCGGTGCGCTCGGCCACCTGATAGCGCGCACCCAGCAGCAAGCGGTGCTGGCGGGCCGAATCGCTGCCCACTTCAGCGGCAGCGCTCAAGGTCAGATTGTCCAAGGCCTCGGCGCGCAGGCCCAGGAACAAGGTGGTGGCACTCAGATCGGGCACGGCGCCGGGCGTCATGCCGGCGCCGAGCCCGACATTGTTCAGGCTCGCCAAGCCATTGCCGTTGCCGCTACCGTTCCCATAACCCGGAATGCCGCCGGTATTGCCGGGGTAGAAGGCACTGCCCGGCGCCGGGTTGGCGCCTATGCTGCCGTCCATGCCGCTGACGCGCCCCTGCTCTTGGCTGTGGCGCAGCCCACCAGAAACCTGCAGCGTCGGCGTCAGCTGATACGCCAGCGAAACCGTGGCGCCGCTGCGCTTGGCTTCATTGCCCAGGTCCTGAATATCGCGGGCATCCAAGGTCAAGGTCAGCGCCGGCATCAGCTTGGCACTGGCGGTGGCCCCGTATTGCTGGGTGCCCGGCGTGACGCCGGCATTTGCATTGCCAAAGTCAAGCTCGGCGCGGCCGGCCCAGGCGCGCAACTTCAGGCTTTCACCATCATGGAACACCTCAACCCGCTGTGCCTGGCCCTTGACTTCACCCAGCGTGGCGCCCAGCACCGGCGCCGGCAAGGTCGCCGCCTGCACCCGCCCCTGGCTTTGCGCGATTTCGGCCACCAGCATGGTCTTGTCGCTCAAGCGCACACCGCTGTTGATGCTGCGCAAGGCAAACGGCGCCAAGGGGTTTTTGTCCTCGACAACGCTGCCCCCGACACTCAGGCCGGGTGTCAGATTGAATTGGCCGTCAGCGCCGTAGAGCCAGAAGGCCTCGCCACCTTGGTCCACTTCGTAGCTGACGCGCAGGCTGTGCGGGTTGCCTTGCTCATCCAGGCTGGCCAGCGGCCGCGCCAACAAGATGCGTCCGCTGAAGGGCTCAAAGGAGTAATCCACCCAGCGCTGCAGCGGCTGGCTGGCGATGACGCGGCGCAGATCATTTTTGTCACGCACCAGCACCTCGACCTTGTCGCTATTTTCCAGCGCGTTATTGCTGGACACCGCGAAGGGCCCGCTGGTGCCGTTGGCGCGCAGCTCATCCACCACTTGGCGCAAGGTGTCGCGGCTGGCAAAGACATTGCCGAAACCCTCGCTGCTCTCGTAATGGCCGCGCGCGCCATTCAGGGTGCGGTTGTATTGGCCCAGCTGACTCAAGGGGCTGCCGGCCACCAGGCCCGCCCCACCCGTTTGGGCAAAGCCCGCGCCGGTGTTGAAGTCGCCATACAAAACGTAGGAGCGCTGCTTGTCGACCCGCACAAAGAGCCGGCCGGAGCTGCGCGCCTCAAAGCCGCTGATGCTGGCGTCACCATAGACCGGGTAATAGGCATCCGGGCGCACATCTTGCAGCAAGCCGGCGCGGGTTTCTTTTTCCGAGTCATAGGCCAGGGTCAGCAGCGCCTCGCCACTGATCTTGCCCTTCAAGAACACAGCCGCGCGCGCCGCTGCCGTGCCCTCGCCGCCCTTGAACTTGCGGCTCCAGGCCCGGAGCTCGCGCTCGAAGCCGTCGTCCAGCCGAGCGGGCGTGACATTGCTGTCGTAACTCTGCTTGTTGATGCGCAAAATGCCTTCAACCAAGCCGGCAGCAATCATCTGGCGCAGTTCTGCGTCGAAGGGCACCAAGCCGTCCACCACCGCTTCGCCGGCCGTGGCCCGCAGCCGCACATCTTGCGGGTTAGGCGGCGCGACCAGCACAAAGCGCGCGGCGCCGTTTTCGAGCTTGATTTGCGTGCCCGGTGTGCGGCGGTCTTGATCCAGACGCGGCGAAATCAGGCTGCCACTGCCACCCACTTGCTCAATACGCCCGCCCGAATGCTCGACCGTGATCCAGCCGGCATCGGGCGCGGGCGCGCCCGTGGCGGTGAAGGCCTGCACCTGCACCGTGACTCGGCTGATGCCGTCGGCGGGCACACCGGTGCCGCTGAGCGTCATCTCAAGCCGCACGATTTGCGCGTTGGCGGCAAAAGGGCCATCGCGCAGCGCGACCGGTTTGCTTTCAAACACCAGCTCGCCCGCCGGGGCGCGGTAAAGCGTCGGGCGCTCGCCCAAGTCGTTCATCATGCGCAGCTGCAATTGCGGCTGCGCTTGTTGCTGGGCGTGGGCCAAGTTCAGCCCAAGAGCCAGCCATGCTGCATGGCAAAGCAGGCTGCGCGTGAATGCTTTTTTGCTGTTTTTCATGGCCATCACTCCGCGCACTCAGGCAGTGAGGGGGCCATGGGCGGCAGCGGCGGCATGGGCGGCATAGGCAAACGAGCCGATGCCTTGGGCAAGGCCTTCTTGGGTGGCGCGGCGCGTGGGGGCACGTCCGGTTTGGACGTTGCCACCGCAGCAGCTTTGACCGGCGGCTTGAGCTTGGGCCTGGGCCGCTCGGGCGGCGGCATGGCCAAGACGGGCGCGCGGCGCGGCATGCACAGCGTCGCCAAGGGCGCTTGCGTGGCTTCGGTCAGGTCTGTAGGAGCCGCCAAAGCGACCGGCGCGGCGTTGCTGGCCGGCACTGTGGGTGTCTCAATGCCGGGGTCAAATCGCAGCGCCAGTGCAGCCGCTGCGGGCGTGCGAAGTGGCAGGCCGGTCTCGCCCTGATTGCGGCGGCGCTGCACCTCGGCCACGACGCCGGGGGCGCAACTGCCTTCGATGAAGTCGGCCCGCTGCAAATCACCATGGCGCAGATCGAGGAAAAGACTGGCCGCATCACCGGCATTGCGGTTGCTGCTGGTCACCAGCCGGCTGCCACGCGGCAAGGTGCTGGAGTCGGTCACCAAGACATGGGTGTGAGGACTGAGGCCGCAGCGGCTGTACTTGCCTTCGACATCGGTGACGCTATAGCTGCCGTCCTCCATATACAGGCGCACGCCTGGGATGCCGATTTCTTCGTCGTCCTGCATCTGGTTGTGATTGCAGTCCAGATAGACCTTGCCGATCACGCAAGCCTCTTGCGAGAACACACCGCCGCTGACCTTGACCTTGGCCTGCGCTTCGTTGGAGCAGAAGCTCTTGGCTCCACCCACGCAGGCCTGCACACGGTTGATACCCGTGCCCTGTTGGCTACCGACGCCGATACGCACCCGGTAGCTCAGGCGCACCAAGGCCTTGGCTTGCAGATTGCCCAGTTTGAAGTGCATTTCGCTGCCGCCGAATTGAAGCGGGTCGGCGATGGCGCGGCCGTCGGCCTGGGCCGTGCCCGGGATGTACTTGAAGCCGGCCGGCAGCTTGTCGATCACTTGCGCGTCGATCAGCGGCTCTGTGCCCGCATCCGCGCGTTTGACGGTGACGGCATAGCGCACGCTCTCCCCGACTTCGGCCACTTGGCGATCAACCGTCTTGGCCACAAACAATTGCGGCGCGCTACACGCATCCAGCGCGATGTGGTTGTTGACCACATCGGGGCCGCGCGCGGGGTCCAGCTTCAACTGCAAATAGTAGGGAGTTGGCTGATCGAGCGCCGGCGGGCCGGCTTGGTCTTGCACCGTACACACGCCGCTGCTGCTGGCCGCCGCGCCATTGCTGCAATTGGCCGGGGCCAGCAGGCTGCCCGGGCGCGGCGGAATCATGCTGCTGGGGCCGCTGCCATCTGCGGCGGTGACACGCAAGCGGTAGTCACCTGCGCCGGGGCAATCAGGCGGCGGCGGGTTGACCAAGAACAGGCTGTAGCCACCATCAACCACCCCGTTCATGCCGATTTGCGTGGTGACGCTGTTGACACCACCCACCATGCAAGCCGCCGGCACGAGCCCGCCTGCCTTGTCGAGCAACTCGACCTTGACACCGGCCATCGGTGCACGGGTGCTACTGCAATAGGCGACACCGGCCGGGTCCAAGGGCAGACTTTGCTGCAGCCGGCCCGGGCCGCAGGCCGGTACCGTTACGTTCTGGATGGTGCCGCCGGCCACCACGCCGACACCGGGCGTTGCGCTGGGGTCATTGCCACCGGCCGGATCGCGCGAGACCGGGCGGCCGAAATAAGCCCCACTGGCCGGGTCTTTGAAGCGAACGCTATAGCCCTCACCCGGCGCCAAACCGTCGATGCGGTATTGGCCTTGGGGGTCGCTCAAGCCACTGCCCGCCAAATTACCGAGCGAATCCAGCACTTCGACCAACACACCGCCCTTGCCGCCTTCGCCCGCGTTCTTTTGCCGATCGTGATTGACATCCAGCCACACTTCGCCGCTGATCGAGCTCAGCGGCTGCACCGAGGCCACATCTTCATAGCGGTTGTTGCCGGTGACGGCTGGGTCGCTGCCCTCGCCACCGCCCGACACGGTGACCACATTCGTCAAGGTGCGCGGTGCGACCGCACAGCTCAGGGCCGCTGCGCTGCCTTCGGCTTTGGCCACTACAACTTGCAGCCGGATGGGGTTGGGGTTGTCGACGGGTTTGGTGCCGGCGGCCGCAATCTGGGTGCTGCTGGTGCAGGAGGCTAGATTTGAGCCCAGCACGGTGGCACTGCAGTCCCAGCCCTGACCGGCAGGCAGGGCTGCCACCGTCAGCCCGGCAGGCAAGGTGTCGACGATGCTGTAGGGCGCCGTGGTCGCCGCAGCGCCGCGATTGCTGACCACCACGGTGTAAGTCGCGACTCGACCTTCGGTCAAAACGCCGGCACCATGGGATTTGCGCACGATCAGGTCAACCTGAGGATCGGGCGGCGTGATGCGGTTGATGACGGTCGCGTTGTTGCTGCCGGCCACGATCTGCAAGCGAGCGCTGGGGCTGAATTGCGCCGTGTTCGCGGCGGCCAGCACAAAGCCGCCACTGAGTTGCGCGCCGCTGACCAGGGTTTCGCTCAGTTCACAGCTTTCACCGATGGCCAAGCCACCGATGCTGCCTGTGGCCGGCGGCCTGAAAGTGATGCTTTGCAAACCGCTGCTGCTGCACTGCGCCTGCACGGTGATTTGCGGCTGCACCAGCAGCCGCGCAGTGTCGCCCTGGTAGGCCTTCGCCACGGTCAGCACTTGCGGCATCAAGACCGCGTTGCTGATGAGTACGGCGTTGTCGCCCGTTTGCACGGTCACCGAGGCTGCCGGCGTGATCAGCGCGGAGCTGACTGGGGCCAACACATGGCCGCCACTCAGCACGGCGCCGGTGGCGGCCGTCTCAGTCAAAAGACAGGTCTCGCCGCTGCTCAAGTCCTCAATCGCCCCGAGGGCCGGTGGCGTGAAGCTCACCGTCTTCAAGCCCGACACCGAGCAAGCTGCTTGCACGCTGATTTGCGGCATCTGCGTCAAGGCGGCTGCATTGCCGTCAAAGCGCTTGCTGATCAAAATCCGCGCGGGCTTGGGCGCCTGCAAGGGGTTGGTAAGCGTGACCTGGGTGTTGGCCTGCAGTGGCGTGCTGGCCAACAGGCTCACCGCCGCCGCGCTGACCGGGGCGAAGCTGTAACCCGGGGGCAAACTGCCACCCTCCAGGCGGGTTTCGCTCAGCGCGCAGGTTTCGCCCAGCACCAAGCCGCCAAGTCGCGCCGTCTCTGCGGCGCTGAAGGTGACCGACTTCAAGCCGCTGACCGAACACAGGGCTTGCACGGTGATCATCGGCGGCGTCAGCACCAGACTGGGTAGCGCATCGTTGGCCCAGCGCTTGCTGATATTGAGCGCAGCCGCACCCGGCGGCAGCAAGGGATTGCTCAAACTCACCTCGTTCAAAGCGCTCAAGGCTTCGTTCGGCGCCAGGCTGAACTGCGCGCTCGCGGGCGGCTCGAAGGCGTAGCCCCCTGCCAGTGCCCCGCCCTCCACCGCGGTCTCGCTGAGCTGACAGGTTTCACCAACCACCAGGCCCGTCATGCGGCCCACGCTGCTGCTGGGGAAGCTCAAGCTGTGCAGGCCGGTGATAGCACACTGCGCCCGCACCGTGATGGTGGGCGCCAGGGTGACACGGCTCGGACTCGCGTCATTGAGCCAGCGTTTGGTGAAACGCAGTTCAGCTGCCGCAGGAGCTTGCAGCAAGTTGGTGATGTTCACATCGGTACTGGCCGTCAGCGGTGTGCCGGCGGCCAAGCTGACCTGGGCGGTTTGAACCGGGGCGAAGCTATAGCCGTCGGCCAACGTGCCGCCCGAGACGGCTGTTTCGCTGACCGTGCAAATCTCGCCCTCCAACAAGCCCGAAATGGTGCCGATGCTGCCGGCGGTGAAGCTGGTGGTTTTCAAGCCACTGCTCGAACATTGCGCCTGCACAAAAATGCTGGGCTGCTGCAGTACCCGACTGGGCACCGTGTCGTTCGCATAGCTTTTGCTCAAGTTCAGCACCGCCCCGCCCGGTGGCAGCAGTTGATTGGTGATGGTGACCGGCGTCAGCCCGGTCAAAACACTGTTGGCCCCCAAGCTGATCAATGCCGCGCTGGACGGCGCAAAGCGATAACCCTCGCGCAAGCTGCCGCCGCTGATGGCGGTTTCGCTGAGCACACAGGTCTCGCCGGCCAGCAAATCATTGATTTCGCCCACGCTGCCGGCGCGGAATCTGACGCTGCGGCTACCACTGGCCGAGCATTGCGCCATCACGCTGATGTCAGGCGGCACCAAGACCGCAGAAGGGCTGCTGTCATTGGCAAACAATTTGCTCAGGCGCAGGCTGGCCGGCGCGGGCGGCGGCAGCAGCGGGTTGGTGACCACCACCGCAGTGTTGGCAGTCAAGGGGCTGCTGGAGGACAAACTGATTTGCGCGGCTGCCGGCGCTTGGAAACGGTAGCCACCCGACAGCGCACCGCCGCTGACGGCGGTTTCGGACAGGGCGCAAGTCTCACCGACCACCAAGCCGGCGATGACGCCCGTGGTGCCGGCGGTGAAACTGGTGGAGCGTGTGCCGCTGATCGTGCACTGCGCCTGCACGGTGATGGTCGGCGGCGCGCTGACTTTGCTGGGCACGGTGTCGTTGCTGAAGGCCTTCGTGATGCTCAGCTGCGCAGGGCTTGGTGCGAGCAAGGGGTTGGTGATGGTGACGGCGGTGTTGGCGCTCAAGGCCGTGTTGGCGCCCAGGCTGATAAGGGCCTGCGCCAACGGGCCAAAGCTGTAGCCACCCGTGAGCACGCCGCCGCTCAGGCCGGTCTCGCTCAAGGCACAGGTTTCACCCACCACCAAGCCCGCCAACGTGCCGACCGAGCCGGCATTGAAGCTCAGCGTTTTGACACCGCTGACGGAACATTGCGCCTGCACGCTGATCGTCGGCGGCGTGCTCACAAGGCTGGGGCTGGCGTCGTTGGCATAGCGTTTGCTGATACTCAGCACGGCCGCCCCTGGCGCCAGCAAGGGGTTGCTGATGGTGACGGCGTTACTGGCACTCAAGGCGGTGGTCGGCGCCAAGCTGACGGCAGCCGCCGTTGGAGCCGCAAAACCATAGCCGCCGCTCAGGGCACCGCCGCTGATGGCGGTCTCGGTGACGGTACAGGTCTCGCCGACGATCAGGCCGCTGATGCTGCCCGTGCCGTCGGCTAGAAAGCTCGTGCTTTTGAGGCCACTGACCGAACATTGCGCCTGCACGCTGATGGTGGGCGGCGTGCTGACCTTGCTCGGCACGGTATCGCCGGTGAATACCTTGCTGAAGTTCAAGACGGCTGGCTCTGGCGCCACCAAGGGATTGGTGATCGTCACCGCCGTACTAGCCGTCAAAGGCGTTGCGGCACTCAGGCTGACGGCCGCAGCCGTAGGCGACGCAAATCGGTAGCCCCCTGCCAGCGTGCCGCCGCTGATGCCGGTCTCGGTGACGGTACAGGTTTCTCCAACAATCAAGCCGGTGATGCTGCCGGTCGAATCCGCTGTGAAGCTGGTGCTTTTAACGCCACTGACCGAACAAATCGCCTGCACGCTGATGGTCGGCGGTGCCGTCACTTTGCTGGGTGCTGTGTCGTTGGTGTAGCGCTTGACGAAGCTCAGTTGCGCCGGCGTTGGCACTAGCAGAGGATTGGTGATGACCACCGCCGTGTTGGCAACCAAAGGCGTAGCGGCATTCAGGCTGACACTAGCGGCGGCGGGCGAGGCAAAGGCATAGCCCCCTGCCAGCGTTCCGCCACTGATGGCGGTCTCGGTCACGGTGCAGGTTTCGCCAACAATCAAGCCGGTGATGCTGCCGGTCGTGCCCGCCGTGAAGCTGGTACTTTTGACACCGCTGACCGAACAAACCGCTTGCACCGTGATTGAGGGTTGGCTCGTCACCTTGCTGGGCGCGGTGTCATTGCTGAACGCCTTGGTGAGGTTCAGCCGCGCCGGGGTGGGCGCCACCAAGGGGTTGGTGATCAGCACCGAAGTCGTGGCCGTCAGTGGGGTTGCGGCGCCTAAGCTGATGGTTGCGGCCGCAGGTGCGGCGAAGGCATAGCCCCCGCTCAGGGCGCCGCCGCTGATGGCGGTCTCGGTGACGGTGCAGGTTTCCCCCTGCACCAAGCCGGCAATCGTGCCAATGGTGCCGGCGTTAAAGCTGGTGGATTTGCTACCGCTGATGGAACATATCGCCTGCACCGAAATGCTGGGCAGGGTGCTGACCTTGCTCGGGCTGGTGTCGTTTGAAAATGCCTTGCTGATACTCAAGAGCGCGCTGCCCGGCGCCACCAGCGGGTTGGTGATGGTGACGGCCGTGCTGGCCACCAAGGGTGTTGACGGGCTCAGGCTGATGGTCGCGGCTGAGGGGCTGGAGAAGGTATAGCCGCCACTCAGGCTGCCACCGCTCACCGATGTCTCTGTGACCGTACAAGTCTCGCCCACCACCAAGCCGGTGATGCTGCCGGTGCTGCCGGCCGTGAAGCTCGTCGTCTTGCTGCCGCTGACCGAGCAGACCGCCCTGACGCCTATGGTGGGCTGAGCCGTCACGCGGCTGGGGCTGGTGTCGCCAGAATAGGCTTTGGTGAGCCGCAGCGCCGCAGGCGCCGGCGCCACCAAAGGGTTGGTGATGCTGACCGCTGTGTTCGCCACCAAGGGCGTGGAGGTGCCCAGGCTGATCACGGCAGCCGACGGCGCCGCAAAGCTGTAACCGCCCGACAAGGTACCGCCGCTGATGGCGGTTTCCGTGACCGTACAGGTTTCACCAACGATCAAGCCGCTGAGGGTGCCAGTGGTACCGGCTGTGAAACTGGTGGTCTTGGTGCCACTGACCGAACAGACCGCCTGCACATTGATGGTGGGCTGGGTGCTCACCCGGTTGGGACTGTTGTTGGAGAAGCTCTTGCTCAAGCTCAACACGGCCGGCGTGGGCGCCACCAAGGGGTTGGCGATGCTGACGGCCGTGTTGGCCGTCAAAGGCGTGGCGGCATTGAGGCTGATCACCGCGGCGGCGGGGCTACCAAAGCTGTAGCCGCCGGACAGCGAGCCACCGGTGATGGCGGTTTCGGTCACCGTGCAGGTTTCTCCGACGATCAAGCCGCTGATCGTGCCGGTGCTGCCCGCCGTGAAGCTGGTCGTCCTGGTGCCGCTGACCGAACAAACCGCTTGCACAGTGATGCTGGGCTGCGTGCTCACGCGGTTGGGGCTGTTGTTGGAGTAACTCTTGGTGAGACTCAAGACGGCCGGTGTTGGCGCGATCAGCGGATTGCTGACCGTCACGGCATTGCTGCCGGCACTCAAAACCCGGGGATTGCTGCCGCTGAAACTGGCTGCACTGAGCACTGAAAACTTGTAGCCCCCGCTCAAACTGCCGCCGCTCAGGGCCGTTTCAGACAAGGTGCAAGACTCTCCCGAACTCAGACCCGCGATCGTGCCCGTGGCGGGCGGCGTAAAGGTCACCGTGCGCGTACCTGCCGCGCTACACACCGCGCGCACAGTGATAGCGGGCTGGCTGCTGATCTTGCTGGGACTGGGGTTGTTGGTGTAGGCCTTGGTGAACACCAGGCTGGCGGGGCTGGGCGGATTGGGCAAGTCGCCGGTGAAGTCATAGCTGTGAAACTCGCTGCCTGCGCTGTTTTGCGTCAAGTCGCCGGACACAATCAAGCGCCCATTGGTGCCCGGTACGGCTTGCATCAAGCTGCCATTGGGCACGACGACACTGCCCTTGAACTGTGCCGTGCCGGTTAAATTCACTTGGCTTGCGTTGGCGAAATTCCAGACGATACGGCGAGTCAAGCTGGTGCTGAAACTGCCCAGATTCTCAAAAAAAGCATTGCTGTTGATACTCACCGTGCCTGCTGCGGTGACGTTGATCAACACCGTCGCATTGGCGGGTATGGATTGAAAATCAATCGCCACGCCGGACACACCGGCACTCAAGGTGAACACCTGCAGGCTGGCGCTGCCCGAGCCGGTGAAGGTCAGCGTGCCGAATTGATTGACCGTGCTGCCGTTGGCGGGCAAGCTGGCCCAGTAGGCGCTGTTGCTGCGCAAACTGGCAAAGTCCACCGGCGAGGCCGGCACCAAGGCGCCGTAGTTGATGGCACCCAGGGAGGTAACCTGGCCGGTGCCTGATTTAGTGCCGCCGACGAGCGCATTGGTCACCAAGCCCAAGCCATCCAGCGCAAAGGTGGACCCCGAACCGACGCTGATGCCGCCGCCGACGACCAAACCCGGCTGCCCGGTCACGCTGGAATTGCGCGGCACCACGCAACTGCCTGCGCCGACCGCAATCAGGTTGTAGAAACGGCTCGGCGCGATGCTCAGACTGCCGCCGATATACATCCGCCCTTCGGCCTCCGAGCCCTGGCTGATGTCCATATTGCCGCCGGTGACGATGGCGTAGCCCTCGTCATAACCGTTAGCACCCAGGGCACCACAGGCATTGACAGCGGGATAGCTGACCGGGCAAGCAGAGCCCAAGCAGGCGCTGGTTTGTGCACCCAGATTGGCGGCCAAAGCCTGCGCGCTGAACAGCAACTGCCCCAGTACCAGGGCCAGCGGGAGCGCCATCGGGAGGCGCGAGGCCCACCCAAAACGCAAGCTTCGGCTCGTCTTCACAGTCATCGTCAGGTTCCCGGCTATTGTGTTTTTCTGCCCCCGACGCTGCGCCCGGCCCAGCAGGCGCATCCCCCGCAGAGGGTCAGAAATTGTCGCCAGCACGCAGACTAGACAGACCGACCAAAAGCACCTGGAAAGCCGGTCTTTATTGGCAGTTCGAGCAAGGCAGCGCCGATGATTCGCACCCAATGCCTTGTTGCCACCGTGCGCAAAGAGGGGGCTCGACTACAATCCCCCACCCTTTTGCCCCGTTCATCCCTTCAACAGCCACTGGAAAATACCATGTACCGCTGTGCCCAATCCCTGGTCTCGTGCGCCTTTGTTATAGCAACGCTGACCGTCAGCGCCCCGGCCCTGGCGCAGACCCATCGCCCTTTCCCTGCGCAGGCCTTGCGCGGCGACTTGGTGATTTTGCAAACGCCTGATGTCAGCTTGAACGGCCATGCCGCCAGGCTGGCCCCCGGTGCCCGCGTTCGTGGCGACACCAACCTCTTGCAGCAACCAGCCTCCTTGAGTGGCGTCAAGCTGACCGTCCATTACACGCTGGACCCATCGGGGCTGCTGATGGATGTCTGGGTGCTGAACCCGGTCGAATTGGCCAACAAACCTTGGCCACGCAATCTGCAAGAAGCCGAAAGCTGGTCCTTCGATCAGGCGTCTCAGGTCTGGACCAAGCGCTGATTGAGCGCTGCCCTGCTTTTCCATTGAATACCAGGTCGGCACGCAGCTCTTGCGCGCGCCGATCTACACACAATCGTGAGTCCCCCATGTCCAAAAAAGTCTTCATCAAAACCTTCGGCTGCCAAATGAACGAGTACGACTCGGGCAAGATGGCCGACGTGCTGGGCGCGGCCCAAGGCTACGAAAAGACCGATGACGTCGAGCAGGCCGATCTGATTCTGTTCAACACCTGCTCGGTGCGCGAGAAGGCGCAGGAGAAGGTCTTCTCCGATCTGGGCCGGGTCAAGCACTTGAAGGACAAAGGCGTGTTGATAGGCGTCGGCGGCTGCGTGGCCAGCCAAGAGGGTTCGGCCATCATCGACCGCGCACCCTATGTCGATCTGGTCTTCGGCCCGCAAACCCTGCATCGCCTGCCACAGATGATCAAGGCGCGCCAGGATGAGTTGCGCCCGCAGGTCGACATCAGCTTCCCCGAGATCGAGAAGTTCGACAATCTGCCGCCCGCCAAGGTCGAGGGCGCCTCGGCCTTTGTTTCCATCATGGAGGGTTGCTCCAAATATTGCTCCTACTGCGTCGTACCCTATACGCGCGGCGAAGAGGTGTCGCGGCCCTTTGACGACGTCTTGACCGAGATTGCCGGCCTGGCCGACCAAGGCGTGCTGGAGATCAATCTGCTGGGCCAAAACGTCAATGCTTACCGGGGCAAGATGGGAGATTCGGGCGAATATGCGGATCTGGCCTTGCTGCTGGAATACGCGGCCGAGATCCCCGGCATTCAGCGCCTGCGCTTCACGACCAGCCACCCTAACGAGTTCAGTCAGCGGCTGGTGGATGCCTATGCCAAGATTCCGCAGCTGGTCAACCATCTGCATCTGCCGGTCCAGCATGGCAGCGACCGCATCCTGATGGCGATGAAGCGCGGCTACACCGGCATCGAGTTCAAAAGCACGATCCGCAAGCTGCGCGCGATCCGCCCGGACATCCGCATCGCCAGCGACTTCATCATCGGCTTCCCTGGTGAGACCGAGGACGACCATGCCAAGCTGATGAAGCTGGTCGACGAAGTGGGCTTCGACGCGTCCTTCAGCTTCATCTACAGCCAGCGTCCGGGCACGCCGGCGGCCAACTTGGAAGACTTGGTCACGTACCAAGTCAAGCTGCGCCGCTTGCAGGAGCTGCAGGACGTCATCGAGGCCAATACCCTGGCGATCAGCCGGACCATGGTCGGCAAGACCCAGCGCATCTTGGTGACCGGCAATGCGCGCAAGGATGCGTCCGAGCTGATGGGCCGCACCGAGTGCAACCGCATCGTCAACTTCAAGGGTAATCCGCGCCTGATGAACAAGCTGGTGGACGTCAACATCACCGAGGCTTTTGCGCATTCGCTGCGCGCCGAGGTCTTGACCGTGGAGGACGCTGCTATTTCGGCAGCCTGAGCTGTCTGAGCTGCAGCGCCCATTGCGGCAAAGCGACGCCCAAGAGCATCAAGCCATAGCCCAGCATCTTGCCGTCGCGGCCCAGCAGCACCAAGGCGAGCAGCAGCCCTAAGCTGCCGCCGACACCGCCCCACAAGGCCAAGCGGCGCCAAGCGATTGCGCGCAAGGCTTGGCGCCACAGCAGCTTGGCAAACATCGCCAGCAAGGCGGCCACGAACCAGGCCGGAGCAAAGAGGTTGGCGAGGTGCCAAAAGGCGTCGAGAGGATTCACGTGGGGCGATGCCTTGGGAATACAGAAACAAGTGGGATTGCCGAATACTTGATGCAAGTCAAGTCTAGCCATGGCGCAACAATCAATCCGGCGCCGGGCTGTTTGAAACTCAATTTTATAATCCGTCCATGACAGTGTTTGCCCTAGGCTTGAATCACAACTCCGCGCCGCTGGATTTGCGCGGGCGTTTCACATTCTCGCTGGAGCAGCTCGCACCCACACTGCATGGTTTTCGTGACCAGCTCTTGGCAACCAAGCTGGGCAAATCCGGCCCCGAGGCGGCGATTCTGTCGACCTGCAATCGCACCGAACTCTATGTCGCCGGCAGCCAAGGCATGGTGCAGCCGGCCGTGGACTGGCTGGCTCGTATCGGCGGCGTCAGCAGCGCCTCGCTGATGGATCATGCCTATGTGGTGGAAGGCAGCGCGGCGGCCCGCCACGCGTTTCGCGTCGCCAGCGGTTTGGACTCCATGGTCTTGGGCGAGCCGCAAATCCTCGGCCAGATGAAGCAAGCGGTCCGCGAGGCAACACAGGCCGGCACCGTCGGCTCGACCCTACATCAGCTGTTTCAGCGCGGCTTTTCGGTCGCCAAAGAGGTGCGCAGCTCGACCGAGATCGGCGCGCATTCGATCAGCATGGCGGCGGCCTCGGTGCGCTTGGCCGCACAGCTGTTTGAAGACCTGAGTCAGATCAAGGTGCTGTTTGTCGGCGCGGGCGAAATGATCGAGTTGGTCGCCACCCACTTTGCCGCCAAGACGCCGAAGGCGATGGCGGTTGCCAACCGCACGCTGGAGCGCGGCGAAAAGCTCGCCGGCCGCTTGGGCGCCGAAGCGATTCGCTTGGCCGACCTGCCCCAGCGCCTGCACGAGTTTGACGCGGTGATTTCTTGCACCGCCAGCAGCCTGCCCTTGATCGGCCTGGGTGCCGTTGAGCGCGCGCTCAAAGCCCGCAAACACCGGCCGATGTTCATGGTCGACTTGGCGGTGCCGCGCGATATCGAGCCCGAAGTCGCCAAGCTTGATGACGTTTATCTCTACACCGTCGATGAATTGGCGGGTCTGGTGCAGTCGGCTGGTGAGAAGCGTCAGGCCGCCGTCGCGCAGGCCGAAGCCATCATCGAAACCGGCGTGCAGAGTTTTGTGCATTGGCTGGGTCAGCGCAATACCGTGCCCTTGATTCAGGCCTTGAACGCGCAGGCCGATGACTGGCGCGAGCATGAAGTCGCACGTGCGCGCAAGCAGTTGGCGCGCGGCGCCAATGTCGACGAGGTGCTGGAAGCCTTGTCGCGCGGCCTGACGCAGAAGATGCTACACGGCGCCCTGGCCGAGTTGCATGCCAGCGACGGCGAGCAGCGCGTCCAACTGGCGCAGACCGTCTCACGGCTTTTTTTGCGCAGCAGCAGCCGAAATCCGGCGGAAACTCCCAGCGAGCATTAGCGGCACGGCGCTTAACGCCCTACCGGCCTGCCTATTGCGAGCCGGCCTTGCCGCCTCCCGCTGAAAGTTCTCCCCCATGAAAGAATCACTGCGCCAGCAGTTTGACCGCCTCGGCTACCGCCTGAGCGAGCTCGACACCATTTTGAGCGACGGCAGCGTTGCCGCCGATATGAAGCGTTACCGGGCGCTGACCAAGGAGCAATCCGAAGTCGCCGAGCTGGATGCGCAATATCGCCAATATGTGCAGCGCGAGGCCGATCTGGCCGAGGCACGGCTGCTGCTGGACGATCCAGAAATGGCAGAAATGGCCGCCGAGGAAATCAAGGCAGCCGAGGCCGACCTGGAACGTCTGCACGCAGCCCTGCAGCTGGCCCTGGTGCCGCGCGACCCGGATGACGACAGGCCGGCCTTTCTGGAAATTCGCGCCGGTGCCGGTGGCGATGAATCGGCGCTGTTTGCCGCCGACCTAGCTCGCATGTATCTGCGCTACGCCGAACGCATGGGTTGGAAAACCGAGATTCTGTCCAGCAGCGACTCCGATCTGGGCGGCTACAAGGAACTGGTCGTGCGCATCGAGGGCGAGCGCGTCTACGGGCGGCTAAAGTTCGAGTCCGGCGGCCACCGCGTGCAGCGCGTGCCGGCGACCGAGTCGCAGGGCCGCATCCACACCAGTGCCTGCACGGTAGCGGTCATTGCCGAGCCTGACGCGACCGAAGAAGTGACGCTGAACCCGGCCGACCTGCGCATCGACACCTACCGCGCCAGCGGAGCCGGTGGCCAGCACATCAACAAGACCGACAGCGCCGTGCGCATCACCCATGTGCCGACCGGCTTGGTGGCCGAATGCCAGGACGACCGCAGCCAGCACCGCAACAAGGCCAAGGCGATGCTGGTGCTGGCGGCTCGGGTGCGCGACAAGGACCGCGTTGCCCGAGAGGCGCAAGACGCCGCCAACCGCAAGAGCCTGATCGGCACCGGCGACCGCAGCGACCGCATCCGCACCTACAACTTTCCGCAAGGCCGCCTGACCGACCACCGCATCAACCTGACGCTGTACAAGCTCGGCGCCATCATGGACGGCGATCTGGACGATGTGGCCGCCGGCCTGCAAGCGGCACAGGCTGCCGAGCAACTGGCCTTGCTGGAAGAAGGCCGGACATGAGCCCCCGCCCGGCCGCCCCGAAGGGGGCTCGCACCGCAGTGCGCAGCACGGAGGCCAAGCAATGAGCGCACCCGTCGACGTGCGCTCGGCCCTGAGCCTGGCGCGCTCGCTCGGGCTTGATAGGCTGGACGCACAACTGCTGCTGGCCGCCGCCCTCCAGCAAAACCGCGCTTGGCTGATCAGCCATGACGACGCGCCGCTGGCGCCGGCGCTGGCCGCAACACTCGTCGAGCAGATGACACAGCGCGCGGCCGGCATGCCCTTGGCCTATTTGCTCGGGGAACAGGAATTCCACGGCCTGCGCTTGACCGTCACCCAGGACACCTTGGTGCCCAGAGCAGATACCGAAACCTTGGTGGACTGGGCGCTTGAATTGTTGGCACCCATCGGCGGCGCGCCAAGCCTGGTTGACCTGGGCACCGGCAGCGGTGCGATTGCGCTGGCCATCAAGGCCAGCTTTCCCGAAGCCGTCGTCAGCGCGGTCGACCTCAGCGCAGCGGCCCTGGCGGTGGCGCAGGGCAATGCCAAACGGCTGAATCTGGATGTGACTTTTCACCAGGGCGACTGGTGGCAGCCCTTGGCCGGCCAGCGCTTCGACATCATCGTCAGCAACCCACCCTATATCGCCGGCGGCGACCCACATCTGCCGGCGCTCAAGCATGAACCCATCGGCGCCTTGACGCCCGGCGGCGACGGCTTGTCGGACTTGCGGCAATTGATTGAAGGCGCGCCGGCGCATTTGCGGCCCGGCGGCTGGCTGCTGCTGGAGCATGGCTATGACCAGGCACCAGCGGTGGCTGAGGCCTTGCGCGCCAGGGGTTTTTCCGAACTGGGCTTGCGTCGAGACCTCGGCGGCCAGCCGCGTGTCAGCGCTGGCCGTTGGCCGATTTGATCGGCACAACAGAATGTGTATTTGTTGGTAATTTGATCTCCACAGCGATCAGTTGCGGGCGTAGCATGGACTCAGTCCCATCGCCGCAGGAGAACGCTATGAGCTTCGCAAGTTTTACTCCAAGTGCTGCCGCCTTCGCTTTGTTGGCGGCCCTTAGCGTCAATTCTTGGGCGGTCGACCCGGGCCAAAACCCGGCTCAGGCTGTGCCCAGCTGGCAGGCCAGACTGCAGCTGAGCAGTCTTGAGCCTGTACCGGCCGGCTATTACGAGGCGCAGCACTACACCGGCTCCCGCCTGCTGAGCGCCAATCTCTTGGGCGACTATTACTTGACCGGATCCGGTCTGAATGGCGTGCAGGGCGGTTTGCGCGCCACCGGTGGCCTGATGCTGGGCTCTCTCTCACAAAGCAGCGCTAGCCTGGCGCTGGGGGCGAACAGCGGCGGCGGGCAGTATTGGTCGGTGGGCCAACGCAGTATCAGCCTACTCTCACCACTGATTGATGCCAACGACCCCTACGGCTCGATGTCATATCTTGGGATTGGCTACACAGGCCAATCCTTGAAGGGTGGCTGGGGCTTCAGCGCCGACCTCGGCCTGGTCAACGGCAGTGCGACCAGCGGTCTGCGCCTGGGCAGCAACCGCAGCCAAGGTATGGAAGATCTGCTGCGCGATATGCGCTACCGGCCGGTCCTGCAGCTCGGCCTGTCCTACAGTTATTGAGCTCTTTCGGGCCGCAGCCGATAGGCTCGGCCCGGCTCGTCGATAATCGCGCCTGAGATTCCACTTTTTGGCGAGATAGCAAATGAGCGACGTGCAGCAACGTATTGACGACTTGGTAAAGAACAACCGTGTGATGCTCTTCATGAAGGGTTCGGCCCAGTTCCCGATGTGCGGTTTTTCCGGTCGCGCAATCCAGATCCTGAAGGCCTGCGGCGCCACCGATTTGAAGACCTTCAATGTGCTGGACGACGCCGAAGTGCGTCAAGGCATCAAGGACTACGCCAACTGGCCGACCATTCCCCAGCTCTATATCAACGGCGAATTCGTCGGTGGCTCGGACATCATGATGGAGATGTACGAGTCGGGCGAGTTGCAGCAAGCGCTGGACGCCAAGTAAGACCACCGAGCGTGACCACAACTCCGCTGCAGCGACTGGTCGTCGGCATCACCGGCGCAACCGGCGCGGCCTACGGCCTGCGGCTCTTGCGGCGTGGCCGCGAGCTTGGCCTGGAGACTCATCTGATCGTGACGCCGGCAGGCGTGCTGAACGCTCATCATGAGTTGGGTCTGAGCCGCCATGAGCTGGAGCGCGAAGCGAGCTTTTGCTATGCGCCCGGCGATGTCGGGGCCTGCATTGCCAGTGGCAGCTTTGCGACCGCAGCGATGGTGATTGCGCCCTGCTCGATGAAGACGCTGGCCTCGGTAGCCCATGGCTTCGGGGACAACCTGCTCACGCGCGCGGCAGACGTCACGCTGAAGGAGCGCCGCCGGCTGATTTTGATGGTGCGCGAGACGCCCTTCAACCTGGCGCATCTGCGCAATATGGTGGCCGCAACCGAGATGGGCGCCATCATCTTCCCGCCGCTGCCGGCCTTTTATCACCACCCGAAAAGCATCGAAGAGCTGGTCAACGAAAGCGCCGAGCGGGTGCTGGAGTTGAGCGGCGTGCTGGGTGCGCGTCCGCAGGCCTGGGCCGGCTTGAACAACAAGAGCTGAGTTCAGCTCTCGCCTGGGGCGAGCCATTGGCGGCGGGCGCCAAACACCGCATTCGGGTACTCGGGCCGGCCACGGCTGCCGTTGTAGCGCCCCAGCGCCAGATACATATCACCCTTCTCGCGGTCCAAATAGTGACGCAAGATCACGCAGCCAAAGCGCAGATTCGTCTGCATATGGAAGAGCCGCGAGGCCTGGCCGTCACCGATCAACTGGGCCCAGAACGGCATCACCTGCGTGTAACCCCGAGCACCGGCGCTGCTGATGGCGTATTTGCGAAAGCCGCTCTCGACTTGCACCAAGCCCAGCATCAAGCTGGGGTCCAGGCCAGCCCGCTTGGCCTCGTACCAAACCGACTCCAAGAATTCGATGCGCGTTTGCACCTCGCTCTTGCGGCTTTTGAGCTTTTCACTGGTGGCGCCCAACCAGCGCAAATAAGCCAAGCGCGCCTCGATATTGTCGAAACGCGGCTTGGGCGGCGCACTATAGGCAACCGCCGCGGTCAAGGCCGAGCGCACGGCATCGGCCAGCGGCTCCTCGGCCTGCGTGCCCGCCTGGCTGAGGCGCGGCAGGCCTGCCCCAGCCAAGGCAAGGGCAGCGCCGCCCAGCAGGCTGCGCCGCTGCAAAACCAGCGGCTTCAAGGCTTGAGCTTGCCCTTCAAATGGGCAAGCACGTCAACCAGCGCCAGCTTCGAGGCCTCGGCATCACGCCGGCCTTGATATTCGACCTGACCCTCTTTCAGCCCACGATCGGAGATGACCACGCGGTGCGGCACCCCGATCAGCTCCCAGTCTGCAAACATCGCGCCGGGGCGCTCGCCACGGTCGTCCAGCAGCACGTCGATGCCTAGCGCCTGCAAGTCATCATGCAGCTTGTGAGCGGCCGCCTTGACCTCTTCGCTGCGGTCCATGCCGATCGGGCAGACGACCACGCTGAATGGCGCAATCGCGTCCGGCCAGATGATGCCGCGCTCGTCATGGCTTTGCTCGATGGCAGCGCCCAAAATGCGCGTGACGCCGATGCCGTAGCAGCCCATTACCATCAGCTGCGGTTTGCCGTTTTCGTCCAGGAAGGTGGCCTTCATATCGGCCGAATACTTGGTGCCGAGCAAGAACACATGGCCAACCTCGATACCGCGCTGAATCGCCAGCACGCCTTTGCCGTCCGGTGAAGGATCACCGACCACCACATTGCGCAGGTCGGCGATCAAGTCAGGCTCGGGCAGATCGCGGCCCCAGTTGGCGCCGGTGAAGTGGTAGTCCACTTGATTGGCGCCGCAGACGAAGTCGCTCATCATGGCAACGGTGCGATCGGCGATGACCTTGACGGGTTTAATCAAATTGATCGGGCCCAGATAGCCAGGCTTGCAGCCGAAGTGATCCTCGATCTCGCCAACAGTGGCGAAACGGAAGCCTGCTTTCAGCCCGTCGACCTTGCCGGCCTTGACCTCGTTCAAGTCATGATCACCGCGCAGCAGCAAGAGCCACACAGTCGACTTGATGATCTCGCCCTTGTCGTTCAGCTCATCCGTGGCCAAGACCAGGGACTTGACCGTCTGTGCCAAAGGCAGGGCCAACAAGGCTGCAACTTCCTCGCAAGTGCTCTTGCCCGGTGTGGCGGTCTTGGTCAAAGCCTGGGCAGCAGCCGCGCGCTCGGTAGCCAAGGCCACCCCTTCGGCCAACTCGATATTGGCGGCGTAATCGCTGGTCGGGCAATAGACGATCGCGTCTTCGCCGGTGTCGGCAATGACCTGGAACTCATGCGAGATTTCACCGCCGATGGCGCCGGTATCGGCGGCCACCGCACGGTATTGCAGGCCGAAGCGATCGAAGATGCGCTGGTAAGCCGCATACATGCCCTGGTAGCTGACGGTTGCAGCGGCGACATCACGGTCGAAGGAATAGGCATCCTTCATCGTGAATTCGCGACCACGCATGACGCCGAAGCGTGGGCGGCGCTCATCCCGGAACTTGGTCTGGATGTGATAGAAATTCTTCGGCAACTGCTTGTAGCTGCGCAGTTCTTGGCGGGCGATGTCGGTCATCACCTCCTCGGAAGTGGGCTGGATGATGAAGTCGCGGCCATGGCGATCTTTCACGCGCATCAGCTCGGGGCCCATCTTGTCAAAGCGGCCGGTTTCTTGCCATAGCTCGGCCGGCTGCACCACCGGCATCAGCAACTCGACCGCACCGGCGCGGGTCATTTCTTCGCGGATGATGGCCTCGACCTTGCGGATAACGCGCAGGCCCATGGGCATGTAGTTATAGATGCCGGCGCCGATACGTTTGATCATGCCGGCTCGCATCATCAGTTTGTGGCTGACAACTTCGGCATCGGCGGGTGCTTCTTTGAGCGTGGAGACAAAAAACTGGCTGGCTTTCATGGCGCTTAGCAAGGCTCGGCCGCAAAGGCCAAGCAGGGTTTGGTGAGTGAGGGTTAGCGATGAGGCTGCCGAGGTGGCAACCCAATGCAATAATTGACACAACTAAAGATTCGAGGTTGATTATGCTCGACCGTGACGGCTTCCGCCCCAACGTCGGCATCATCCTGCTCAACCACAGGAATGAAGTGTTTTGGGGTAAGCGTATCCGCACCCATTCCTGGCAGTTCCCGCAAGGGGGCATTAACTATGGTGAAACGCCTGAGCAGGCGATGTTCCGTGAGCTCCATGAAGAAGTGGGGCTTGTTCCTGACCATGTGCAAATCATCGCGCGCACGCGTGATTGGCTGCGCTATGAGGTGCCCGACCACTTCATCAGACGAGATGCCCGAGGGCATTACCGTGGTCAAAAACAGATCTGGTTTCTGCTGCAATTGATGGGTCGCGACAGCGATATGAATTTGCGCGCCACCAATCACCCGGAGTTCGACGCCTGGCGTTGGAATGACTACTGGGTGCCGCTGGAAGCGGTGATCGAGTTCAAGCGCGGTGTCTACGAGAACGCCCTGACCGAGTTGGCGCGCTATTTGCCGCGCATCAACCATCACAACCGCTATCTGCGCGGCGGCATGCGGCCGCATTCGCATCGCGGCGACCATGGGCAACAAACTGAGGCAATAGCGCCGGCGAAGGCTGAGCCTGAGCAGGAACAGTTGCCGCCTGCTGGCTCAAGCGAACCGCCGATACGCCCCTGACAGCCCTAAGCGATCAACCGAGCAAGACCAAATTGTCCCGGTGGATCAGTTCGGGCTCGGCCGTATAGCCGAGCAAGCGCTCGAACTCGCTCGACGGTTTGCGCATGATCAGACGCGCTTCTGCGCTGGAGTAATTCGTTAGCCCTCGGGCCAGCTCGCGCCCGGCGTGGTCGCGCACCGCGATCACATCGCCGCGCTGGAAGTCGCCCTGCACCTCGTGCACGCCAATCGGCAACAAGCTCTTGCCCTCGCCCTGCAGCTTGGCCGCCGCGCCGGCATCGATGTTGACGGCTCCGCGCATTTGCAGATGATCGACCATCCACTGCTTGCGCGCAGCCAACTTGGGCGTGGTCGCCAGCAATGCAGTACCTATCGCTTCACCGGCCAGCAGGCGGATCAACACATCGGGCTCTCGCCCCCATGCGATCACTGTGTTGGCGCCGCTGCCGGCCGCACGCTTGGCAGCCAAAATCTTGGTGATCATGCCGCCGCGGCCCAGGCTTGATCCCGCTCCGCCGGCCATCTGCTCCAGCTCGGGCGTGCCCGCCACCGCTTCGGCAATGAAGCGAGCCTGCGGGTCGCGCCTGGGGTCGGCCGAGTACAAGCCTTTTTGATCGGTCAAGATGATCAAGGCATCGGCCTCGATCAGATTTGCGACCAAGGCGCCGAGGGTGTCGTTGTCACCGAACTTGATTTCGTCATTGACGACGGTATCGTTCTCGTTGATGACCGGCAGCACGCGGTGCTGCAGCAAGGTCAGCAGGGTCGAACGCGCATTCAGATAGCGTTCGCGGTCGGCCAGATCGGCATGAGTCAAGAGCACTTGCGCGCTGCCCATGCCCTGCTCGCGCAGCTTGCTCTCATACATCTGAGCCAGGCCCATTTGGCCCACCGCCGCAGCAGCTTGCAACTCATGCAATTCTTTGGGGCGCACGGCCCAGCCCAAGCGCTTCATGCCTTCGGCAATTGCGCCGCTCGACACCATTACCAGCTCGCGACCGTCACTCGCCAAGGCGGCCAACTGACGGCACCAATTGCCGATCGCGTCGGCATCGACGCCGCGACCTTCATTGGTCACCAGGCTGGAGCCAACCTTGACGACGATGCGCCGAGCGCCCGCGAGCGCGCGGCTCATTCCGCTTCGTCGGCAGGCGCCGCGTTGACAGGCTTCCCTTCAGGGAAACGCGGATCAACTTCAACAATCACCTTGTGCGCTGTCGCCACATGGTCATAGATGGCATGGATCAGCGGTTGGCAACCATCGCGGGTCAGGGCCGAGATCTCAAACACCGGGCCCTTCCACTTGTAGCGCTTGACGAAGTCCTTGACACGCTTGGCACGCTCATCTTCAGGCACCATGTCCAGCTTGTTCAGCACCAACCACCGTGGCTTGTTGTACAACTCCTCGTCGTACTTCTTCAGCTCATTGACGATGGCCTTGGCCTCGACAACCGGGTCCACCGCCGGATCAAACGGGGCAAGATCAACCACATGCAAGAGCAGCCTAGTGCGCTGCAAATGACGCAGGAACTGATGACCCAGACCTGCACCTTCGGAAGCTCCCTCGATCAGTCCAGGGATGTCGGCGACGACAAAGCTCTTCTCCGGCCCGACACGCACCACACCCAGATTCGGGTACAGCGTTGTGAAAGGGTAATCGGCAATCTTGGGGCGGGCGTTGGAGATCGCCGTGATCAAGGTGGACTTGCCTGCGTTGGGCTGCCCCAACAGACCGACGTCGGCCAGCACGCGCAGCTCCAGCTTGACCTTCTTGGCCTCGCCGGGCCAGCCCGGCGTCTTTTGGCGCGGAGCACGGTTGGTGCTGGTCTTGAAATGCAGATTGCCAAAGCCGCCATCGCCGCCCTTGGCCAACAAGATCTTCTCGCCCGGCTCAATCAGCTCGGCGATCACGGTGTCGGTTTCCAGGTCTTTGACGATGGTGCCGACCGGCATGCGCAGGACGATGTCATCCGACGCTGCGCCGTATTGGTCGGAACCCCGACCGGCCTCGCCGTTACGGGCCTCGTGGCGGCGCGCGTAGCGGTAATCGATCAGCGTATTGAGATTGCTGTCGGCCACGGCAAAGACGCTGCCACCCCTGCCGCCATCGCCGCCGTCCGGCCCGCCAAACGGGATGAACTTTTCGCGCCGAAAGCTCGCACAGCCGGCACCACCATTGCCGGCCACGATGTCGATGGTGGCTTCGTCTATGAACTTCATAATGCTTTACGCCCTTTGAGGCTGATGTTAAGGCAAAGCGGCGCCCATCCGAGGGGACGAACACAGGCCTTGCTGCAGCCTCAAAAAGCAAAAGCCCCGGCTAGGCGGGGCTTTTGCGTCACCTGATGCAAGCGGTCGGCTGCTGCCCTCCGCTTGCGGTGCTCATCGGCTATCTAAGTTTAGACAGCGGTGACAAAAACCGTCTGACGGCTCTTTTCACCCTTGATGGCGAACGACACTTGGCCGTCGATCAAGGCAAACAGCGTGTGGTCCTTGCCGATACCGACATTGGTGCCGGGATGGAACTTGGTGCCGCGCTGACGCACGATGATGGAACCTGCCGAGATGGATTGGCCGCCATAGACCTTCACACCGAGCATCTTAGGTTTGGAGTCGCGGCCGTTTCGTGTTGAACCGCCGCCCTTTTTCTGTGCCATGGATTATCTCCTTGAACTGTTGGCTAAAAAGTCAGCTCTCGATCAGCCGTTCACCGTGCTGATCAACAGCTCGGTATACGTCTGGCGATGGCCTTGACTCTTCTTGTAGTGCTTACGACGACGCATCTTGAAGATGCGCACTTTGTCGTGCTTACCGTGAGCCACAACAGTGGCATTGACGCTTGCGCCAGCAACCAAGGGAGTGCCAACCTTCAGATCCGCGCCGCTACCAACGGCGAGAACTTGGTCGATCACAATCTCTTGGCCAACATCCGCAGCAATCTGTTCTATTTTGATCTTTTCGCCGGCAGCAACTTTATATTGCTTACCGCCGGTTTTTATGACCGCGTACATATCAGCCCTTTCAATTAAACCACCCGTAAAGCTTGATCGACTCTCAAAGCCGAAAGCCCACAGGCCTCAACCCCGCACCTTTCCAAAAGGCGCAGAGCCGACGAGTTTAGCACGGAAGCGGAATTTCGACAAGCTGCGCTCGCGCAGGACATTTTTGTTGCAACGCTGAAGCACAATCCACGCCACGCGCAGCCCGCCTTCACTCGGGCTGCTCCCTATAATGAACGCTTCATTCAACTGAGATCCGAGCGTGCACGCTGCGTCTGCTTCGACCCCTTCGGCCCCTTCCAACGGCCCCGCAAATAATGAAGTGCTAGCCACCTTGGCGGCCGAAATGCAACAGGTCGATTCCGTGATCGCGGATCGCCTCGGATCCGAGGTTGCACTGATCAATCAGATCGCCGGCTACATCGTCCACGCAGGCGGCAAGCGCATGCGACCCAAGTTGGTGCTGCTGTTCGCCAACGCGCTCGGCTTCACAGGCCCGCAGCGTTTCGAGCTGGCCGCTGTGGTGGAGTTCATCCACACCGCCACATTGCTGCATGACGATGTGGTTGACGAGTCCTCACTGCGCCGCGGCAAGCAGACCGCCAACGCTTTATTCGGCAACGCTGCCAGCGTGCTCGTCGGTGACTTCCTCTACTCACGCGCCTTCCAGATGATGGTCTCGGTCGACCGCATGCGCGTCTTGGAAGTATTGGCCGAAGCGACCAATGTGATCGCCGAGGGTGAAGTTCTGCAGCTGATGAATATGCATGACCCGGACATCAGCGTAGACAGTTACCTGCGCGTGATTCGCTTCAAGACAGCCAAGCTTTTTGAGGCGAGCGCGCGCCTGGGCGCCGTTTTGGCCGACAGCAGCCCCGAAATTGAAGAAGCTTGTGCAGGCTATGGCCGCGCGCTCGGCACAGCTTTCCAACTGATTGACGATGTGCTTGACTATGAAGGCGACAGCCAGGCGCTGGGCAAGAACGTGGGCGACGATCTGCGGGAAGGCAAGACGACGCTGCCCTTGTTGATTGCCATGGAGCGCAGCACCAGTGAACAGCGCTTGCTGCTGCGACACGCGATCGAACATGGCGAACAGGAGCGCTTGAACGAGATCGTCGCCATCGTGCGCTCGACCGGCGCCCTTGAAGCGACTCGCGAAGCGGCCCGAGCCGAAGCCAAATTGGCGCGAGACTGCCTGAGCCTGTTGCCGCATTCCAAATGGCGTGAATCGCTGATGGATTTCGCCGCACAGTCGGTTGAGCGCTCTTCCTGAGCTGCTATTCGTCGGTACTGCGTTTTTTCATGCTCGCCTTGGCCGCGTACATGCGTGCGTCGGCCTGCGCGATACAGGCTTGCAAGGCGCTTTGAGCATCAAGCCTCGATGCATGACCTAAGGCTGCGCTTGGGCTGACCCAAAGCTGCGGCGCCACCTCAAAACGAGCCTGCTGGCAGCGCTGCTTCAGGGCCTCCAGCTCGCGCAAAACCTGCTCCTCTGAGCAGTGCGGTAAGAGAAACAAAAACTCGTCGCCGCCAATCCGGTAATGCGTGGCCTGCGGCCATTGCGCGCGCGCAGCTTCGGCAAATGCCTTGATCAAGGCATCGCCGGCCGCATGGCCATGGCTGTCATTGACACGTTTGAGATTGTTCATATCGGCGACCACGATCGCCTGCGGGAAGTCCGTGCTCATCACCGAATCGGCCTTTTGGCTGAAATAGTTGCGGTTGTAAAAACCGGTCAGGCTGTCGGTGTAGAGCAGGTGCTCGCGCTCGCGCAAAAACTGCGTCTTGGCCTTTTGCTCCGCCAGCTTGCGTACTGTACGAAGGGTCACGACAAGAATCACCAGCAGCGCCAGCGCCAGCGCAGCCAGCAACTGCGTCAGCTGCAAATTGGCCTCATTGCGCAAGGTCGGCACCGTCTGCATACCTAAATACTTCATCTCCTCAAACTGAATCAAGGGAATGACCTTATCCAGAATCGAAGCCAGCTCCGGCTGCTGGCGCGTGACACCAAAGTAGATGAAAGAATCCTTGGACGTGTTGCCTCGCTTGACCAGATCGGTATAGCCCAGGCCGTTGATGTAGAACTCAAGCACGGTGGGGTTTTCGATCACATAGTCCACCTCGCCGGCGCGCAACAGGCGCAGCGAAGCCATGATGTCGGCGGTCTTGACGATGTTGGGGTTCTTCAGGTTTTTGCGCAGATATTCTTCATGCCAAAAACCATCGATAACGGCCACCCGCTTGCCGTCAAGGCCATAAACATCTTGCACCGGCGGGCTGCTCTTGAGCCCGACGATGATGTCGCGCTCGGTACTGATGGCACGCGGAAAGAGAAAATGTTGCTGCCGCTCATCGGTCTTGGCCAGGTTCAGCACCTGGACCTCGCCCGCTTGAGCGCGCTCCAGCATTTTTGCAAACGCGCCGCTGACGACCTTGAAGCGGATGCCGATCAAATCGGCAATGCGGTCCAGCGTGGCGCCGGCAATGCCTTTATATTCGCCTTTGTCAAAATAGTCGAAGGGCAGATAGTCTTCCGCCACCCCCACGACAGCCTCGCCGTTTTTCGCCAACCAGGCGAGTTCGGCCTCGTTGAGGCGCAGCACCTTGCGGTTGTAATTGCGCCGGGCTTCACGGGCGAGGTTTTGGATGATGAGCTGGCGATGGTCCAGATAGCGGTCAATGATCTGGGCCAAGATAGCCCGGTCCTTGGCCACAGCGAAGGTCATGTCCGAGGTGATGGCCTTGATTTCGGCGATCAAAATCAAATCGGGGAAATCATTCAGAAACTCGTACTCAACGCCGCCCCCGGCAGTTACAAAGCCGTCTACATCACCGGCCACCAAGGCCCTCAAGCCTTCGCGCTGATCCTCAAAGCTCGCCGCCCGCACCTGCACATTTGGGAATTCGGCGGGCAGCCGCTCGATCACAAAGTCATTGGCTAAAAAACCAACCGGCTTGCCGTCCAGGTCGCCCAAGGTTTGCACCAGCGAATCCTTGCGGGCGAACACCACATAGGGATATTTTTGCGCGGCCTGCGTGAAGCGCATGACCTTCTCGCGCTCGGCCGTCGGGTTGGCGCCGTATAGCAGATCAATCTTGCCGGCCAGAAAACGGCCGTAGGCATCATCCCAATTTTTGACCTCTGCCGGCAGCAAGCGCAAACCCAGCTGGGTCTGCATATCTTCCAGCAAGGCCGGCAAGAGACCGATACGGCGGCCCTGGAACTCGAAACTGTCGAAGCCTGCCTCGGGGTCAAAGCCGACGCTCAAAACCCGGTCCTTGTGTTCGTTGATCCAGGCGCGCTGGGCAGCGTCAAGCGCCACTGCGCCATTGCCGACTGGTGACTTTTGCGCCCACCCCAGTGAGCACAGCAAGGCAAACAGGGCCGCAAGACACAATCGCAGCAAGGCGTTCATAGGCATCAATTTGGGCAAATCATGACTCCCTTTGGACTGGCAAGCCCAGCTGCGCCGGTACCATCTTCATGCTAGCCCAGATCAGCGGCCAAGCAAAAGTTCCTGTTCACGCTTCCGGCTCAGGGTGCTGGCCAATAGGGGTGGCTGGCCCCGCAAGCCGTCGGCAGTATCTAGCAGCGAGTTCAACAGCGGCCTCAAGCACAGGCCCGCTGCGACAGCCGCAACGCTGCGCGCCTCCATCATCGCGTTGTCGGCGTCAAGCAACCAATAGGGCAAATCTTGAAAAGGCACAGCGCCGGCGGCCACAAGCTCGGCCTCGCTGCACCAGACCAGCTCGGCCTTCAGCCCGGTAGCGGCTCTGCAAGCCAGCAGCAAGTCCCCCATCGTCTGCCCGTCTGGGCCGGTGGCATTGAAGATGCCTCCCGTGCGAGCCTGCGCCAGCGCCAAGCACCAAGCAGCAATATCGCGCGCATCAATCAAACGCACTGCCCGCCCTGGCCGGCCCGGCGCGAGCACTCGCCCGCCCTCGCTCATGCGCTCCAGCCAATAGCGCAGGCGTGGGCTGTAGTCATAGGGGCCAATGATGAAGCCAGGTCGCACAATCAGCGCGCGCGAGCCCATCACACGGCTGAGTTCACGCTCGCACAAGGCCTTTAGCCCACCATAGGCCGCGCCATAGCCGCCGCCCGACTGCGAGCCTAGGCCTGTGGCCTGCGCTTCAGCCGCCGCCAATTGTTCGGCCGACAATTGCGCCAAACGTGATGTCTCGACGGTATCGACATTGATTTGCGGGAAGACCGAAATCGAGCTGATCAAACAATAGTGCTCAACCGCATCGGCCAGCAGCTCGGCGCTGCGTCGGGCGGCGCTGGGCAAATAGCAACTGGCGTCGAACACCGCATCCCAACGCCGCCCGCGCAGGGCTGAGAGATCCAGCAAACGATCGCCTCGGATCTGTTCGGCCGCCGGGAACAGATCGTGGCCATGATTGCCACGGTTGAACAGCGTCACTTCATGGCCGGCAGCCAGCGCCAGCGCTGCCATATGCCGGCCCAGGAATTGTGTGCCGCCGAGTATCAGTATTTTCATCGTTAGGCCCCAACTCATGCATTCGGATGCGGGCCATTCTCCATGCTGCGGTTTAGCGTTTCACGGTACTGAGCCGGCGTATGCCCGGTGGTTTGCCGAAAACAGCGGCTGAAATGCGCTTGATCGCAAAACCCCAGACGTAGCGCCAACTCTGCCAAGCTCGGTGCCTGCTGTTGCGCCAAGGCCTGCAGCGCGTCTTGCAGTCGGGCGCGCTGAATCACCCATTTGGGCGAGACACCGACGCTGTCGGAGAAGCGGCGTTGCAAGCTGCGCTCGCTGCCTGCATCCAAACCCAGCAAGGCTTGCAAATCAGCGACCCTTGTGAGGCTGCTGTCTTGCATCACCTGCTGCACAGCCGCGTCGAGCCGAGCCACCCAGGGGTCGACGGCGGGCAGATGCGCCAGCAAAAAGGCTTCGGCGGCCGCGACGGCCAGGTGTTGCGAGCCGGCGCCGAGCACCGCTTGCTCCGTGCTCAAGACATGCGCCGGTTCAGCCCAAGCAAACGTTTCGGCAAGCGGCACTTGGCGCCCGCTCAAGGTCTGCACCGAGCCATTCAACCAGGCACGCAGACCGCCGCATTTGAAGCGCAGGCCATGCACTCGGCCTCGCCCCTGCAGGCGCCGCACAAAGACACCGCTCGCCACACCATGCAGCGCGCTGGCCCCGGCCTCGAAAACCAGATGCGCATTGGGAAAGGGCAGCACGCGCTGACTGTGATGCAGCCCGCCCGGCAGATCCCATTCGATCAACCAGTGAAAGTCCAGCCAAGGAGACAGCGCCACGCTGACCGGATAGCGATGCAATTGAAACGGCGGCTCAGTCATTCCCGCTGCCATTCCCCCTGACGCATCGGCTGCCGGCGCCAACAGCGCACGCTCATTCAAGCGCAAATTTTGCGCCGCGCCGAGTTCGTTTGTCGGATTTGTACAAGCCGGCGAAGCAACAAGCGTCGATGATGCGTTCATGCAAAAAATGAGTCAAAACAAAGTCCAACGCCGCAGCTTGCTGGCAAGCATGGGCGGCCTCATCACATTGTGGAGTCAATCAATGAACGCAACAGCCAGCACGGCCAAGCCCGCAGCAACCGCCCTCAGCGCCAAGGGCACCTTCGAAGTCAAGATCGGCCCACCCGAGCCGCTCGTAAGCCCGGCCAACGGTACGCCGCTGTTCAAGCGCAGCCTGAGCAAGCAGTACAGCGGCGGCCTGGTGGGCAGCGCGATCGGCGAAATGCAGCTGGCCGGCCAACCCCAGCTGGGCGAGGCCGCCTACACAGCGCTTGAGTCTTTTGTCGGCGAGTTGCGGGGCCGCAAGGGCAGCTTTGCACTCGCTCATCTGGGGCTGATGAGTGGCGGCAAGCAGGACTTGCGCATCCACATCGTGCCAGGCTCAGGCCTGGGTGAGCTGGCGGGCATCAGCGGCGAGTTGATGCTGCGCATCGAGGCCGGTGTGCATTTCTACGAGCTGAACTACCGCCTGGCCTAAACGTTACGCCACTACAGCAGATTGATCGCCTTGGCCGCCTCCCGCAACTCGGCGCGGAAATCCGGGTGGGCAATGGCGATCAACTCCTGCGCCCGCTGTTTGGCTGATTTGCCACGCAGCTGAGCGACACCGAACTCGCTGACCACATAGTTGATGTCGTTCTTGCTGGTGCTCATATGAGTACCCGGCGTCAGCGTCGGCACGATGCGGCTGATGCTGTCGCCCTTGGCCGTAGACGGCAGCACGATAAAGGCCTTGCCGCCCTTGGAGCGGTTGGCGGCGCGCACAAAGTCGCTTTGCCCGCCGGTGCCAGAGTAAGGCGTCGGCCCCAAGGACTCCGACCCGCATTGGCCCAGCAAGTCAATCTGCAAGGTCGCGTTGATGGCAACCAGCTTGTCGTTCTGGCCGGCCAGATAGGGGTCGTTAGTGAAGTCAACCGGGTGCATCTCCAGACCCGGATTACGGTCCATAAAGCGGTAGAGCTTTTGTGAACCCAAGGCAAAGGTCGCCACCATCTTGCCGGGGAGATAGTTCTTGCGCCGGTTGGTGACAGCGCCGCATTCCACCAAACTCAAAATACCATCACCAATCATCTCGGTATGCACACCCAGATCGTGCTTGGCGCTGAGTTGCATCACCACCGCATCGGGGATGCCACCATAGCCGATCTGCAAGGTCGAGCCGTCATCGATCATATCGGCCACGTACTTGCCAATGGCCTCCTGCACCGGCCCAATCTTGGGCAGGCCCACCTCAGTCACCGGCTCGCTGCTCTCGATCAAGGCCGTCACCTGTGAGATATGGATCTGGCAATTGCCATTGGCAAAGGGCACATTCGGATTGACCTCCAGCACGATGGCACGCGCCTGCTTCAATGCGGCCATCGTGTAGTCCGCCCCCAGGCTGAGCGAGAAATAACCATGCTGATCCATCGGCGAGGCCATGCTCAAAACCACATCGGCCGGAATCAGCTTGCGCTCGATCAGGCCGGGCATTTCGGAAAAATAGCTGGGGATGAAGTCTACCCAGCCGGCCTGCCCGCCGGCGCGCGAGGCGGCGCCGTAGAAAAAAGACACATGACGCACATGTTCGACGGTCTCGGGGTCGAAGTAGCCGTATTTGCGCACGGCCAGAATCTGCCCCAGCTTGATGTCGTGGAAGCGCCGGCGCGCGTCGGACAAGGCCGTCAACAGCGTCGGCGGCTCGCCCACGCCGGTCGGGATGATGATGAAGTCGCCGTCGCGCAGCAGCCCCAGCGCGTCCTCACAAGTGGCCAACTTCTTGCGGTACAGGTCTTGATGAGACATGGGCTGCCTTCCTCTCAGTGCGTTGCTGGATATCAGCTCTGCATACTAGGCTCGCCGGCTTGCTGCTTTCTTGCAAAGGCCGCTCTTTTGCAAGCCTGTCCAGACGCTTTAGGTCGGCAACTGCAGCCATTCGCCCGGCAGCAAGGGGTGGCTGAGCAAGGAGCAAGGTCCGATCGCGCTGCGAATCAAGCGTAGCGTCGGGAAGCCCACCGCCGCCGTCATGCGCCGGACCTGGCGGTTTTTACCTTCCTTGAGCGTAATGCTGAGCCAGCTGGTCGGGATGCTCAGGCGCTTGCGCACCGGCGGGTCGCGCGGCCACAGCCAATCCGGCTCGGCTATCTGCTCGACCCGGCAGGGCTGGGTGACAAAGTCACGCAGATCCAAGGGCTGGCTCAGGCGCAGCAGCGCCTGCTCGTCAGGCACGCCTTCGACCTGCACCGTGTAGGTCTTCGCTTCCTTGTGCTTGGGATGGCTGATCTGGTGCTGCAGTCGCCCGTCATCGGTCAGCAGCATCAGGCCCTCACTGTCGGCGTCAAGACGTCCGGCGGGGTAGATGTCGGGAATCTGCAAATAGTTGGCCAAGGTCTCGCGGCCGGCTTGCGGCGAGAACTGGCTCATGACTTGGAAGGGCTTGTTGAAAAGAATCAGCTTCATGGGCGGGCAAAAATCGGATTGCCGCCAGTATCGCGGCAGACTCAGGCCAAGCAGGCGTCCAGCTCTTGCGCCGCATCTTCTTCCTTGCCCTCATCCCTTGCATTCCTTGCCTCGGAGTCCCCCGCGCCCCCCAAGTTGCGCCCGCCCAGCAGGCGGTTCAAATCCAAGAGCAGCAACATGCGCGGCCCGATGGAGCCAATGCCCATGATGTGGCCATCATTGGCCATGCCGGTCATCGCCGGCATGTTGCGCTGCTGCTCAGGGCCGAGGTCAACGACTTCATTGACGTTGTCGACAACGATGCCCACGCTGCGCTGAGCCAGATTGACGACGATGGTCACCGTCGCTGCCGTGACCTCGGCCGTGGGCATGTGAAAGCACTGACGCAGATCGACCACCGGTAGAACTTCCCCGCGCAGGTCCAGCACACCCAGCAACTCGGCGCTGGCACCGGCCAAACGCGTCGGAGCCTGGAAGGAGCGAATCTCCTGCACGCAACTCAGCGGTATGCCGTACTCCTCTTTGCCGAGGTGAAAAGACAGGACCTCGACGCGCAGCTTCGCCATCGCCGTTTGAGCAACATCCTTTGCGGGCGCCGCCAAAGCTCGCGACGCGGATGGGGTCTGACTCAGTTGCTGTGCGCTCATGGCGGGTGCTCCGGGGGGATGCCAGCAGATGCTGGTGTCTCGATGATAGGGAGCAAGCCGATGCCGCGCGCTTCAAAGCTTTGGCTTTGCGCGGCGGATCTCACGTTCGCGGCCGAATTGGAACGAAACCCAAGCTGGCGCCCTGTCAAAGCCCCAAACGCGCATAGACGCAGGTATTTCTGACTTCACCGGCCGGCGTCAGGCTGTCGCGCCGCAAGATGCCTTCAAGTTCGAAGCCACAGCGTTCGGCCACTGCACGGCTGCGCAAATTGACATCGTCCATGCGAATCTCAACCCGGCGCGCCTGCAACTGCTCAAATGCCAGCCTTGTGAGCGCCATCACCGCTTCACTGACAAAGCCTTGACCCTGCGCGCTGCTACGAATCCAGTAGCCGATCTCAAAGCGCCGCACCTCCCAATCCAGCCGGTGCAGGCCGCAGCCGCCCAGCAGGCGCCTACCTTCGGCGACGCGGTCATAGATTTGATAGGTCAAATCACGGCGGGCCATGAAATCCGCGCAGAGGCGGCGCGCCACCGCCTCGCTGTCCTCGAAGCTGGGCACTTGCTGAGCCCAGGGCATCCAAGGGCTCAGCTGCACCAGCGATTCAGCGATCGCCACGGCAAGTGCCGGGCCTATGCCGGGGCGCGGCGCACACAAAATCAGCCGTTCGGTTTCAAGAACCTCGGGCACCTCGATCAGAATGGGGTCAGGACTTGCGCTCATGGCTACTCACTTGCTGGGCATCAGCTCGGCGGGCCCACCCGGTGTGGCCTCGGCACCGAGGGCTGGCTCGTCTTCATCCGGCGTGGGCAACTCGCGCACCGCGCGCAACACGGGATGGCGCCAGGCGATCAGGCTCAGCACCAAGGTGCCGACGCCCGCAAACAGCAAGGCCGAACGCAGCCCCATATGCTCACCCAGCCAGCCACCGGCGAGCGCGCCTGGGCCGGCCGGAATCAGGATCAGCCAACGCATGGTGCTGGTCATACGGCCCAGCATCGGCGCCGGCGTTACTGCTTGGCGCAGCGACAAAAAGTTGATGAAAATCAGCACCGCGCCGACACCAAAAGCAAACAGCATGAAGGCAAAGGCCGCGATACCGAATGTATTGGACGGCACCAGGGCCAGTAGCAGCCAACCCAGGCCAGTGACCGCAATACCGAGTACCAGGCAAGGGCCGGGGCCGAGCCGGCGGCTGATTCGGTGGCCCAAGATGCTGGTCAAGACCGTGCCGGCGCCCAGCGCCACATAGCTCAAACCGACCTGCTGCGCACTCAGGCCCAGCGTGCGGGTGGCGAACAGAATCTGCACCACCTGGGCGGCGTTGTTGAACAGCTGCCAGCTGCCCACCGCACAGGCCAGGCCGATCAACAAAGCGCGCTCGCGCACAAAGCGTACGCCCGCTTTCAAGTCGCGCCAAAAGGCCGCGCCGTCACCCTTGTGCAAGACTTCATCGACCTTGATGCCGCGCAGAATCAGCGCCGAAATCAAGACCAAGATCGCATCCACCGCCAAAGTCATCGGCGCGCCCATCAGCTTGATCAACATGCCGGCAAGACCTGGCCCCGCCACCTCGGCGCCGCTGGAGGCCAGCGCATTCTTGGCATGGGCCTCAACCAAGCGGTCGCGGCTGACCACTTGGGTCAAGACGATTTGCGCAGCGCTGCCTGCCGTGGTGTAGACGGTGCCCAGCACAAAGCCCACCACATAAAGCCAGGTCATGGTCAGCCAACCCATCAGCGCGGCCAAGGGCACGGTGGCCACGGCCAAGGCCAGCAACGTCTCGCCCCAGATGTACACAGGCAGCTTGCGGACGCGGTCCAACCACACGCCCGAGGGCAGGGAGAACAGCACGAAAGGCAAGATCTCCATCGTCGTCAACAAGCCCATCTGGGTCGGGCTGGCATTAAGCAACACGGCGGCGGTCAGGGGCAGCGCCAGCATCGTGATCTGCCCACCCAAGGAACTGATCAGGATGGACGACCACAGGCGCCGGTAAACGGCGTCGCGCAACAAGTCGGTCGCCGGCAGTGTCAGCGCACGCCGTATTCGTTCAAACCAAGAACTGAGCAGGGTTTGCTGCATGGGAATGTCTCCAAATTGCGGGCCACAACGCTGGGGTAAAGCGAGGGCCGGGCATAAATCTGCTGTATTTGTTGCGAAACCCGGACGGGTACAAGTTTCGCTGGGTAGCGCGGGAAACAGCGCGGATAAAAGCGCGGATAAAAATCACGCGCCGGGCTGGCCGAGCACCGTCAATGCGCAAGCACCGGCGCGGGCCGACCAGCCTTGCCCGCGCGAGCGCGCACGCCAGCGGCACGGGGCGTGCTGCGTCGGGTGCGGTCGAGGAGTTTGGTCATGGCTTGGCGGTATTTTGGATTGACTTCCGTCAACTTTGAACGCCATCGTAGCAGCCCCAGACCTGCCTGAACAAGTGAAAAAAGACATGTGCCGGGCGATCTGCAGCGGACTCAGCACACCACACAGAACCTTCGGCCCGCGCTTAAAAACCCACGGCGGCACCGTCCCGGCGCGGATCACTGGCCGCCACATAGCCTTGCGCATCAGGGTCGCCCATTCGCCAGATGAACTGGCCGGCGCCGAAGTCTTGATAGCTGTCGTGGATATCGCCGATTTGATGGCCTAAAGCGCGCAGACCGTCAATGGTGGCCGCCGGCATATGCGGCTCAATATTCAGCGACAGCCCCTCGTTGAAGCGCCAGCGCGGCGCATCACAGGCGGCTTGCGGATTCTGGCCAAAGTCCAGCATACGCACCAAGGTCTGCATATGGCCTTGCGGCTGCATATTGCCGCCCATCACGCCGTAGCTCATCACCGGCCGACCATCTCGCATCAGGAATGCCGGGATGATCGTGTGGAAGGGCCGCTTGCCCGGCGCCACGACGTTCGGATGGCCGGCTTCCAAATTGAAGCAGTGCCCCCGGTTTTGCAAAGACACGCCGTAACCCGGCACCACCAAGCCCGAGCCAAAGCCCATGTAGTTGCTTTGAATAAAGCTGACCATCATGCCGCTCTCGTCGGCGGTCGTGAGGTAGATGGTGCCGCCCTTGACCGGGTTTCCGCATTTAAAGTCCTGAGCCCGGCCCATGTCCACCAGCTTGGCGCGCTGCGCCAAATAGCTGGGCTCCAGCATTTCGGCCGCCGTCACTTTCATGCTGCGGGGGTCGCTGACATAACGGTATACATCGGCGAATGCCAGCTTCATCGCCTCAATCTGCATATGTTGTGCAGCCACGCCATCCACCTCTTGCGAAGGCAGATCCAGATGCTTGAGGATGCCCAGCGCAATCAAGGCCGCAATGCCCTGCCCGTTGGGCGGTATCTCATGCAGATCATGACCTGCATAGCTTTGCGAGATCGTCTCCACCCACTCGGGCTTGTAGTCCGCAAAGTCGGCCGCCGTCATCGCGCCGCCGGTCTCGCGGGAAAATTTCTGCACCGCCTCGGCCACCTCGCCACGGTAAAAGGCCTCGCCCTTGGTCTGCGCAATCAAACGCAAAGTTCGAGCGGCATCGGGGAACTTGAACAACTCGCCCACTGCGGGTGCCCGGCCTCGCGGCAAAAAAGCCTGGGCGAAACCGGGCTGCTCGGTCAACTCGGCCAGGGCTGCGGCCAGCGCCCATTTGCTCTGCACGATCACAGGCACCGCATAGCCACGCTCGGCAATCTCTATCGCCGGCGCCATCAAATCAGCAAAAGCCAGTTTGCCAAAACGCTCGCTCAAAGCGACCCAGCCGGCCACCGCGCCGGGCACCGTCACGCCGCCCCACCCGCGCTTGGGAGGCGCCTTGAGATCGCGCCCATAGGTCTTGGAAAAATGCTCAGGCGTCCAGGCAGCGGGTGCCGTGCCCGAGGCATTCAGGCCATGCAACTGGGCGCCATCCCACAAGATGCAAAAAGCGTCCGATCCCAGGCCATTGCTGCAGGGCTCGACCAGGGTCATGCAAGCTGCGGTGGCGATAGCAGCGTCAACCGCGTTGCCGCCTTGCGCCAGGATGCGCAAGCCCGCTTGCGCCGCCAAGGGGTGCGAGGTCGACACGATATTGCGCGCAAACACAGGGCTGCGCACGCTGGCGTAACTCTTGTTCCAGTTGAAAGGACTCGTCATGCTTGGCTCTCCCAGTGATTGGCCCGACTGTGCATTGTGAGGGGGCCGGCGCGGTGGCTGAAGTGTTCGGCGCGAACAACGCACAAGACCCCTGCTTTGCCTGATCTCGATTCTCTGCTGGGCTGTTTGTAACGCTTTGCAACGCTGCGGCAACAGGGTCAACCCTTGCATCCGCAGCGTCGTTGAACCGCTACCTTTCGCAACCCTTGGAGAAATCCTGATGAAGACCACCATGAAAAATGCAATGATCCCCGCTCTGCTGGCTTTCACAGTGGGCGCCGCAATGGCACAAACGGGCGCTAACGCTAGCCCTGCAGTGACAGCTACCGCCACTTCTACAGCGACAAAAGTTGCGAGCAAAGCAGCGACCGACCCAGCCGCAGCCGCGCAGAAGTCCACCCTCAGCATGACCAGCACGACCACCACGACTACGGCCGCTCCCGTCAGTGCCGCAGCACCGACAGCTGTAACGGCGACAAGAACGGCAACAACAGCGGCAACGACCACTGCGCCAGCGGCTGCACCGGAGGCCAAGCATTCGGCCAAACATGGTCACAAGCACAAGGCCCTCAGCAAGCCCACCGACGCGACACCCAGCAGCGCCAGCGCTAGCACCTTGCCCGTGAAGACGGAAGCGACAAGCGCCAGCAAAAGTGCTGAGCTGAAGAAGGCCGAGGCGCCTGCCAAGTCTTGAATTGACAGATGGGTTTCTGACCTTGCAATGAAGCGTTAGGGCCGGCGAGACAGAATTTCGATCAGCGATGCTTTTTCTTTGCTTTTCGTCAAAACGCTGTCACAAAAGCCCCGCACAATAGCGTTCATTCAAGGCAAGAACCGGCTGCAGATTGGGCAGAGTTCTGGAACCCGTCACCAGTGCCAAGAAAACCGTCGCCATCCTTGATGGTGTCCGGAAGTCAGAAGGGCCACAAACCGAAAGGTGGTGGCCCTTTGCTTTTGTGCTGGCAATTTCCTTGCAGCCCATATTGCTTGCCTTGTTGCTTGCCCCTCACGCTCTTGCTTACGGCACTTGACCCAGGCCCGGCCGCGCAGGCACACTGCGCCGCTTCCACCCCTCAACTCATCAAGGAGCACAGCATGGCCACAATTGATATTGCCTTCTCGTCGTCGGCCGCCTTGCTCCAGCAACGGGCACTTCCCGCTGCGCGATTTATTGAGCAGGCTCTCGCCACTGCATGATTGTTTGAATGCTTGAAGCAGCGCCGCCTTGATGGCGACCCAACTGCTGCTCTGGCTCGTGATCAAGCAGGCTTGAACTGCCGCCCGAACTCGCAAGTTCGCTCGCGGCCGACGTTTCGCATCCCCCGCTCCGTTTGAGCCCGGCCTTGATTTGGCCTGGTTCTGCGGTCATGCCCTGTGCCGCCCAATTTTTGGGACCGCCACGGGCTGGATACGTTCACCGTCAACACCCTCATGTTCAATTTAGAAGCCCATAGTTTCGAAAAACTACGCACACTCGGACTCAATTTCACTCAACTTCGCCCTGCCCTTGCGGCCCTGGACTGGAGCGGCGGCGCCCGGCTCTGCCGCCTGACCGAGGTGCACCGGGATTCATTCGGCCTGCAGTCCGCCGATTCGCTGCCGCAGCAAGCCCGCGCGCTACCCGCTTTGACTCAATCGCTGCACGCAGCAGGCGAGAACTTGAGCGTCGGCGATTGGGTGCTGGTCAGGCAAAACGATTTCGGCGAAAGCTGGATTCACGCTCGCGCCGCGCCGCTCAATAGCTTGAGCAGACGCGACCCCGAAGGGCGGCGCCAAGCCTTGGTCACCAATGTCGACCTGGCAGTGCTGGTGATGGGTTTGGACCATGACTTCAAACTCGCCCGCCTCGACCGCTATCTGGTGCTCACGCATTCGGCCGGCGTGCCCGCCCTGATCGTCTTGAGCAAGGCCGATTTATGCCCTGATGTGGCCGCTCGAGTCGCCGAGGTGCGCGCGCACCTGAGCCGCAGCCACGGCGGCGTGCTGGACATTCTGGCCGTGGACGGCAGCGCTGCCAGCACCCGCGCGCTGCTGCAACCCTGGCTGGGGCTAGGCCAAACCCTGGTGCTCTTGGGATCCAGCGGCGCGGGTAAGTCGACGCTGACCAATACGCTGTGCCAAGCGCCCTTGCAGGCCGTCGGCAGCGTGCGCGCGGATGACAGCCGAGGCCGCCACACCACCACCGGGCGCAGCCTAAAGCGTTGCCTGGGCGGTGCCTGCATCATCGATACACCGGGTCTGCGCAGCCTGGCTTTGGACGGCGATGTTGCCAGCTTGAAGCTGGCTTTTGATGACGTCAGCGAACTGGCCAGCGGCTGCAAGTTCCGCAATTGCGCGCATCAAGGCGAGCCCGGGTGTGCGGTTCAGGGAACGCTCAGCCCGGCTAGGCTGAAGAGCTTTCAAAAGCTGCAACGCGAGGCGGCGCGCGATCAGATGAGCTATCTGGACAAGCGCGAGCAACTGGCCGTTCGCAAAATCTGGGGCCGCATTGGCAACGCCGCTGTGCGGGCAAAGCGCGGCAGCTAAGCAAGGCGGCGGCTAAGCAAAGCAGCGGCTAAGCAGCTACGGCAGCCAGGGCGGGCGCATGCGAAACTGCGCCCGCCTCTCAATCGAGGCCCAAAAGCAGACAGGAACGCACCACCATGAACCGCACACCGACCGAACTCGCTCAGGACCAGTTACTGGCCTATAACGCCAAGGATCTCGACGCTTTTGTCGCCTGCTACAGCGAGGATGTGAAGGTTTGGCGCATGCCGGCGGAGGTGCCGAATCTGGTCGGACGCGCCGCTTTTCGGGCCAGTTACCAAGCCGGGCCGTTTGCTCAGCCGCAGGTGCAGGCCGAAATCGCCCAGCGCATCGTGATGGGCAATACCGTCATCGACCATGAACTGGTGCATGGTCGCGGCGACTCGGCCCAGCAGGTCGGCGTGGTCTACCGCTGCCGCGACGGGCTGATTGCCGAGGTCTATTTTTTCGGTGCCGACTGAGGGCGAAGTTCGCACGCATGGGTACATCTTGGTAAAGAAGTTAAAACCCGAGGCCATCAAACCCGAATAGTTGCACTGGTATGAGATGCTTGCGCCCTCAGGGTATTTTGAGTTTTCGCCGCCGCAGGCTCTGCCCCTCCTGTCGACACGAATTCGCCTTTTACTCCAGATGTATTCCTCAAAAATTCTCGCCACTCCACTGGCGTTCTTGCTGCTGACGAGTGCCGCGCAAGCCCAAACAAAAACCGAAGCCAGCGTCGAACCAGCGCCGGCTGCCAGCGCAGCCAAGCCATCAACACCAACCAAGGCCGAGCCGAAAGCAGCTCAACTTGAGCGCGTCGAAGTCAGCGGTAACGCCAGCGATGACGCTGCCAGACGTGCCTCGAGTGCATCCAAGATCATCATTGGCCGCGACGAGATCGAACGCTTTGGCGACGCCACCGTGGGCGAGGTGCTCAAGCGCCTGCCCGGCGTGACGACGGGCGGGCGCCCCGGGCGCGGCGGCGACATCCGCATGCGCGGCATGGGCAATGGCTACACGCAATTTCTCGTCAACGGCGAGCGCATGTCGCCGGGCTTCTCGCTCGATCAGCTGCCGCCCGAACAGGTCGAGCGCATCGAGGTGATGCGCGCACCGACGGCCGAATACGGCGCACGCGCGGTGGCCGGCACCATCAATGTGGTGCTGCGCGAAGCCTTGGCCAAACGCCTCAATGATCTGCGCCTGGGCCTGGCCTCGGAGCGCGGCCAGTTGCGCCCTAACGCCGGCTGGACCCGCAGCGACAAGCTGGATGAGCATGGCGGCGCCTATAACCTGAGCGTCAACCTGCAACAGGCCGACACGCTAGATGACCTGAACACCATCAACCTCACGCGTGACCTGCACAGCCAAGAAGTCAGCAGCCTGCGAACACGGGCGCAAACCAAGGGGCAGCGCCAGGCGGTGAACCTGAGCGCCCGATTGCAATGGCGTTTGGGCGAGGGCGAGACTTTCAATCTGCAGCCCTTTGCGATCGCCTCACGCAATAGCAGCGACAACAACTCGCAACTGACGCACCAGCCCTTGCCGACTGACGGCAGCTATTACTACGACCACTCGCAAAGCCATGGCGACAGCCGCAATGAAATGCTGCGCTTGAACACGCAGTGGCAAAAACAGCTCGACGAAAGCAGCAAGATCGATCTGCGCGCCGGCTTGGGGGCCGCGCAGGCCAATGGCAGCAGCACGCTGCGACAGTATCTGGGCGTCGCCCACAAGCAAGTGCGCGAGCAGGTCGATCACAACGACAGCCGCGACCGCAGCTGGAGCCTCAACGGCAAATACTCGCACCAATTGGAAAACGAGCACAGCCTGGTCGGCGGTCTGGAAGGCGAAGGCACGCAGCGCGATCAAACCAAGACCTGCGTGCAAGACGGTCTGAGCTGCCGCAGCCAGCTGGAGTTTGGCGATGAGCTCTCGGCCAGCAGCCAACGCATCGCGGCTTACGCGCAAGACGAATGGAGCGTGGGCAAGCAGTGGTCGTTCTACGTCGGCTTGCGCGGCGAGACGATTGCCACCAAGAGCAGCTCCGTCGCCTATGCGGTCAGCAACCGCTCCAGCGTCTGGACACCGCTCTTACATGGCGTTTGGAAGTTTGATGAAAAAAGTCGCGACCAATTGCGCGCCAGCCTGACGCGCAGCTATCGGTCTCCCAATTTGCAAGACCTGATCGCCCAACCGGCCATCAACTCACAATACCCCTGCCCGGCCAATCAGCCTTGTGGCCCCAATACCGTTGACCACGCCGACCGTTCGGGTAACCCGAACCTCAAGCCTGAGTTAGCCACCGGGATTGATGTAGCCTACGAGAACTATCTGAGCAAGGGCGGCATTCTCAGCGCCAGCGCCTTTGTGCGCCGCATCAACGACCTGATGCGCAATGTGACCTCGCTGCAAAACGTCGCCTGGGCGGACGTGCCGCGCTGGGTGTCGCAGCCCATGAACATCGGCCGGGCCACGACCTACGGCCTGGAACTCGAAGCCAAATTCCGCCTTGACGAATTCTTCAGCGAGGCTTGGGCCCTGCAGGTGCGCAGCAATCTGAGCCTGTTCCGATCTTCTGTGGACGGCATCCCCGGCCCGAACAACAAGCTCGATCAGCAGCCCAAAGCCACAGCCAATCTTGGCGCCGACTACCGCCTGCGCAGCCTGCCGCTGAGCCTGGGCGCCAGCGTCAATTGGACGCCTGCCAACACGGTGCAGCAAACCTTGCTTACTGAGGCCAGCACCAGCCGCAAATTGGTGGCCGATGCGTTCGCCCTGTGGACCGTCAATCAGCAAACCTCCTTGCGCCTCTCGGCCAGCAACTTGGCGCCGCTGGACTACAGCAATGGCAGCGTCACGCTGACGCCCGACAGCCAAGTGACGAGCAAGTCAAGCGGCGCCAGCTACACCCAATGGGCGTTGCGGCTGGAAATCAAAATCTGATCAATGCTTGCTGCTGCCGAGCAAACGCGCGGGCAAGTGCAAAAGCGTGCGCAGAAAGTCAAACAAGGCGTCCACGCTGATGCCGATCAATCTGAAGGGCAGGCTCAAGAGCCACAACAGGGGCCAAAGCAGCAGCGCGAACAAGGCCAGCGGCCAGCACAGGACCAGCAAAATCAGCCAGAGCAGTAAGTTCATGAGGGCTCGCACCGGTTCATTGGATGGCCCCATCATAAAAACAGCTGCCGCCACAAGGAGGCAACTTTGCGACCAAGCGGTGTTTGGGCGGTTCAGGCCGCAAGAGCGGTCACCGCATGCGGCGGCGCCTCAGACTCCGGCAGGCCGATATAGCCCTGCGCAAACGCTTGGGCCGCCAAGCTCAGGGCCAGCAAAATCGACCAGGGCACAGTGCGGCTCGCCTTCTTCATTTCGACTCCTTTCAAGGGCAGACGCCGCGATTGTGTGGGCAGCAAAGCCGGCTCAGGCCCATCGGTCACCGACTGTTACCGCTGTACACTTGAGCTAACAGTTTTACTCAGCTGACAAGCGCGGGTAACACCTGAAAAGACGAGGCCCCAAGTAGCCAGGATGCTGTCATGAACGCAATTCCTTTTGTTTTGGCAAGCGCGCAACTGCTGATCTCTTTGGCGTCCGACGCTGCTGAGCCCGGCCAAGCACAGACGCTCAACAGCATTGGCATGCAGTTGGTGCGCATTCCGGCGGGCAACTTCATCATGGGTAGCGAGGAATCTGCCGACAGCTTGGCCAAGGCCTTCCCGCATTTGCCGCGCAAGCGTTTCGAGAACTTGCAGGATGAGGCGCCCGCCCACCCTGTGCGCATCAGCCGTGACTTTTGGTTAGGTGCCCATGAGGTGACGGTGGGCCAGTTTCGACGCTTTGTCGAGGCGAGCGGCTTTGTGCCCGAGTCCATCCAGGATGGCACTGGCGCCTATGGCTATCGCAAAGACTACGACCCCAGCCTAACCGTGCGCGGCGACGCCTTCGAGGGTCGAAACCCACGCTACTCCTGGTTGAACCCGGGCTTCGCGCAGACCGACGCGCACCCGGTCGTCAACATCAGCTATGCCGATGCCCAGAGCTTCGCCGCTTGGTTGAGCCGGCTTGAGGGCCAACACTATCGTCTGCCGACCGAGGCGGAGTGGGAGTATGCGGCCCGCGCCGGTACGCGCACGCGCTACCACTCCGGCGACGACCCGGCTTCCCTGCTCAAGGTCGCCAATGTGTTCGACGCCGACAGCGCGGTCAATTGGCCCCGCTGGACAGACATGGCCTTGAGCGGCTCAGACGGCTACGCCTTCACCGCGCCGGTCGGCAGCTTCGCGCCCAATGCTTGGGGGCTGTTTGACATGCATGGCAATGCCTGGGAATGGGTGTCGGACTGGCATGACGATGACTATTACGCCAAGTCACCCGAAGTCGACCCACAAGGCCCGGCCACCGGGGACGCGCGGGTGCGGCGCGGCGGCTCCTGGCACACCTGGCCGTTTTACGCCCGTGCCAGCTACCGCAACTACAACGAGCCCAGTTCCCGCTACACCTTGCTGGGTTTCAGAGTGGTGCGCGAAATCAGCAGCTCTGGCACACCCTGAACGCCTCGCCGGCCCTAGGCTGAAGTGATCAAGGCCTGCCCCTGAGGCGAATCAAGATGGGGCACAGTGTTGAAGGTCAGCATGGCGTGGCGCTTAGGCCCGAAGCTGAATTCGCTGACCGCGCTATTGCGGATGCGCAGATTCAGGTCAATGACGGCCTCGCAGGACGCTTGCAAGAGCTGACCGATAGCGCTGGAAATGGGCCCGCCGCTGGACACCAGCAAGACCTGACCCTCGCATTGCTCACGCACCTCGGTCAGCACGGCGGCGATGCCGGCCGAGAACTCGGCGTAACTTGGCATGCCCTCGGGCTCGGTCTGGCCCGACATCCAAGCCCGCAGGCCTGCCCGCAGCAGGCGGAAGTACTGGCGCGCTGATTCCGCGTCGCGCGGCCTGTCCAACGGCCCGCTGAACACGCTGCGGATCAAGGCCTCACTGTCATATTCGTTCAAACCGGGGCGACGCTGCACGGCCGGCAACTCGGCTTGCCCCAAGCCCTCGGCTATGGCGGCCAGCGACTGCGCATGGCGCTTCATACCGCCGCACAAGACCGCATCAAAGCGCAGGCCGCGGCTGCGCCAATACTCGCCCAATAGGCGGCATTGCTGCTCACCGAGCGGGCTGAGTTGGTCGTAATCGGACGCCCCCAAGGAGGCCTGACCATGGCGGACGAGATAGAGAGTTCCCATGCCTCACATCATGAGGGCAAGAGGAAGGAAGCGCTGTCGCAAGTGCGACCGCCTCCACTGCAAGCACCGCGCACCAAGGAGTGGCGGCACGCACCAAGAAGGCGCGGCCACAGCTACACACCAAGGTCCGTCAAATATCGCTCATCACGATCAACCATTGCCCTTCGCCCATCGTGGCGGCATCCGCCTCGTGCAGCCTGAAACTCAGGCGCTTGCTCAGGCTCTGCTTGCGCGCATTGCTGGGCACATGGGCGGCAGACAGGGTGGGGTTGTAGGTGCTGGGGGTTTGCGCCAAGACCGTCAAATCCTGAGCCGGTGCGCCCGCACGCCGCCGCAGCGCCTCCCGGTGCAGCCACAGCAGCAACTCCGGCGGCAAATAGCCCCTCTCGAAATGCCCGCCAATAAAGTACTCCGCCATTAAGCGGCGCGCCAAAGGACTGCGCCACAGGCAGCGTCCGTCGGCCTGCGCGACGGTCAAACAGGCATAGCCAAAAGCATCCAAGGCGGCGCGTGGCGCGTCGATGGCGGGGTCACTGTCCGGGAAGTGGGCATGCACTGCGTTCATAGATGAGCAAGCTATGCAAGCCGCGTGCCAAGGCTTGTGACGCTCGAATTGAAGGTCAGCCGAGCTGGCATTTGCTTTTCCCCTTCTTTTCCCGCTATCAATTCAGACCTCAGCGCTGCCGCAGGGCTTAGAGTTCAGGCACCATGACAGGGTCTGCCGATTGATCGTGCAGCGCACTGCCAATGATCGTTGCACAGGCTTTCAAGCGGCCCTTTTATCTAAATCCCCAAAATAACCGCATCCATGGATCGACTGGCCGAGCAGGTGGTGGCATGGCATAACCGCCACCCCCTTGCAAAACGGATCACCATTTACGACGTCCACACGATTGGCGTCGTGGCTTTGCCGTTCATGCGCAACGCGCAGGCCGATGCGGCCGCGCGCGGCCGCGGCGCCAAGGGCAAGGTCGAGCCGGTATTGACCGATGAGATCTCGCCCGAGAGCTTGGCGGCCGCCTGGGATGAGGAAGGCCTGACGATAGCGGTAGACCCCAACGCCGCCCACCTCGACGCGCTCGCTGACCAAGAGCCGCCGCCCAAGCAAGGCCAGCCCAGTTGGCGCGAACGGTTGAGCCGATTCGCTTTTTGGCGCAAGCCAAGCGCTACAGAGGCCAAGTCATGGCCGGTGTTCAGCGAACGCTTTGTCAGCCATTTGTCGCCCAAACGGATTGCCGCGTTCGCACAAGCGCATGGCTACACCAGCCAACCCGGCGATGCATCCTGGCCGCAGCGCATCATTCCGATCGACGAGACACTGATGGACAGCGGCGGGAAAGCCGGCTCAAAAGGTGGCGGCGCTTGGCCCTTCGAGCTCTATGTGATGAGCGCTGCGATAGACGCCGGCCGCTCGCGCAGCCGCATCTTGCTAGGCCGAGGCCGCCAGCCGGCCATCACCGGGCGCCGCTGTTTGAGCCCGCGCCGTTTGGCCTTGGTCGCCTTGCTGCTGCTGGCTTTGCTGGGCGCAGGCGCTGGGCTGCTGCTGCCCAGCGCGAAGAAAGCGGCACCGGCCTTGGGCCCGGACCCCGCTGCTTCGGCTGCGGCAACTACCGCCTCGGCTGCGGCCTCCCCGCCTGCCCCGCTGCCCGCCCCTGAACAGGCTTCTGCGCCACCGCAAGCCGCTTCAGAAGCGGCCTCAAGCACTGCGCCGGCAGGCTTGCCACTGACACCGCTGAACGCCACCAGCGTCGATGGCAGCGGGGCCGCGGCCTCAGCAGCGGCATCTGCAGCAGTAACGGGCTCTGCTGCTGCACCCCAAGAAGCAGCATCGCCGGAAGAGCCCAGCATGCTGAAGCCGGACATCCGGCCGATGTTCATCAAACCTATTCCGGGCCGCACAGCGCCGCCGCTGGGCGCGCCGCCCAAGCAGGTGCAACTGGCCGAGCCCGATGAGGCCAAAAAAGAAGACAAGAAGCCTGAGGACAAGAAGGCCGCTGCCGACCTGAAAGCCCAGCCCGAGCCGGCTCAAGAGGAGCCGCCAAAGCCCAAGGCCAAGTCTGCGCTGGCTCATGTCCACAAGCCCAAACTGAGCTCAGAAAGCAGCGAAACAGCCGCGCCGAATGGTTCGGCTGCGACACCCGCCGCGACCACGCCAGCTGGCAAAACAGAGACAGCGACAACTGCGCCGCCCAGCGGCAAGGCCATCGCCAAGGCGGCCGCCTTGGCCAACAAACCCGTGGTTGCTCTGGTCGGCCCCATCAGCGCCAACAAGGCCGATGCAGAAGCCACCCTGGCTCGCATGCGGGCGATGCTGTCCCCGCAACAAGGCGGGGCCGGCGGTACGACCTTGCAGGCGCAGGTGTTTCAAACACCCGAAGGCTGGCGCCCGGCGGTCTGGCCTTTTGCCAGCCGCGAGGAGGCTCAGCTGATCAACGCCACCTTGATCGCGCGCGGCATGCGCACGCGGGCGGTGGACTTCTGATCAACGAACGGTCAAGACCGGTAGTCGGCGTTGATGCTGACGTAATCGTGGCTCAAGTCGCAGGTCCACACGGTGGCCGAGGCCGCGCCGCGATGGAGGCTGACGCGCACCGTGATCTCGGCCTGCTTCATCACGCGGGAGCCGTCTTCTTCGCGGTAGGCTGGGTGACGCCCGCCCGCCTGCACGACCAAGACCTCGTCCAGATGCATATCGATCAGGGTCTGGTCCAGATCATCGATGCCGGCATAGCCGACCGCCGCCAGAATACGGCCCAGATTCGGGTCGCTGGCGAAAAAGGCCGTCTTGACCAGAGGTGAATGCGCAATGCAATAGGCCGCCTGTTTGCACTCGGCCTCACTGCGCCCGCCCTCGACGACGATGGTGATGAACTTGGTCGCGCCCTCACCATCACGCACGATGGCTTGCGCCAGCTGCTGCGACAGCTCAATCAGCGCCGCGCGCAAGGCCTGTCCCTCGGCCGAGTCCAGGGACTCGATGCGCGCATGCTTGGCTTGGTGCGTGGCGATCAGCACAAAGGAGTCATTGGTGGAGGTGTCGCCGTCAATCGTGATGCGATTGAATGAGGCGTCAGCGGCTTCGGTCACCAGCGCCTGCATCAGCGACGGATTGATGTTGGCGTCGGTCGCGACATAGCCCAACATGGTCGCCATATTCGGGCGGATCATGCCAGCCCCCTTGCTGATGCCGGTGAGGGTGACCGTTTGGCCCTGGATCTGAATCTGGCGCGACGCGGCCTTCGGGATCGTGTCGGTGGTCATGATGCCCAAGGCCGCCTGCCCCCAAGCATCCGCGCTCAAGGCGGCAATGGCCGCAGGCAAGCCGGCAATGATGCGATCGACCGGCAAAGTCTCCATGATCACTCCGGTCGAGAAGGGCAGGATTTGCTCAGACCGCACGCCCATCAAGCCGGCCAGCGCTTCGCAGCTCTGCTGGGCGCGAGCCAGGCCATCGGCGCCGGTGCCGGCGTTGGCATTGCCGGTATTGACCAGGATCGCGCGGATGGCATGGCCGGCAGCCAAATGCTGGCGGCAGAGTTGTACGGGTGCTGCGCAAAAGCGGTTGCTGGTGAAGACGCCAGCGACGCTGCTGCCCTCGACCAACTCGATCACGCTGAGGTCACGCCGGTCGGCCTTGCGTATACCGGCCATCGTGACACCTAAACGGACGCCGGGCACGGCATGCAAGGAGGCGGGATCGGGTGCGTGGAGATTGACGGGCATGGTGAAAAACTCTATTCAAAAAAATATAAAAATGACTGCGTCCGGGCTTCAGCGAATCGGTGCCAAATTGCGCACCGCATGAATAGCGCCCTCGCCCATGGCCGCACCAAAGCGCTTGGCCAGCCGTTCGGCGACGTTGTCGCGCGGGGTGTAGTCGATCACCTCTTCGGCCTTGACGACCTCGCGGGCCACATAGTCGAGATTGCCAAAATGGTCGGCCAAGCCCAGCGTGACCGCCTGCTCGCCGTTCCAGAACAAGCCAGAGAAGGTCTCCGGTGTTTCCTTCAAGCGCTTGCCGCGCCCTTCACGCACGACCGCGATGAACTGCTGGTGAATTTGGTCCAGCATCGCCTGCGCAAAGGCTTGTTGCTTAGGGCTGACCGGCGAGAACGGGTCCAGCATGCCCTTGTTGGCGCCGGCCGTCAGCAGGCGACGCTCGACACCGAGCTTGCCCATCAGGTCGGTGAAGCCAAAGCCGTCCATCAAAACACCGATCGAGCCGACCACCGAGGCCTTGTCCACATAGATTTCGTCCGCCGCAGCCGCGATGTAGTAAGCGCCCGACGCGCACATTTCCTCCACCACCGCATAGACCTTTTTGCCATGCTTCACTTTGAGGCGCTTGATCTCGTCATAGACGATGCCGGCCTGAACCGGGCTGCCGCCGGGTGAATTGATGCGCAAGACCACAGCCTGCGAGCCGCTGTCTTCAAACGCGCTCTTCAAGGCGGACAGCAGCAATTCGGCGCTGGCCTCGGTATCGGCTGCGATCTCGCCACGCACCTCAACCAAGGCGGTGTGAGGGGCATTCGGGTTTTGCATATGGTGACGCTGCAAGAACAGCGACCAAACCACCACCGCGATCAGCGCCAGCCAGAGCAGCCTGAAAAACAGCTTCCAGCGCCGCTCGTTGCGCTTGTCCAGCAGGTACTCGCGAGCGAACTGGGCCAGCAAAGGCTCGTAGCTCGCGGCGCTGGGCCGGGGTGATTCAGGGGAGGCTGTTTGTGCCGTGATGCCCGCCTGCGGGTCATGGATGGGCTTGGGCAAATCGTCGGATGAGTTCATTGTTGTAATTGTGAGGTCGTTCGCTGGGTTCAGTCTTCGAAAGCCGGTTTGGTGTCGCGTGAAGGGTACCAATAGACCTGACCTTCACGTTCCTGCACCTCGATTTTCGTCAGCCCTATGCGCCCGCACATGCCCGTCACGCAGCGCCCGGTCAGCGGGTCATAGACCGCACCATGGATGGAGCACATGATGAATTGCTTGTCGCCGTCGAGAAACTCGCCCTCTTGCCAATCCATCTCGGTCGGCACATGGGCGCAGCGGTTCAAGTAGGCGACCACCTGACCCTCGAAGCGCAAGGCAAAGGCGCGCGCCGGTTGGCGGTACTGCAGCACGTCGAAGCTGTGTGCCTTGCCGCGCTCGACCAAGTCGTCAGAAGAGCAAAGCGGCAGCGCGGGTGTGGATTCTTCGGTGGGATTCATATCAGGCATTCTTGATCAGCCAATCGTGCAGTTCACGCACCGAATGCGCCACATGCAAAGGGGCAAACTCGCCAAAGCTGCCATGGTCATGGGCGCCATAAGAAACGCCGACGCTGGCCGTGCCGGCATTGCGGGCCAGTTGCAGGTCGTGCGTCGTGTCGCCAATCATCAAAGTCCGCTCCGGCTCGACAGCAAATTCACGCATCAGCTCGTTCAACATCTGCGGATTGGGCTTGCCGGCGGTCTCGTCGGCCGTGCGGGTGCCGTCAAACACGCCGCGCAAGCTGTCCACATCCAGCACCTCGTCCAAGCCGCGCCGGCTTTTGCCGGTCGCCACCGCCAGCCAATGGTGGCGCGCCTTCAAGGCGGCCAACAAGTCCAGCACGCCGTCGAACAGCGTCACCTGGTGTTGGGCAGCGAGGTAATGATGGCGATAGCGCTGGCCCAGCTCGGGGTAGCGGTCCGGGCTCAATTCCGGCACCGCATAGGCCAAGGCTTCCTGCAGCCCCAAACCGATCACATAGCTGGCTTGCGCGTGACTGGGCTGGGCCAAGCCCAGGTCTACAGCGGCGGCCTGGATGCTGCGGGTGATCACGGCGGTCGAGTCGAATAGGGTGCCGTCCCAGTCGAACACGATCAGGTCAAACTGTTGAGGTCTCATTTTTTCTTCAAGGCCAGAATCAATTGCTCACATTCGAGCGGCAGCGGCGCAGTCAACTCCAGCTCGCCCGTGCCGGCCGGGTGCATGAAGCGCAGGCGCTTCGCATGCAAGAACATCCGCTCAAAGCGAAGTGCCCCGCGGGCCAAAGCACGGTTGGCCTCGAAATCGCCATACTTGGGGTCACCGACGATGGCATGGCCACCATAAGCCAGGTGAACCCGAATCTGGTGGGTCCGGCCGGTCTTGATGGTCACGTCAAGCAAGCTGTAGCCATTCAGGCGCTGCGCCACCTTGACCAAGCTGATTGAGCGCTTGGCTTGGTCTGCGGACGGATCGTTCGGATTGGGCAGCGCCCTGACCCAGCGCTCGCCGTCACTGCCGATGAACTTCAGCAGCGGCACGTCGATGACTTTTTTATTGTCGGCCCAGTCGCCTGCCACCAGAGCCGCGTAAGTCTTGCCGGTCTCGCGCTCGCGGAATTGTTCTTGCAGGGCGACCAAGGCGCTACGCTTTTTGGCGATCAAGAGCAGGCCCGAGGTTTCCTTGTCCAGCCGGTGCACCAATTCCAGAAACTTGGCCAACGGCCGCGCTTGACGCAGCTGCTCGATAACGCCAAAGCTGACACCGGAGCCGCCGTGCACGGCCACGCCGGCCGGTTTGTTGATGGCGAGCAGGTGTTCGTCCTCGAACACGACCTCGAATTCGCGCGCCGGCACATAGTCGGGCCGCTCCAACACGCGCTCGGGCAGGCGCACCGGCGGCACGCGCACCTCGTCGCCCAGTTCCAGCCGGGTGTCGGCGTGCGCCCTGCCCTTGTTGACGCGCACCTCGCCAGCCCGGATGACGCGGTAGATATGCGTCTTGGGCACGCCTTTGAGCTCGCGCAATAGAAAGTTGTCAAGGCGCTGCCCGGCGGAGTTTTCATCCACTGTGACGCGGCGCACGGCCGGTGCCACTGCAGGGGAAGGCGCGGCGACCACCTGTGCGGGCGCCGGCGCCACCGGGCTTGCTGCCGGCCTGGTCGCAGTTTGCACTCGCTCACTTCGCACCTGGCCTCGTACAGGGCTGTTAGTCCCGCGCGCAGGCAGCCCGCTGCCGGCCCGCGCAGCCGCTTTTCTGCGGGTTTGTGTGGCGGCCGGCGCTTTGGCTTTAGCCCTTATAATGTTGCTCACCACGTTATAGCCGTAAGTATTTGATTTATCTGATTTTACCTGGGCCATGGCCACAGGCAGTTTTGCTGAAATCAAAGCTGAAACCTAGATAGATCAGTGGCGAACAGGTGGCATACAAAGCGCTAAAGTCGCGCCTCGTATGGAACAAATAGGTGATGCAACGCGCATCGGCTGTAAGCGGGCCTTGTCCCCATGTGACAAGGCGGCTTCGGGTGTAGCGCGGCAGAGCAATAAAGATAGAGCCACGCTGATGCGACTTGCAGTTCGAATAAGAACAAGAGCCGCCTCGGTATAGACAAGGTTTTTTAAAGACATGAGGCAGTTCGGGTCAAGAGCCTAAGCGCCTCGGTTTAGCGTCCAACAGTCCTCGCGGATGATCGCCAATCCCCTCACCCCCCACCGCTCATCTCGAACACAGCCCCGGCCCAGCGCCGGCGAGGCTGTTGGGATTGGCCGTGGCCGGGCCGCGCAGCACCACCGGGCCTCGGCCCGGGCTGCGCGTTCATGGGACGGGCCATCCGCGCCGCCTGCTGCGTCGCACGCGCCAACGCTGAATTGCTGATCGCACGCCGAACCCGGTAGCGTCTCAATTCAGTCCAGGGCGATTCCTTCCTCGGTTCATCGACTATTGCTCGTGCATCAATGTGTTGCCGCAGCGGCCGCCTGAGCGGGGCTGCTGCTGCAACGTGTTGTAGCGCGTTCGCGGGCTTGATGCCCCGGGCGCAACAGGAGTAATGACATGAAACGCATGTTGATCAACGCGACGCAGGCTGAAGAGCGTCGCTTGGCCATTGTTGATGGCCAAAAGCTGATGGACTTCGAGACCGAAATCGAAGGCCGTGAGCAACGCAAGGGCAATATCTACAAGGCCGTTGTGACCCGCGTCGAGCCCTCGCTCGAAGCTTGCTTTGTCGACTACGGCGAAGACCGCCACGGTTTCCTGCCCTTCAAGGAAATCGCCCGCCAATACTTCCGCGAAGGCGTGGACGTGCGCACCGCGCGCATCCAGGACTGCATCCGCGAAGGCCAGGAACTGCTGGTTCAGGTCGAAAAAGAAGAGCGCGGCAACAAGGGCGCAGCACTGACGACTTTTGTCTCGCTGGCAGGCCGTTATCTGGTTTTGATGCCTAACAACCCACGCGGCGGTGGCGTGAGCCGCCGCATCGAAGGCGAAGACCGCGAAGAGCTGAAAGAAAACCTCGACCAGCTCGAGTACCCGAAAGGCATGTCGCTGATCGCCCGCACTGCCGGCATTGGCCGCTCAGCCGCCGAGCTGCAGTGGGACCTGAACTACATGCTCAAGCTCTGGACCGCCATCGACGATGCGGCCAAGGGTGGCAAGGGCGCCTACCTGATTTATCAGGAATCCTCGCTGGTGATCCGCGCGATCCGCGATTACTTCACCGCCGACGTCGGTGAAATCCTGATCGACACCGATGACCTGTTCGAACAGGCGCATCAGTTCATGAACCACGTGATGCCCGATCAGGGTCACCGCGTGAAGCGCTACCGCGATGACGCGCCGCTGTTCAGCCGTTTCCAGATCGAGCACCAGATCGAAACCGCCTTCAGCCGTACCGTCAACCTGCCTTCCGGCGGCGCGATCGTGATTGACCACACCGAAGCCTTGGTTTCGGTCGACGTCAACTCGGCCCGCTCGACGCGCGGCAGCGACATCGAAGAAACCGCCACCCGCACCAATCTGGAAGCGGCCGACGAAATCGCCCGCCAGATGCGCTTGCGTGACCTGGGCGGCCTGATCGTGGTCGACTTCATCGACATGGAAGAGTCGAAGAACCGCCGCGAGGTCGAGCAACGCCTGCGCGACGCGCTGCGCCCCGACCGCGCCCGCGTGCAGTTCGCTTCGATCAGCAAGTTCGGCCTGCTCGAAATGAGCCGCCAGCGCCTGCGCCCAAGCCTGAGCGACGGCAACCACATCACCTGCCCACGCTGCAACGGCACCGGCCACATCCGCGACACCGAATCCAGCGCGCTGCAAATCCTGCGCATGGTGCAAGAAGAGTCGATGAAGGACAACACGGCGGCCGTGCATGTGCAGGTGCCGGTCGAAGTGACCAGCTTCTTGCTCAACGAGAAGCGCACCGAGATCACCAAGATCGAACTCAAGCAGCGCGTCACCGTGCTGCTGGTGCCAAACAAGCACCTCGACACGCCTAACTACAAGCTCGAGCGCCTGCGCCATGACGACCCGCGCCTGGAGAACTTGCAGGCCAGTTACACCATGATCGAAGAGCCGCAGGATGAGGTGGGTATCACCCGCCGCAACGATGCAGACAAGATCAAGAACAAGCAAGAGCCTGTCATCAAGGGCGTCTTGCCCGAGATGCCACCTCCGACTCCGGTGGCACCGGTTGCCAAGGCCGCTGCGCCGGTCGCAGCGCCTGCGGCAGCGCCGGCCGAAGCCAGCGGTGGCTTCTTTGGTTGGATCAAGAGCCTGTTCGGCGTCAGCAGCCCAGCTCCGGTGGAAGCGCCGGCTGCACCGGCCAAGCCAGCCGTCGGCGGCGAGCGCAAGCGTGAAGGTGGACGCGATGGCGGCCGAGACGGTGGTCGCGACGGCGGCCGCGGTGGCCGTGGTCGCAACGGCGAGCGTGGTGGCGAGCGCAGCGGTTCAGACCGTGGCGAGCGCAATGCCAAGCGCGACGGCGCACGCAGCGAACGTCCGCAAGAAGCCCGTCCGGAAGGCCAGAGCCAAGCTCAGGGTCAGCGCCCAGAGCGCAGTGAACGTGGTGAGCGTGGTGAGCGTGGCAGCAATCGTCGCCCAGACCGGGCCGACAAGCCCGCCGAAGGCGGCAATGAGGTTCGCGCCGAACGTGGTGAGCGTGGCGAACGTCCAGACCGCAGCGAGCGCCCAGAAGGCGGACGCCGCCCACGTAGCGAACGTACCGAGCGCAATGAGGAAGGCCGGAATGCCGCGCCTCTGGCCGCCACAGGCGCTGCAGCCAATGTCGCCAGCTCAGCAACACTGAGTGACTATGACGCGGCGGCCTTGGATCAAAGCCAGGCCGAGATCAATAACGCAGCCATCGCCGAGGCCACAGGCCAGAGCGAAGACCGCGGTGCCCGTGGTGGTCGCCGTCGTCGGCGCGGTGGTCGTGACCGTGAAGACGGTCGGCCAGCAGAAGCCGGCGAAGTGCGTGAGAACAGCGAAGGCAACGCAGCACAAGCCGCTGGCGCCGAAGCCGAAGCCAGCAGCGAGACCGCTCAAGGCAGCGAAAGCGAAGGCAATACCGACGGCCAAGCCAATGACGGCCGCCGCCGCCGTGGTGGACGCGACCGCGTGCGCCGTGAGCGCCGCGACGATGCACCGGCCGCCGAAGTTGGCGCCGATGCGACCGCTGTGGTCGCTGAGGCCGCCAAGGTCGAGGCCGGCGCAGCCGAAGCTGTCGTAGAGGCTGTAGTCACTGCTGCGCCGGCAGCAGTTGTCGAAATCGCTACTGCCACTCCTGCTGCACCTGCAGTTGCCCCGCCTGCTGTTGTGGCGGCGCCGACTCCAGCGCCAGCGGCTGCCGTCGCAGCCGTAGCAGCAACTGTCGCAGCGCCGTTCGTGCTGGAAATCGATGCCTTGCAGGCCGTCGCTCAGTCCAGCGGCTTGCAGTGGGTCAACTCGGATGCAGAAAAGATCCGCGCCGCCCAGGAAGCCATCGCTGCCGAGGTAAAGCCGGTCCATGTGCCGCGCGAACGCGCTGCCGTCGTCAGCATCGAAGAAGGCCCGCTGGTCTTGGTCGAGACCAAGAAGGATCTGGCTCAGATCAAGCTGCCGTTCGAGCATTGATGCGGGTCGCTGCCTAACTCGCAGCACTTAACAGAAACGCCGCCGGGGTGAAAACCTCGGTGGCGTTTTCTTTTGCTTAAACCCTTCTCTACGTGTATTATTGAATCAATACACCAATGCACGTATCGATCTCGTAACCGCCCATGCACTTCGACATCAAACCCAGCGACACCTTGCCGATCTACCGGCAGATCGTCGAGCAGGTGCAGCGCATGATCGCCGGCGGCGCCTGCCGGCCCGGCGATGAGCTGCCCAGCGTGCGCGCGCTGGCGCAAGCCCATGCGATCAATCCGATGACGGTCAGCAAGGCCTATAGCCTGCTGGAGGGGGAGGGCCTGCTGGAGCGCCGGCGCGGCGTCGGCATGCTAGTCGCGGCCCAGGTGAGGCCCAAGCGTGACCGCGCGCAATGCCTGAGTTTGCTCAAGCCGGCGACCGAAGCGGCCGCCGCGCAGGCGCTGCAGTTGGGCGTCGACGCCGATGCGGCGGTCGCCCTGCTGCGTCAATGTTTTGCTGAAATTCAATCAAGGAAGCCGGAATGAATTCGAGACCTGATAGCGCGCATATCACACCGATCAGCGCCACCGGCCTGCATCTAAGCCTGGGCGCCAATATGGTGCTGCGCGGCCTCGATCTAGCCGTGCCGGCCGGCGCGGTGGTCGCCCTCTTGGGCCGCAACGGCGCAGGCAAAAGCACCTTGATCCGCTGCCTGGTGGGCCTGAGCGTGCCCGATGTCGGCGCCTGCAATCTGGCCGGTTGCCCTTCCATGGTCTTGAGCGAGGCGGTGCGCCAGGGCCTGGGCTATGTGTCGCAAACGCCGGATCTGCTGGACTGGCTGACCGGCTATGAGCATCTAGAGCAACTCGGCGGCCTCTATGCCGGCTGGGACAACAGCCATGCCCTATGCCTGGCCGCCCTGCTGCAATTGCCCTTGGGCGTCAAGGCCAAGAACTTGTCGCTTGGCGACCAGCAAAAACTCAGTCTGGTGCTGGCGCTGGGCCACCGGCCCGAACTGCTGATCCTGGACGAGCCCGCCGCCAGCCTGGACCCAATCGCCCGGCGCGCCTTCATGAACGCCTTGTTCGACGATCCGGCCGGCGCCGCGCCGCGCACGGTGCTGATCTCCAGCCACTTGCTGGCCGATGTGGAACGGCTGGCCAGCCATCTCGCCTTCATGCGCGACGGCCGCATCCAGCTGTTCGGCGAGCGCGATGAGCTGAGCGAGCATCTGCGCCTGCTTGAATGCGCGCCCGCGCAAGTCAGCGCCGAGCTGAGCGCGCAGGCGCTGCACCAACGCTGGACCGACGGGCGCCTGCATCTGCTGCTGGATGGGCGCGTCTCGGCGCAAGCCGAACAAGGCCGGCCGCTGAGTTTGGACGAGTTGTTTTTGGAGCTCAACCAATGAGCCCCTGGCGAGTCGCAAAGCCCCCGGCCCTGCTTGCCACCCCACCGCTGGGGCAGGTCTGGTTGATGATCGAGCTCTTCTGCCTCGCACTCAGCGGCATGGTCATCAGCCAGACCATCGGCGACGCGCAGCGCCATCCGGCCAACTACGCTGCCGGCCAACATGGCGGCCTGCTTTTGACGATGGCGCTGCTGAGCCTGGCGCTGGTGCCGGCCTTTTTGTCGCGCTTGCCGACGCTGGAACGCGTGTTGCGCCAACGCGTCGCGCCCGACGACAGCTTTGAGCGCTGCTTGCGGCAAGCCCTGCGGCGGCTGCTGACGGGCTGGCTGCTGCTAAGCCTGCCCTTGGCGATTGAAGCGGCACTGCTGACCGATCTCACCACGCCGACCGTGTTGGCCGGGCCGGCCTGGCTCGCGTTGACCTTGCTGTGCAGCCTCTGGACTTTCGCCGCCTGGCATGGCTGGATCGCAGCCGGCTGGCTGTTGCCGCTGGCCCCGCTGCTGGTGCTGAGCCTGTTCGGCCAAGCCAGCCAGTGGCAGGCCTGGCGTGAGCTGGGCTGGGGCGCCCATCTGGCCGGCTGCCTGCTGCTGCCGCTAAGCCTGTGGCGCTTGAAATGTCAGTTAGCACAGAGCCAAAAACAAACCAGGTCACCGGCCCAGCGACTCGGCGCTTGGTTGAGCCAAACGCTGCGGCGCGGGCGCCAGCTGGACAGGGCAAGCAGCTACTGGTTGATGCTGTTGGTGCTGATGATGACAACCATGACCCCATTGCTGGCCGGGTCCGGCGCGGGCAACTTGCTGCTGGCTGACTGGGGCCAGCCTTTGGGCTTTGCACATCTTGCCCGCTTGCTCTTCATGACCGCGTGGCTGTCTAGCTCACTGCGCTCGCGTGATCTGCATTGGCGCCGGCTGCTGGCCCCGCCGGGCCACTTCCGCAGCGGGCTGGCCCTGCGTCTGGCGGCGGACAACTGGCTGCCCATGGCCGCCTTGGTGATGCTGCTCTCACTGCTGGGCGTGGCCGGCCAGGTGCTGATCTTCAAACGCAGCCTGGACTCGGCCTTGTTCAGCAACCTGACGGTCGCGCTGCCCTGGTTGTGCGACCTCAGCCTGGCACTGATGCTGGCCTTGCTGCTGCGGGGCAGATTGACGCAGGGCTGGATCGCCGGCGGCCTGTTCGGAGTGGCCATCGGCCTGGGCGGCTTGCTGTGGGTTTTGCTGGGTGCCTCGTTTTGGCAAGGCTCGACAGGCTGGCTAAGCCGGGGCTGGCTCAGCTCGCTACTGGAACTGGCCGTCGCCGCCTTGCTGCTGCGCTGGGCCCAGGCGGTCTGGGCCCGCAAGGATCTGCATGAATTGATGAGATCCTCCCTAACCCGCCGGAAGACGGGCTGGGAAGACTACTGATGTGCCCTTACTTCATCAACAGATGCGGCAGCCACAGCGAGATGGCCGGCACATAGGTGACCACGCCGAGGAAGATCAGCATTGTCAGCAACCACGGCCACACCGCCACCGTCAACTCCGAGATACCCATCTTGGTGATGCCCGAGGCCACATACAGGTTCAGCCCCACCGGTGGGTGGCACATGCCGACCTCCATATTGACGATGATCAGGATGCCGAAGTGCACCGGGTCAATGCCTAACTTGATGGCCACCGGGAACAAGATAGGCGCCAGGATCAGGATGATAGAGCTGGGCTCCATCACATTGCCGGCCAAAAGCAGCAAGATATTGACGACCAGCAAGAAGGCAACCGGACCAAAGCCCTGGCCGATCAGCCAGTCGGCCATCGCCTGCGGGATGTTTTCGCTGGTCATCAAGAAGCTGAACAGCACCGCATTGGTGATGATGTAGAGCAGCATCGCGCTCATGCTGGCCGAGTCGAGCAAGACCTTGGCAACACGCTTGAGCGGCAAGTCCTTGTAGATGAACACGGCCACGATGAAGGCATAGACCGCTGCCATCGCCGCCGCTTCGGTCGGCGTGAAGATGCCGCTGTAGATGCCGCCCATCACGACGACGATCAGCAGCAGGCCCCAGACGCTTTCACGGAAGGCCGCCCAGCGCTCACCCCAAGTTGCTTTGTCCAAGCGCGGGTAATTGTTCTTGCGCGCGATGAACCAGGTCGTCGCACCCAAGGCCGTGGCCAGCATCAGGCCCGGCACCACACCGGCGATGAACATCGCGCCCACCGAGGTGCTGGTTGAGACCGAATACATCACCATCGCGATCGAGGGCGGAATCAAGATGCCCAGCGAACCCGAAGTGGTGATGATGCCGGCGCCAAAGCGCTTGGGGAAGCCCTGCTTGACCATGGCCGGCAGGATCACCGAGCCGATCGCCACCACCGTGGCAGGTGATGAGCCCGACACTGCCGCAAACAGCGCGCAAGCCGCCACACCAGCAAGACCAAGCCCGCCATGCCAATGGCCGATCATGGACGAGGCGAAGCGGATCATCCGCCGCGCCACGCCGCCGTGGGTGAGGAAGTTGCCGGCCAGGATGAAGAAGGGGATCGCCATGATCTCGAACTTCTCGATGCCGGTGAACAGCTTCAAGGCAACCGACTGGATCGGCACATCGGTGAGCGTGAACAAAAAGGTCAGCACCGTCAGGCCGAGCGAAATGCTGATCGGCATGCCGGTCAGCATCAGCACGATCAAGAGGACAAAGATGATGGCGGCGTTCATGCTTTTGCACCCACTTCTGTTTCTGTCTCAAGGCCTTCGACATGACCGTGGTCATGGTGCGGCAATTCACCCGTTTTGCTATAGCTCCAGGCCACTTGCAAGAAGCGATAGCACATCAGCGATGAGCCCAGAGGCACACACAGATACACCCACCACATCGGGATCTCCAGATCGGCGGAGGTCTGATCGGTCTGCGCGATATGCCAGACAAAATTGCCGCCCAGCGCCGCCACCGTGCCGGTGAACAAGGCGCCGGCCAGCAAGCCGAACAAGACCAGATATTGCTGCGGCTTGCCGCTTAACTTGCGCAGCACCACGTCCACGCCAACGTGGATGCCGGTGCGCACCCCGTAAGCGGCGCCGAACTTAGCCATCCACACAAACATGAAGATGCAGAGCTCTTGCGCCCAGCTGAGGTTGATCTGCACCGTGTAGTCCTGGATCACCGGGATACCGGAGACATAACGGTGTACGACGGCGACAAAGATGACCAAGGTGGCCGCGCCGATGAGGAAGGCAATCAGCCACTCCTCCAAATGATTGAGCAGGCGATTGATCATCGTTGCATGCCTCTGGTTCTCTTTTTTCTATGCTTACTTCGGTGCGACGAAACCTGCCGCCTTGTAAACCGCTGCAATCGTGGCCTTGCCGACGCGCGATTCCATCTCCTTGTGCACCGGCATCAAGGCCTTCTTCCACTCATTCGATTCGGCATCGGTCAGGGTGTAGATCGTGGTCTTGCCACTGGCCTTGATCTTGTCGAGCGCCACAGCGTTCTCGGTCTGGGCGATTGCATTCGCGTAGATGGAGGCGTCCTTCATCGCCACCTCAAGCATGCCGCGCACATCAGCCGGCAGACCGTCCCAGAACTTCTTGTTGACGATCACCGCATAGGCCAGATGGCCATGGTTGGATATGGAGATGTGCTTTTGCACTTCGAAAATACGCTGGGTATAGAAGTTAGACGGTACGCCTTCGGTGCCGTCCACCACGCCCGACTGCAGCGCCTGATACAGCTCGCTGAAGGCCATCACTTGCGGGATCGCGCCGAGCGCGCGCATCTGCGCGTCCAGCACCTTGCTGGACTGGATACGCATCTTCAAGCCTTTGAAATCGGCCACCGCATGCAGCGGCTTGTTGGCGCTCATGATGTGGAAGCCGTTGTCCCAATAGGCCAAGCCCTTGATGCCCTTGGGCTCCAGCTTGCTGAACAAATCAGCTCCCACGGGGCCATCGGTGACGGCGCGGAAGGCGGCCGTGTCCTTGAAGATGAAGGGCAGATCGAAGACCTCGAAGTCCTTCACGCCCAGCGGACCGAACTTGGCCAGCGAAGGTGCAAGCATCTGCACCGATCCCAGTTGCAAGGCTTCGAGCTCTTCCTTGTCCTTGTAGAGCTGGCTGTTCGGGTAAAGCTCGACCTTGACCTTGCCGGCGCTGCGCTGCTCGACCAGCTCCTTGAAGCGCTGCGCGCCCTTGCCCTTGGGGGTGTCGGGGGCCACCACATGGCTGAACTTGATCACGATGGGAGTCTGCGCCTGCGCCCAAACGGGCAGAGCCACGGTCAAGGCGGTCAGCGTGCTCAGCAGCAAGCGGCGGGCGAAGAAGGGGGTTTGAACTTGGGGCTTATTCATTTCGGTCTCCAAAGCATGGCACTGATGAAATTGGGATTGGCCACTGTGCGCAGATTGTGAAAGCTCAGGCGCCGGCCGGGTAGTTGTGGAGTTCCACATTTAAGCGCCTCGCTCAGCCCGCAGCACAGAGCTGGCACTTAGACTTTGCGTCATGCCCAGCCAACAAGCCCCTGCCGCCGCAAGCCCATCAGATATCAGCAAACGCTCGCTGATGCGCGCTTGGCTATGGGCGCTGCCCTTGCTGCTATCGCTGGGCTTTGTGCTGGGCGTGCTGGTTTGGGCGCGCAATAACGAAGCAGAAGAGCGGGCCTTGCAGCGCCAGACCATGATCTCAGATGCGCTCAGCACCGAGGCCCAGTTGCGCGCCAAGCTCGATGACGAGCTCGGCCATCTGCGCGAATTGGCCGCCAGGCTGCAGGGTCACAAGCCCAGCGCAGAGAGCCTGGCGGCCCAGCCCGAGCTGAATGCAGGTCTGCGCCGGCTCTGGCTATCGGTGACTTGGTTAGACCTGCGCAACCGCGTCCAGGCGCAGCTGCCGGCAGCTGCCGAAGGCCAGCGGCCGATTGAGGAGGATGGGCTGTCCTTGCACCTGACGGCCCCGGTGGGCAAAGATGGTGCCGAAGGCATGCTGGTAGTGCGTTATTCACCGGCCCTGCTGCTCAAGCGCGGCGTGCCATGGTGGCTGAGCCACAAATACGATATTCAGATGGTGGACAGTGCTGACCAAGTGATTGCCTCCAGTACCGAGGGCAGCGTGCGCTTGGCCCAAGGGCCGCGCCCCAGCTACCGCGTCAGCTTCCCGGGCCCCTTGCGCGCCAGCCCGCTGAGCGAGACAACGCTCAGTGACGCCGCCTTGGAGCTGACGCTGCGTGATCCGCCAAGCATCTCGACGCGGCCGCTGGCCTTGGTCTTGACCGCCGGCTTCTTGCCGCTGATTGCAGGGGCCAGCTGGCTGCTGCGCCGCCAAGTGCGGCAGATCACCAGGACCGAAGCCGCCTGGCGTACCGAAGCCGCTTGGCGCCGAGCCATGGAGGACTCGGCCCTGGTCGGCCTGCGTGCGCGTGATGCGGATGGCCGACTGCTCTATGTCAACCGGACCTTTTGCGACATGGTGGGATTCAGCGCGGAGAGCCTGTTGGGCCTGCGCCCGCCCATGCCTTATTGGCCACCCGATGCCCTAGAAGAACTGACGGCCCGCAACAGACTGAATCTGGCAGGCCATGCCCCCCGCGAAGGCTTCGAGGCGCGCTGGCGGCATGCCGATGGGCGCACGCTGGAGGTCAAGGTGTTCGAGTCGCCGCTGGTCGATGCGGCGGGCAAGCAGATCGGCTGGATGGGCTCCATCATCGACATCACCAATGCCAAGCGGCTTGAAGAAGGCGAGCGCCGCCAGGTCGAAGCCATGAGCCACAACGCCCGGCTGACCATGCTGGGTGAAGTAGCGTCCACGCTGGCGCATGAGTTGAATCAGCCCCTGACGGCGATTGCCAGCTACAACGCAGGCATCACCAACTCGCTCGCCAAGCTCGGCATCGACGACGAGGCGGTACTCGGTGCGCTGCAACGTCTCGGACAACAAGCGGCCCAGGCCGGTCGCATCGTGCAGCGGATCAGACAATTCTTGACCCGGCGCGAGCCGCAGCGCGAGGCTTGCGACCTGCAGCAGGTGATCACCGACGCGGTGGCCCTGCTGGGCCGCGAGCTCAGGCGCACCCAGGTGCAGGTGGAACTGCAGTTAGCTGAAAGCTTGCCGCCCCTGTTTGCCGACGCCGTGTTGATCGAGCAGGTCGTCATCAACCTGGTGCGCAACGCAGCCGACGCGCTGCAGGCCAAGGCGCAAGACCGGCGCATCATCGTTTGCTGCGGCCGCTCGGACGTTTCTTCTTCGGCTCCGCAGACCGAATACTTGCGTGTTGATGTGAGCGACAACGGCCCAGGGCTCGCCGGGCGCGACGCCCAGACCTTGTTCGCACCTTTTTACTCGACCAAACGCGAGGGCATGGGCATGGGCCTGGCGATTTGCCGCTCCATCATCGAGGCCCACCAAGGCCTGCTCGAGGCCGGCGAATCAAGCAGCGGAGGCGCGCGCTTCTCATTCAGCCTCCCCTTGCATGAACAGGCCCGCGACGCCCTCAACAGCGGAGAATCCAACCATGACTAAGCCCCATATCTATTTGGTTGATGACGACCCAGCGGTGCGCGACGCCTTGGCCTTCTTGCTCGCCTCACGCGGCCTGCAGGTGCTCAGCTTCGATGGCGGCCCGGCCTTGTTGGCGAGCTTGGATGCCAAGAGCCCAGCCGCACCACATGGGGTCTTTTTGCTGGACGTACGGATGGAGCCGATGTCCGGCACCAAGCTGCATGACGAATTGCTCGCGCGGGGCCTGCGCAACCCGGTGCTTTTCTTGACCGGCCATGGCGACATCCCCATGGTGGTGGAGGCGCTCAAAAAAGGTGCGTTCGACTTCCTCGAAAAGCCCTATAGCGACAACGCGCTGGCCGACCGCCTGGAGCAGGCCCTCGCAGTCGATGCGGCAATGCGCGTCGAAGGCGCGCATGCCGGCGAGCGCCATGCCCGCCTGGCCAGCCTGACCGAGCGCGAACGCGAGGTGATGGGCCGGGTCGCAGCCGGCAGACTCAACAAGGTGATCGCCGATGAGCTGAATGTCTCGGTGCGCACCATCGAGGTCCACCGCGCCCGCGTGTTTGCCAAGTTAGGCGTGCGCTCGGCGGCCGAGGTGGCGACCTTGCTGGCGCAGGGCTGAGGTTTGCGGCTTTAGCTGAGGCTCACCAAGGCCTGGTGATAGGCCGGCTCATGCATCAATTCGTCCCAGGTCAGCGGCGCAGTTTGTGGCAGCAGGCCTGCGCGCCGGGCTTCGCTCTCAGCGCTAGGCAACCAGCTTCCTGAAGCCTGTGCCTGGCCCAGGTCGGCCAGCACTTCATCCAAGGCACTGCCCTCGTCGACGCCGGATTGGTTGCACAGCAAGACCATGTCACAGCCGGCCTGCAAGGCGGCCAGCGCGGCTTGCGTGAAGCCGATGGACTGGCCGTCCAGCACACGGGCGCCGGCCATGCCGAGATCGTCGCTGAAGATCGCGCCGCCAAAACCCAATCGTTCACGCAGAATCTCCTGCAACCAGCGCTCGCTGAAACCGGCCGGCCTGGCATCGACCTTGGGGTAGATCACATGCGCCGGCATCACCGCGCCCATGCTCATGACCAGCCATTCAAACGGTTTCACATCCTCGGCCATGATGGCCTTGAGGCTACGCTTGTCGACCGGCACGTCCACATGGGAGTCGGCCTTGACGAAACCATGGCCGGGAAAATGCTTGGCGCAGGCCTGCATGCCGGCCAGCAAGAGGCCATGCATCAAGCTCTTGGCCAGCAGCGCGACCACGCGCGGGTCGCGATGGAAGCTGCGGTCGCCGATCACCGAACTGGCGCCATAGTCGAGGTCAAGCACCGGCGCAAACGAGAAATCCACGCCGCAGGCGCGCAGTTCGCTGGCCAGCACATAACCGGCTGCAGTTGCGGCAGCGGTGGCGCGCATCGCGTCTTCCATCCACAACTCGCCCAAGGAACGCATCGACGGTAGATGGGTGAAGCCGTCGGTCTGGAAACGCTGGACGCGGCCACCTTCATGGTCAACCGCAATCAAGACGTCGGGGCGGATCGCCTTGATCTGCGCCGTCAACGATGTCAGCTGGGCGCGACTTTCGAAGTTGTGCGCAAACAGGATCAGGCCGCCGACCAACGGATGCTTGAGCCGGCGCCTGTCGTCGCTGTCCAGCGCCAGCCCAGCGATATCGAGCACCAGCGGTGCGTGGATGGATGAGGCCTTGTCGGCTGTCGTCATTTTTTAGTCCTTGCTTTCAACAATTACAAAAGTGCTGGCGTAGTCGGTCTCGTCACTGACCGAAACATGGGCTTTAAGCCCCTTGCTCTCAAACCAGCGCGCTAACTCGCCATGCAAACGGATCTCGGGCTTGCCGCTGGCGGCGTTGACAATCTCGCAGTCGAGCCAAGTCATCGGCATGCGCATGCCTGTACCGATCGCCTTGGAGAAGGCCTCCTTGGCCGAGAAACGGGTGGCCAGATAGCTGACACCGCGGGCGGCCACCTTGGCACTGCGAGCGCGGAACACCACCAACTCCTGCGGGCCCAAAACCTTCTCCGCGAAGCGCTCGCCGCGCCGCGCCAAGGTGTCGCGGATGCGGCGGACGTCGCAGATGTCGGTACCAATGCCGTAAATCATTCCAAACGCTCCAGGGCAGGCCAGCCCAGCACCTCGTTGCGGTGCTGCTCGCCTCCCAACTCGAACCAGGTTTCGCCCCAATAGGCTGCACCTTCGCGGCGATAAAAACGCAGCGCATCTTCATTGCCGACCCAGGCACTCAGCCACAAGGGCTGCTCGGGCCACTCTTGCCGGCATTGACGCAGCAGGCGAGCACCCAAGCCCTGGCCCTGGCTGCGCGGCGAGACATAAAGCCGCTTCAATTCAACCGCCGGGCCACCCGCATCAACAGGGCAAGGCGAGGCATCATCGAGCTGAGCCCAGGTCAACAAGGTATCGCCCCGCTCCACCAGCCAATGGCGGCCAAGGTCCAAGGCTTGGCGCAATGCTTGCTCGTCGAATTCCCGCCTCAGATAGTCCGCCACATCGCCGTTGACGCCGTCAATGGCATAGCGGTCCAGCCAGACCCAGCGCGCCAGCGCGGCGATGCGCAAGGCATCTTCGGGCCGGGCGCGGCGCATCAAAACTTCAGCAGTCGTCACCGCTCAATGCTCCGCTCAATGTTCCGCTCAAAAGCGCCGCTCACAGCGCTGCATAGGCGCGCTGGATGCAGCGCTGATAGTCGCGCACCGTCTCCGTATAGCCAAGCTCCAAGGCATCAGCCACCAGCGCATGGCCGATCGAGACCTCTTGCACACCGGGCACGGCGCGCAGAAAAGCCGTCAGGTTGTCGCGGTTCAAATCATGTCCGGCGTTCAGTCCCAGGCCGAGTGCGAGCGCGGCTTCAGCGGTGCGCGTGAAGCCGGCCAAAACCTCGGCCTGACGCTCGCTGCCAAAAGCGCTGGCGTAGGTCTCCGTGTAGAGCTCGACCCGCTCGGCGCCAAGTTCGGCTACATAGGCCATGGCCTCGGGCAATGGGTCCATGAACAAGCTGACCCGCACACCGCAGGCACTAGCCTCCGCGACCAAGGGGCGCAGACGATCCATATCTGCCGGGAATTGCCAGCCATGGTCGGACGTGAATTGGTCCTCGCTATCGGGCACAAAGGTCACTTGATGGGGCCGCAGTTCACGGACAAAGTCCATCAGATTCTGGGTCGGGTTGCCCTCGATATTGAACTCGGCTTGAGGCCAGGCCTTCATCAGCGCCGCCAACTCATGCACGTCCTGCGTGCGGATATGGCGCGCATCGGGGCGCGGGTGCACGGTGATGCCTTGCGCACCGGCCAACAGACAAGCCTCGGCCGCACGCAGCACGCTGGGGATGCCCAGATGCCGGGTATTGCGCAGCAGCGCGACCTTGTTGACATTGACCGACAAGGCGCAGCGCGCGCTGTGCGTGCGGGAGGACTCGGGAGCGACAAGTGGGTTCATGGGGCTAATCTATCTATCAATCAAGAAGTTTTTGCAAGTCCTGCATGACCTGGCGGGTGCGCAGCGGCCGCTGCCCGAGATGATAGTGAAGCAGGCCACGCAAGGTCGTTCGCAGGGCCGGCAGCACAGGGCTACAGGCCTGCTGCAGGGCCGCCATGCTGCCATGCAAGAGGGCTGCTTGCAGCTGCACCAAGGCCAAGCCACTGAAAGCCGGCGCATCAGCCTGCGGCGGCAGCACCCCAGCTTCGGCATTCAACATATATTGCCGGTCCAAATCCAGCGGCTGCTGTGTCAGGGTCGACAAACTCAGATCAGGCAGCAGGCCAATTTCCCGCAATAGTCGCAGCTCAAACGCTCGCAGCGCCGCCTGTGACTGAGCGTCTTCATTGGCGTGCAAAGCCGGCAGCGTGGCGGCATAAGCATCAAACAAAGCGGTATGCGGATCCTGGCGCGCCAGCAGCTTGAGCAGCAACTCATTCAGGTAGTAGCCAGAAAACAGCGCCGCGCCGGCCGGCATGGTGGAGCCACCCGCCCATTCGGCGCCGCGCAGTGTGACCACCTCAGGCCCTGGCGCGTCACCGATGCCTTCTGCCGATTTGACCGGTTTGGACAGGCTGACCTGGATGCGCTGAAACGGCAGCAGCACCGCACGCATTTGCGAATAAGGCCGCTTCGCCCCCTTGGCGACCACGGCAATGCGGCCCTGCTCGCGCGTAAACAGATCGAGGATCAGGCTGGACTCGCTCCAGTCGTAATGGTGCAGCACAAAAGCCTGCTGGATCGCGGGTGCGCGCGCGCCGCGAATTGCCATAGCCTTGAATCTCGATCGAAGCTTAGAACTTACTCGTAGCCGTAGGTGCGCACGCGCTCTTCGGTGTCGGCCCAGCCCGAACGGACCTTGACCCATAACTCCAGGAACACGCGGCCCTGCATCAAATGCTCAAGCTCTTGACGCGCTTCGGAGCCGATGCGCTTGAGGCGCTCGCCGCCCGAGCCAATGATCATGCCCTTGTGCGCGTCGCGCTCGACCACGATGGAGGCCGATATGCGGCGCAGCTCGCCCTCGTCTTCCCATTTATCGATGACAACAGTGGACGTATAGGGCAGCTCATCGCCGGTCAGGCGGAACAGCTTTTCGCGGATGATTTCGCTGGCCAGGAACTTCTCCGAGCGGTCGGTCAGTGCATCTTCCTCATAGAACCAGCCCTGCTCGGGCAGATAAGGTTTGAGGATCTTGAACAGCCGTGTGACGTCGGACTCTTTCTTGGCCGACAAAGGCACGAACTCGGCAAAGTTGCGGCGCTCGGCCATGCTCTTGAGCCACGGCGCCAGCTCGGCCCGGCGCTGCACAGCGTCGAGTTTGTTGGCGATCATCACGACCGGCTTGTCTTCGGGCAAGAGCGACAACACCTTGGCGTCATCGAGGCCAAAGCGCCCTGCTTCCAGCACATACAGCACCAGATCGACGTCACCCAGCACGCTGTGCACAGTGCGGTTCAGCGTGCGATTGAGCGCTGCGTTATGTTTCATCTGGAAGCCAGGCGTGTCGACAAAGACAAACTGGGCTTCTTCGATGGTGCGCACGCCGGTGATGCGATGGCGCGTGGTTTGAGCCTTGTCAGACGTGATGCTGACTTTTTGGCCCACCAAGGCATTCAGCAGCGTCGACTTGCCGACATTGGGCCGGCCGACGATGGCGATCAGACCGCATCGCTTTGGGATAGCCGGGTCCAGCGTTGAAACATCAGGGCCGGCTGGCAGCTCAGCCACCGGGGTTTCATCGGTCGGTTGGCGGGTGTTTTCGTTCATGGTGTGGGCGGTGGTGAGACCGGCTCCTTCAGTCGCGCAAGCCAGCGTTTGGTTTGTCGCGGGCAATCAATTCGTCGAGTAAGCGACGGGCGGCGTTCTGTTCGGCAATGCGCCGCGAACGACCCTCGCCGCGCTTGGAAATCTTCAGGGCAGGCACCGCGCATTCGATCTCGAAGGTCTGCGCATGAGCTTGGCCGCGGGTTTCGGTAATGGTATAGCTCGGCACCGCCATTCGGCGCGCTTGCAACCATTCTTGCAAGGCTGTTTTTGCATCTTTGGCCCAGTTATCCATCACCGAACCATCAATCAACTCGCCCAACAGGCGGCGCACCACCTCATGCGCTGGCGCGTAGCCTGCATCCAGGAACACCGCGCCGATCAAGGCCTCGGTGGCGTCAGCCAAGATAGAGGGCCGCTGCGCGCCGCCGCCCTTGGCTTCGCCTTCACTGATGCGCAGCACCTTGGGCAACTCCAAGCTGAGTGCCAAACGGTGCAAGCTCTCCTCACGGACCAAGTGGGCGCGCACGCGGGTCAAATCGCCTTCGTCTGATGCGCCAAAGCGCTCATACAGCAAGGCGGACACCGCCAAGCTGAGCACGGCGTCACCCAAGAATTCGAGACGCTCGTTGTGATCGGCACTGAAACTGCGGTGCGTGACTGCCCGAGTCAGAAGCTCGGGCTGCTTGAAACTGTAGCCGAGCCTTTGCTGCAGGGAAGCAAGCTGCGGACTCATGAAAACAAGCCTCGCATTTAGCGCGAGCGCCCTTCGTACTTGATCAACAAGTACACCGGGCCGCCCAGCTCGATCTGCTTGTCGTAAGCAAAGCTGATTTGCAATTTGTCGTTTTCTTTGCTGATCACCAGATCTTTGGAGTTGATGCTGGTGATCGAATACTCGACTTGCTGAGCCTTATCAAAGTCGGCCCGTACCGCCGGCACCGTGGCCGGGTTGGAGGCCGCGATGCGGTCCACCGTTCTTTGAATGGTGTAGAACTCAAGCACGGTCGGAAACACGCGTGCGCCCACCACACCGACAAAGGCCAGCAGCACGCCCCAGAACAAGAGGCCCAGCAGGCTGACGCCGCGCTGTCCATGGCATTGCCCACGCATTTGCCCACTCAGCTTCAAGTTATGCCGGGCCCTGACAAATCCGGTCTGACGCATGGCTTGCTTCCTCAGATGATGGTGTTGGCAAATCAAGTTCAATTGAAGGCGCCAATGCGCTTGAGGTTACCGAAATTCATCCAAACAAAAAAGGCCTTGCCGACAATGTTTTCGTCGGGCACAAAACCCCAGAAGCGTGAATCGCCGGAATTGTCACGGTTATCACCGACCAAGTAGTAATGGCCGGCCGGGATCTTGCAGCTCACACCTTCCGGGCTGTACTTGCAATTCTCCTGGAAGGGGAAGGGGCCGCCGGCTCGGTTGGGGCTGAACAGCGGCGAGCGCTGCGGATCCACCAGCAACTGATGCTCTTTCTCGCCCAGCTTCTCGGTAAAACGCGGCCGATAGGTCATCGAACTTTCGTCATAAAAGTCGCCTTGCGCCTGCACCGGCACCAACTCGCCGTTCACATACAGGCGTTGATTCAAATAACTGACCTGATCACCGGGCAGTCCGACCACGCGCTTGATGTAGTCGATGCTGGTGTCACCGGGCCAGCGGAATACCATCACGTCACCCCGCTTGACGTCATTGTTAGCGATGATCTTTTTATTGATCACCGGCAAACGAATGCCGTAATGGAACTTGTTGACCAGAATCAAATCACCCACCAGCAGCGTAGGCACCATCGAGCCGGACGGAATCTTGAAGGGCTCAAACAAGAAGGAGCGCAGCAAAAAGACCACCAAAATCACCGGGAACAAGCCCGCCGTCCAGTCCAACCACCAGGGCTGCCGCAGAATTTCCTGACGGGCTACTTCGACGTCACCGTCAACCCGTTTGATGCCTTGGGCGGCCAGGGTCTGGCGGCGCTGAGCGTCGGCTTCCAGCAATTGCGCCGCCGCGCGGGCCCGCTTGGGCTCGAAGTGAAAACGCTCGGCCAGCCAAAAGCACAGCGTGACCATCGTCAGCACGAACAGCAAGAAGGAAAAGTTACCGCTCCAGAAGCCGGTGTACCAGCCTCCCAGATAGGCGGCGAGCAAGGCGTAAAGAATTCCGGTCAGAGCACTCATCAATGGTCTACTTGGGTTCGTTCGATTAATCGTCAACTTGCAGAATGGCCAGGAACGCTTCCTGCGGCACCTCGACGGAGCCGATTTGCTTCATGCGCTTCTTGCCGGCCTTTTGCTTCTCGAGCAGCTTGCGCTTACGCGACACGTCACCGCCATAGCATTTTGCCAGCACGTTCTTGCGCATCGCCTTGATGTTCTCGCGCGCAATGATGTTGGAGCCGATCGCCGCCTGAATGATCACGTCATACATCTGGCGTGGAATATGCTCACGCATCTTGGCCGCCACACCGCGACCACGGAACTGGCTCTGCACCCGGTGCACGATGATGGACAGCGCATCGACCCGGTCGCCGTTGATCAAGATATCCACCTTGACCACATCGGACGCGCGGTACTCTTTGAACTCATAGTCCATCGAGGCATAGCCGCGTGACACGCTCTTCAATTTATCGAAGAAATCCAGCACGATCTCAGCCAGCGGCATCTCATAGGTCAGCATCACCTGACGGCCGTGATAGGCCATATTCAGCTGATTGCCGCGCTTTTGATTGGCCAGCGTCATCACCGGGCCGACATAGTCTTGTGGCATGTAGAGATGCACGGTCACGATGGGCTCGCGGATCTCCTGGATCTGGCCCAGCTCGGGCATCTTGGATGGGTTTTCGACCGAGATCACCGTCCCGTCATTCAGCATCACTTCGTACACAACGCTAGGCGCCGTGGTGATCAGGTCTTGATCGAATTCACGCTCCAGGCGCTCCTGCACGATTTCCATGTGCAGCAGGCCCAAGAAGCCGCAGCGGAAGCCAAAGCCCAGCGCCTGCGACACCTCGGGCTCATAGCGCAGCGAGGAGTCATTGAGCTTGAGCTTCTCCAGCGCGTCGCGGAGCTGGTCGTACTCGCTCGCCTCGGTCGGGTACAGACCGGCAAACACCTGTGGCTGAATTTCCTTGAAACCCGGCAAGGCCTGCTCGGCCGGGCCCAGATTGTTCGGCAACTTCTTGTCGACCGTGATGGTGTCACCGACCTTGGCTGCCTGCAACTCTTTGATGCCGGCGATGACGAAACCCACTTCACCCGCATTCAACTGCTCACGCGGCTCGGACTTGGGCGAGAACACGCCCAGGTTGTCAGCCGGGTAGACCGCATTCGAGGCCATCATGCGGATGCGCTCGCCCTTCTTGAGCGTGCCGTCAACGACGCGCACCAACATCACCACGCCGACATAGGCGTCATACCAAGAGTCGATGATCATCGCGCGCAGCGGCGCTTCAACCACACCCTTGGGCGGCGGCATGCGGGCAATCACGGCTTCGATGATTTCATCAATGCCCATGCCTGTTTTGGCGCTGCAAGGAATCGCGTCGGTGGCGTCAATGCCGATGACGTCTTCAATTTCTTCTTTGGCGTTTTCCGGATCCGCATTGGGCAGATCCATCTTGTTGAGCACGGGCACGACCTCGACACCCAACTCCAGTGCGGTGTAGCAGTTCGCAACCGTCTGTGCCTCAACACCCTGGCTGGCATCGACCACCAAAAGCGCGCCTTCGCAGGCCGACAGCGAGCGACTCACCTCGTAGGAGAAGTCCACATGGCCGGGTGTGTCGATCAGATTCAGGTTGTAGACCTTGCCGTCCTTGGCCTTGTATTGCAGCGCAGCGGTCTGCGCCTTGATGGTGATGCCGCGCTCACGCTCGATGTCCATCGAGTCCAGCACTTGCGCCTCCATCTCACGATCGGCGAGCCCTCCGCAACGCTGAATGATGCGATCCGCCAGCGTGCTCTTGCCGTGGTCGATGTGGGCGATGATGGAGAAATTGCGGATGTGATTCATTGCTTTAATCGGAAGCAGAGCTCGCTGAGGCTACAAGGGCTTAGCCCTTGCATGGAAGGCTCATATCGCGCAGCGATGTGAAGCCGCGTCAGCGGCGTGCCGGACATAAAAAAAAGGCACGTCGAAATGGTGACGCGCCTTCCAACAAAACGTTTGGCAACTGCATGCTGGGCATCCATTGTAGCGAAAAGGCTCGAATTGGACACCCGGCTAAGGCCAGATAGGGGGTCGTTGCGGCTCACCAACAATGAGTTACCAACAAGTTATACACAGAATGATCACAAGAAAATCCTGTGATCTTGTGGATAACTTTCGCACCTCAAACACCTATCCGGCGTTGCCTAACGCCAGCAAGGCAAATAATGCCTCGCAATCGCGCATTCTATCCGACCGCGTCAACAATGACACCAGGCCAAGGCCAGTCAAACAAGCGAAGCGCCAGAATTTACTCAATTCTGGCGGCATCTGCGAGTTGATCAATGCGCTCCAGCCAAGGCAAAAGACTTCACGATGCGGAAAGACCCGCAGGGCTAGTCAGCCATAGCCGGCGCGTTGCACCAAGGCGCCTTGGCCTTTGAACTAGCGATCAGCGCGCAGGGCGCAGTAAAACAAAGCTGACCACGTCATCGCGGCGCACCAGCAGATTGATCAGCTTGGCCTTTTCCGCCTTGCTCATCAGGGTCTGGAATTGCTTGACGCTGCTCACTTCGGTGTTGTCCACGGCCAAAATCAAGTCCCCTTCTCGCAAACCGGCGCGAGCCGCAACGCCGCTGGCCGCATCAACCCGCACGCCGGCGCGCAGCTTCAAGTCCCGCCTTTGGGCCTCACTCAAGTCAGAGACCTGCAAGCCAAGCGCCGCCACCGCACCCACAGCCGGCTTGGGCTCGACCTCACCGGCGCGGGCCTTGGAGTCGTCGGGCATCTCACCCACGGTGAGGTTCAGCTCCTTCATTGCACCGCGCCTGAATACCTGCACCACCGCCTTGCTACCCGGCTTCAAGCCACCCACGATGCGACGCAGATCGCTTGCTTTTTCAACCACCTTGCCGTCGAACTTGGTGATCACGTCGCCGCCTTCAATGCCGGCCTTGTCCGCCGCGCCGCCCGCCGTAACGCTGCGAATCAAGGCACCGGAGGCCTTGCCCAGCCCAATCGACTCGGCCACTTCCTTGCTCAAATCATCGGGTGCCACGCCGATATAGCCGCGCACCACCCGGCCGCTGCCGCGCAGCTGATCGGACACTCGAACCGCCTCATCGATCGGGATGGCGAAAGAGATGCCCATGAAACCGCCGGACTGGCTGTAGATCTGCGAGTTGATCCCAACCACCTCGCCGCGCATATTCAGCAGTGGGCCGCCCGAGTTGCCCGGGTTGATGGCCACATCGGTCTGGATCAAGGGCAAAAAGTCACCGGTATCGCGCGCCTTGGCACTGACGATGCCAGCGGTGACGGTGTTATCGAAGCCAAAGGGTGAGCCGATCGCCATCACCCATTCGCCGACCTTCAAGCGGCCCACATCTCCGATCTTCACTGCCGGCAAACCGCTGGCCTCAATCTTCAAAACCGCCACATCGGAGCGGCGATCGGCGCCCACCACTTTGGCCTTGAATTCACGCTTATCAGTGAGCGTGACCCAGACTTCATCGGCGCCAGTCACCACATGGGCGTTGGTCATCACATAGCCGTCGGCACTCAGGATGAAGCCGGAGCCGACACCGCGGCGCTGAGGTGCCTGATCTTCATCGGCATTGCCGTCGCTGCCCCTGTCGCCGCGCGGCGGCGCCCGGCGCTGCCCCGGCACCGGGATGCCGAAGCGGCGCAAAAATTCCTGCATTTGTTCATCGATCTCGGACATGCCGTTAGCGGCATTCCCAGCAGCACGTGCACGCTCCGAAGTACGGATATTGACTACCGCCGGGCCCACACGTTCAACCAACTCGGTGAAGTCCGGCAAGTCCCTTGCCTGCGCATGACTCTGCCCGGGAAGCAGACTCAAACTCAGTGACAGCGCGACAGCAGACAGAATCAGACGCGAGAGGCGCAGTGGACGATAAGCAGACTGAAATTTCATGACTTGACTCAAAGTGCTAACTGTTGAATTGATGAATGCGCCAACCATGATGGCAGCGCAGACGCAGCATAGCGAAAGTCATGGGCGGCTCCAAGTTAGCCCGGGCTTTGGCGCGCGCTGTAAAGCACGGCTCGCAGCGCCCCCCATTGCGGGCCCTGGGTTGATCGCGTCAAAGGCAGATAGGTGGGCTCGGACCACCCATTGGGGCGGCGGTCGACGCGCAGAAGCAAGGCAAAGCCTAGATCGAAAACCACCGTCAGATGCACCGGTGCCGGCTCATCAGGGCTTGGGCTGAAGGATTCCGAGCCGCGCGATCGTTCGTACAAGTGCCACTGCTGCCCATCCCAGCGCAGCATCCGCGGCGCAATTGCTGTGCAGCGCCAAGCAAGCAAAGCGCCCAAGGGCGACAGCACCAGCAAAGGCCAAAACGCCGGGAAATGCGCCGCCAAAGCCAGGGTCAGCGACAAGACGGCAAGCGAACCAGTCACCGCCATCAGACTCTGCAGCGCTGGCAGCGGCTGCGTCTGCAGTTGGAAGGGCGCAGCGGAGCGTTTCAAGGCCAAGCCCTCCTGGCTTCGAGCAACCCAGACTCTCAGCGCCGGCAACAGCAGTTGCTGCAGCCCGTCAGGCAAACGTCAGATGCGCTTGAAGATCAAGGTGCCGTTGGTACCGCCAAAGCCAAAATTATTCTTGGCAGCGTATTCCATATTCATCGGCCGCGCTTCGTTCGCACAGTAATCAAGATCGCACGCGGGATCTTGATTGAAGATATTGATGGTCGGAGGTGCCACCTGGTTCTTCAAGGCCAGCACCGTGAAGACCGACTCGATGCCACCGGCACCGCCGAGCAGATGCCCAGTCATCGATTTTGTTGAGCTGATCACCAGATTGCTGGCGTCAGCACCAAATGCCAGCTTGATGGCATTGGTTTCGTTCAAGTCACCCAGCGGCGTCGAGGTGCCGTGGGCGTTCATGTATTGAATTTGATCGGTATTCAAACCGGCATTGCGCAGCGCCGCGCGCATCGAGCGCTTGGGACCGTCAACACTTGGGGCGGTCATGTGATAGGCGTCAGAGCCCATGCCGAAACCAACCAGCTCGGCGTAAATCTTGGCGCCGCGCTTTTTGGCATGCTCGTACTCTTCGAGCACCAACACGCCGGCGCCCTCACCCAGCACAAAGCCATCGCGGTCTTTGTCCCATGGGCGGGAAGCGGTCTTTGGATCCTCGTTGCGCGTCGACAGAGCGCGCGCCGAGGCAAAGCCTCCGAGGCCCAAAGGCGAAATGGTGGCCTCGGAACCACCGGCCACCATCACATCCACGTCACCGTATTCAATCATCCGGCCCGCCTCGCCAATGGCGTGCAAACCAGTGGTGCACGCTGTCACGATGGCCAAGTTGGGGCCGGTAAAGCCGTACTTGATCGAGACATGGCCCGAGATCATATTGATGATCGAGGCCGGCACAAAAAACGGTGAGACCCGACGCGGGCCGCGCGTCATCAGTTCGCCGTGGGTGGCTTCGATCATCGGCAAGCCGCCGATACCCGAACCCACCAACACGCCGATGCGCTCGGCCTGCTCTTCGGTCAACTGATCCCCGGTCGGCAAGCCGGCATCCTGCACCGCTTGGATGGACGCAGCCATACCGTAGTGGATGAAGGTATCCATCGCGCGCGCATCTTTGGCCGAAATGTATTCGGTCACATCGAAGCCCTTGACCTCGCCTGCAATATGGCAGGAGAAGCCCGAGGCATCGAAATGTGTGATGCGGTCAATACCGGACTGACCGGCCAGGATATTGCTCCAGGCCTCAGCTACCGTGTTACCCACGGGGCTGATCAGACCAAGTCCAGTAATGACAACGCGACGACGGCTCATGCGATTAGGGGATTAGTTAGTGACTGCCAGACAAGCTCAAGGGCTTGTTCAGGCCTTTTGGTGCGTGACGGCGTAATCAATCGCCAGCTGAACGCTGGTGATCTTTTCGGCTTCTTCATCGGGGATTTCGATGCCGAACTCGTCTTCGAGAGCCATCACCAATTCCACGGTGTCGAGGGAATCTGCGCCCAGATCAGCCACGAAAGCCTTCTCATTGGTCACATCGGCTTCAGGCACGCCGAGTTGCTCGGCGATGATTTTTTTGACACGTGCTTCGATATCGCTCATGACTCCTCCAGGAGGGGGTTTGTTGGGAACAGCCCGGGATTCTAAGGCCTCTAGTGTGACTCGCCTAAAACTTGGCATTTCTTCACGCTAGAGAACCCTCACCGGCCGGGCAAATCCGGTGGGCGAAAGCGGGATGCTCTCGCCTCAATTCAAATCAACTCATGTACATGCCACCGTTGACATGCAATTCGGTACCCGTAATGTAGGCTGCCTTGGGTGATGCCAGGAAGGCAACCGCCTCGGCGATTTCCCGGGGTTCACCCAAGCGGCCGACCGGGATTTGCGCCAGCAAGGCGGCTTTTTGGGCCTCAGGCAAGACTTCGGTCATATCGGTCGCGATGAAGCCAGGCGCTACGCAATTGACGGTGATGCCGCGGCTTCCCAGTTCGCGCGCCAGCGCGCGCGTCATGCCGGCCACGCCGGCCTTGGCGGCCGCGTAGTTGGCTTGGCCCGCGTTACCCGATGCACCGACCACCGAAGTGATGCTGATGATGCGGCCGAAACGCTGCTTCATCATGGTACGCATCACCGCGCGGCTCATGCGGAAAACGGCCTTCAGATTGGTATCGAGCACCGCATCCCAGTCCTCGTCCTTCATGCGCATGGACAAGGTGTCCCGCGTAATTCCGGCGTTATTGACCAAGACCTGAAGGCCGCCATGGGCTTTGACAATGCCGTCAACAGCAGCTTCCACCGCCGCCGCGTCATTGACATCCAAGACCAAGCCGCGACCACCAAGAGGCGTCAGCGCCTCGCCAATCGCTGCTGCGCCGGCTTCGCTGGTGGCCGTGCCGATGACCACAAAGCCCTGCTCGGCCAGAGTCATTGCAATCGAGCGGCCAATGCCGCGGCTCGCGCCAGTCACCAGGGCGACCTGGCCTTTTTCAGAGGTAATTTCAGTCATGTCTTTCTTTCAGCCCAGCAAGGCGCGTGCTTCGGCCAGCGTGGCCGCGTCCAGCACCGAAGCGCCGATGAGTTCACTGTCAATTCGCTTGACCATGCCGGCCAAAACCTTGCCTGGGCCGCATTCGATGATGTGCGTCAAACCCTGCGCCTTCAAGGCCTGCACCAGTTCGACCCAGCGCACTGCACCAAAAGCCTGGCGGTACAGCGCATCACGCAGGCCGTCGGCATCAGCCACCATGGCCACGTCCACGTTGTTGATGACAGGGAACTGCAGAGGCGCGAATTGGGTGGTTGCCAGCTTGGCCTTCAAGGCCTCGGCCGCTGGCCGCATCAGGCTGGAATGGAACGGGGCCGACACGGACAAGAGCAAGGCGCGCTTGGCTCCGGCTGCTTTGAGCAGCTCACAGGCCTTGTCCACGCCGGCCTTGGTGCCTGCAATCACGGTCTGCTTAGGGTCATTGAAGTTGGCTGCCTCTACCGCCTCGCCTGTCGCCAGGGCAGCTGCCGCGCAACCTTCACGTACCGCCTGCGCATCCAGCCCCAAAATAGCAGCCATCGCACCAACACCGACTGGCACCGCCTCTTGCATGGCCTGCGCCCGAAACCGCACCAGGGGCAAGGCCTCGCTCAGGCTCAAGGCACCGGCTGCCACCAAGGCGCTGTACTCGCCCAATGAATGGCCTGCGGCAAAAGCCGGCTGCAAACCCGTTTCGGCAATCCAAGCTCGGTAGCAAGCAATCGCTGCGGTCAACATCACCGGTTGCGTGTTGGTGGTCAGGTCGAGCTGCTCTTTCGGGCCGGCATGAATCAACGCACCGATATCCTGACCCAAGGCCGACGAGGCCTCGGCCAGCGTGCGCACCACCTCTGGGTGATCACCCCAAGCATCCAACATGCCCACCGCTTGCGAGCCTTGGCCGGGAAAAACAAATGCGAATTTTGCCGTCATATTTTTGATTCAGTAAGAGTCAGATCGCGCGCTTAGAAGTCCAGCAGCACGGCGCCCCAGGTGAAGCCGCCACCCACGCCTTCCAGCATGACCGTCTCACCGGCCTTGATCTTGCCAGCACGCACCGCCGCATCAAGTGCCAAGGGGATGGACGCCGCCGAGGTATTGCCATGCTGATCAACGGTCACGATCAGCTTGTCCAAGGGCAATTTCAACTTCTTGGTGGTGCTGTGCATGATGCGGATATTGGCTTGATGCGGGATCAGCCAATCCACATCGGACGCCTGGCGGCCGGCTTTCTCAAGCACGCCGCGCGCGACTTTCTCCAGCACACCGACCGCCAGCTTGAACACCGCTTGGCCGTCCATCTTCAGCAGCGGATCGCCCAAAACCTTGCCGCCGACAACCGTACCCGGGACACAAAGGATGCCGGCATGGCTGCCGTCGGCGTGCAACTCACAGGCCAGAATGCCAGGCACCTCGCTGGCACCTAGCACCACGGCACCGGCGCCATCGCCGAACAAGACACAGGTGGTGCGGTCTTTGAAATCAAGAATGCGCGAAAACACTTCTGCGCCGATCACCAAGGCCTTGGATGCCGCACCGGTGCGAATCATCGAGTCGGCCACCGTCAGCGCATAGACAAAACCGGAGCACACCGCTTGCACGTCAAACGCCGCCGCACCTGCCACGCCTAATTTGGCCTGCAGCAAGCAGGCGGTGGACGGAAAAATCATGTCGGGCGTAGAAGTCGCGACGATGATCAGGTCAATCTCACTGGCGTCCACGCCGGCAGCAGCCAAGGCCGCTTGGGCCGCAGGCAGCGCCAGGTCGCTGGCCGTGACACCAGCGTCAGCGAAATGACGCGCGCGGATGCCGGTGCGCTCAACAATCCACTCATCTGAAGTCTCGATGCCGTCTTTAGCCAGTTGCTCGACCAAGTCGGCATTGCTCAGGCGTTTTGGCGGCAGGTAGCTGCCGGTGCCTAGGATGCGTGCATAACGAGGAATGCCAGCAGCAGGGCGGGAAGCAGATGGTTGGACGGTCTGGGTACTTGATGTCATGCAGCTTGTACGACTTGGGTCGCCTTGTCTTCGGAATCTACAGTGCCGACGGTTACACCTTCGGTCGCTGAAGGCGCAGCCTGCAAGGCTGCGATGATGCGATCGTGCACCCGGTCGAGTAGGCGATTGCGGGCGGCATCATACGCCCGGTTCAGGGCCGTCCCGAAGGCCAACTGATCGGCCGCGCCATGGCTCTTGAACACCAGGCCGCGCAGCCCCAAGAGTGCTGCACCGTTGAAGCGGCGATGATCAACCCGCGACTTGAAGCGCTTCAGCACCGGCATCGCCAGCACAGCTGCGGCCTTCGTCAGCCAACTGCGCCCAAATTCCTGCCGAATGATGGAAATGATCATCGTCGCCAAGCCCTCGGCGGTCTTCAAGGCCACATTGCCGACAAAGCCATCGCAGACCACCAAGTCCACCTCGCCGGTAAAAATATCTTTGCCTTCGACATTACCGATGAAGTTCAGCTGACCGCTGGCGCCGGCCTGCCGCAGCAATTCACCCGCACGCTTGATCGTCTCACTGCCCTTGATGACTTCTTCACCAATATTCAGCAAACCAACCTTGGGCTCTTCCTTGCCATCCACCGCCGACACCAGGGCGCTGCCCATCAATGCAAACTGCAGCAGATGCTCGGCCGTGCAGTCGACATTCGCCCCCAGGTCCAACATGGTGGTGTAGCCGCCGGTTTGAGTCGGCATCACCGAGGCGATCGCCGGCCGGTCGATGCCGTCCAGCGTCTTCAACAAATAACGTGAGACCGCCATCAGCGCACCCGTATTGCCGGCCGACACACAGGCATCGGCCAGTGGCGGCGCACCATCAACCGACTTCAGCTGATTGATGGCCACCCGCATCGACGAATCCTTCTTGCGCCGCAAGGCCACCTCGACGGTGTCATCCATTTGCACAACCTCGGACGCCGCCACGATGCGGCAACGCGGCCAGCTTGCAGCCTCCTTCAAGGCCTCGGGCAAGCCCACCAAGAGCAATTCGGCATGCGGGTGAAGGGCCAAGAAGGCCTTGGCCGCCGGCAAGGTGACCGAGGGGCCGTGATCGCCACCCATGCAGTCGATCGCCAAGCGCACAACATCGAGTGGCGCGGCCGACTGAGCGACAGGCTTGCTTGGCAGACTTGGGTCGAGTGTTGACATCAAAACGGGCCGAGGAGTGAGTTCGGCAATATATGCAAATCAAATTGCGCTACAAAAACACAAAAACCCGGCACTGCAACAAGGCACAGGCCGGGGATTTGTGAGCCATAGCAGATCAAAGCAACGCACCGCTCGAGAGCCGTGCGCAAGCAGAAATCTTAGGAGGCGTCAGCCTTGGTCTTCAGGACCTTGCGGCCACGATAGAAGCCGGTTGGGCTGATGTGGTGACGCAGATGCACTTCACCCGTTGTAGGCTCAATGCCTGTGCCTGGGGTGGCCAGGGCAGTATGCGAGTTGTGCATGCCGCGCTTGGATGGGGACTTTTTGTTTTGCTGAACTGCCATGAAATTCTCCTAAGGCTCCGGTGATTGAGAGCACGCCCGGCAATGAACGGCTGATGTTCATCACTGATCTTGCGGCCCTGACTCCCCGGGAGCCGCGTTGTTTTGCTAAGTAGTTTTGCTATGTACTCAAGCGTCACGAGCTTCTGCGCACCATGCGCCAGCTGCCTGCAAATACTGACGCTGACTTTGGGCTCGCATTTTTGCTGAGCTTTTTGCCATCCGCCAATCCCTGCGACATGCCATCTTGATTCTCGAACCGGGGAAAGCCCGCGATTGTAGCATGCGCAGACGGTTTTTCAAAGCGTCTGCGCAAGGAAACCGCTTGCACTATTGACTCCAGTGCACTGTAGGCCTAGCCGAACGCCAAGGAGCTACTGGGCCGGCCCCTGCTTCTTCAGCGCCGCAAGCGCGGCAAAGGGATGAGGGCGCTCCGCACCCTGCTCGGCCTCGGTCAGCGGCTGATCAAGCGGCAGGGTGAGCGGTTCGGGGCATTGCTCATGGCGCGGCACCAAGGGGAGCGACAAGAGCAGTTCATCCTCAATCAGCTCGAACAAATCGAAGCTGCGCGACAAGACCAAGACATCCTCTTCGGTCTCGGCATCAATGGCCGCTGCCGCCGCCTCATCGTGAACAAAGTGGAACCAGCGGTCAAACTCGACATGCTCCTTCACCGGCCGCAAGCAGCGCTGGCAAGTCATCTGAGTTTCGGCCGAGGCCTCAAGATGCAGCCAGACCTGAGCCTGCGCACCGCGCGGCTCACGCCGCTCGCCGGTGACCGACCATTTGACCGTCGGCCACGCCGTAGCGGGCGCCTCTGCAGCCGCCGCGTCGGCCAATCGCGTCAAGCCACCCGCAGGCAACTCGCCACTCAATTGCCCAGCGTCGCGGGCAAACGCCGCAACATCCAATCGTTCAGGGAAAAACAAATGCTCTTTCATCCCTGAAGTGTAGAGGCCGACGCGATCAAGCTGCGCGCACTGACCAACGGCAATGCGAAAATCACGCCATGAATGACACCCTCCCCCACCGAAGCCTGATCCTCGGCTCCAGCTCACGCTATCGACGCGAACTGCTGGAGCGCCTGCGTTTGCCCTTTGAAGTCTTTGCCCCCGACCTGGACGAGTCCCCGCTGCCGGCCGAAACCCCGCTGCAGTTGGCGACCCGACTGGCCATGGCCAAAGCGCAGGCGGTGGCCAAGCTTTACCCTCACGCCATCGTCATCGGGTCCGACCAAGTCGCCGAACTCCATGGCCGCGCCATGGGCAAGCCAGGCGATCATCAGCGCGCAGTCGAGCAGCTCACGGCAATGAGGGGCCAGGAGGTGGTGTTCCACACGGCTGTGGCCGTGGTTTGCGCCGAGACAGGTTTCCACGCCGGCGATGTCGCGCCAGTGCGCGTCAAGTTCAGAAATTTGAGCTTCGCAGAAATAGAAAATTATCTGCACGCCGAACAACCCTATGACTGCGCCGGCAGCGCCAAGTCCGAGGGCCTGGGCATTGCCTTGCTCGCCGCGATTGAGTCGGATGACCCAACGGCCTTGATAGGCCTACCCTTGATTCGCACAACACAATTGCTGCGCCAGGCCGGGCTGGACCCTTTGCTTGCGCTTAAGAACGGAGCAAACGCATGAAAAAAGGCCGCCTCTATCTGGTCCCGAATACCTTGGACTTCGGCGTCGAAGCCGCTGCCGTCGATCTGCAACAAGTGTTGCCAATGCACATCATCCAGACCGCCGCGCGGCTGGAATATTGGGCTGCCGAGAGCGCAAAAACGACGCGCGCCTTCCTGAAGCGCGTGGACGCCTTGGTGCCGCTGACCCAGCCCCTGCAAAACCTACAGATCACCGAGTTGCCGCGCCCACCCAAGGGCCGCATGGCCGACGCCGCACAGCAAAACCAGGCTTGGTACGCCCTGCTCGCGCCAGCCTTGGCAGGCCACGACCTGGGCCTAATCTCTGAAGCTGGCCTGCCCGCCGTGGCTGACCCCGGCGCCTTGCTGGTCGCAGCTGCCCATGAGGCGGATATCGAAGTCATCCCCTTGAGTGGGCCCAGCGCTTTGTTAATGGCCTTGTCGGCCAGCGGCTTGAACGGACAGAGCTTCGCCTTCGTCGGCTATCTGCCGGTCGAAGCGCCTGCACGCGCCGCGCGAATCCGCGAGCTCGAGGCCTTGTCCGCTCGCCAGCAACAGACTCAGCTGATGATTGAGACGCCCTATCGAAACTCGGCCTTGCTGCTGGCTTTGCTGAGTACGTTGAAACCGCACACCAAATTGTCGATCAGCTGCGGCCTCAGCCTAGAACAGGGCTGGACGCGCAGCGCGACGGTGGAGCAATGGCGCAGTTCGGGCGAGTCATTGCCGGACAAGATTCCGGCGGTATTTGCGCTGCTCGGCTAAAGCGAGTTCAGCGCAGTCCTGAGTTCCGGCTCAGGACTCGACCGCGCTCTCAGCAGGCTTGGCACCAAACAGCGCAGCGACCTTGCGCTTAGGCCTGATATTCGCAGACAAGCCGCGCGGCGCCACGGTGGCGGCACCTTTGTCCCAAGACGGCAGCTCTGCACTTGCGCTGGCCTCGTAAGGCTTGTCAAAGAAGGCATCGCGCGGTGGGGTCGGGGCCCGATAGCTTGAGCGCTGAGCGGCAACAGGCGCAGTCGCATCCCCGGCCGGGCGGGCATCCCACTCGCGTGGCGCACGCTGGGGCCGCTCCGACCTCTCGGGCCGAGCACCCGGCCGCGTGTCTTCCAACTCGATCGGCGACAACTCGATCGTGCGCTTGAGCAATTTCTCAAGGTCCGCCATCAAGCGCGCGTCCGAACGCGTCACCAAGGTCACCGCCACACCCGAAGCACCGGCGCGACCGGTTCGCCCAATGCGGTGAACGTAGTCCTCCGCATTGAAGGGCACATCAAAATTGAATACCGCCGGCAGGTCGGCGATGTCCAAGCCACGCGCCGCCACATCCGTCGCCACCAAAATGTCCACCTCGCCGGCCTTGAAGGCTTCGAGTGACTTCAAGCGCTCGTCCTGAGATTTGTCGCCGTGCAGCGCCGAAGTGCGCAAGCCATCGCGCTCGAAGGAGCGCGCCAAGCGAGCCGCACCGAGCTTCGAGTTGACAAACACAATTGCCTGCTTGATGCCGCGCTGACGCAAGGTCTGGGTCACGGCCAAGCGCTTTTCATCGTCGGTGACGCTGTAGAACACCTGCTCGACATTCGTGGCCGTCGCGTTCGGGCGCGCCACTTCGACCAACAAGGGGTCTTGCAAATAACTTTGCGCCAGGCGCTTGATCTCGGGCGAGAACGTCGCCGAGAAAAGGAGGGTCTGGCGCGCTTTCGGCAGAAAACTCAAGATACGCTGTAGATCGGGCAGGAAGCCGATGTCCAGCATGCGGTCAGCCTCGTCCAGCACCACGTACTCAACCTGATTCAGCACGCAGTTTTTGGCCTCGATATGGTCAAGCAAGCGGCCCGGCGTGGCGATCAAAACCTCGACGCCGCCCTTCAGGATGGCCGTCTGCGGCTTCATATCGATACCGCCAAACACCACGGTCACCCGCAGATTGGTGTGCTTCGCGTAGGCCTTGATATTGTTGGCGACCTGGTCGGCCAACTCACGCGTTGGCGCCAGCACCAGCGCACGCACTGGGTGCCGCGCAGGCGAGGCGCTGGCATTCTCATGCTTCAACATTCGCTGCAGCAAGGGGATAGAAAACGCAGCCGTCTTGCCGGTGCCGGTCTGAGCCGCACCCATCACATCGCGCCCTTCCAAAACGATGGGGATCGCCTTGGCCTGAATGGGCGTCATCAGGGCGTATCCTGAGTCGGCAACGGCGCGCAAAAGCTTGGCGTCGAGGGACAGCGTGTCGAAACGCGCCGGAGTGGATTCGGGAGCGGCTGGCGTGTTTTGGGTTTCGGTCATCCTGAGATTATCCGCTATGCGCGGTATTCACTCGGGTTTATCCGCAGCCTTGACGACAACAGGCGGCACTTTGCCCCCCATCACATCGCCGCGAAACACCATCCACCGCGGCGTCCTGAAGCGGACGATGCGCCAATAAAGACCCACATAAGTGACGCCAAACAACAGCATGCATGCGAGCAACATTGGCGTCGAATCCCAAAACAGCAAGGCTGGCGCCAAGGAGGAAACGCACAGGGTCCACAAGTATGGCGCCGTCATCGAATTGCGCCGAGTCATCGCACGCGCATCCCGCGCGCCAAAAGTCCATCGCATTATTCGTCGATAGATAAGCGAGTGCAAATGAATGCCATCCGGCTGTCCAGCCGATACGGCGCGCAAGACACGCCTGCGGTACATCGAGAACACGGTTTCAAACACTGGATAAATACAGACCATCAGCGCAAACAGCGGTGACACCTCGGAGTGCCTTGAGATCAACAAGACACCCACTTCAGCCAGAAAGAAGCCGAGAAAATAGGAGCCACCATCGCCAAGGAAGAGGCGGCCCGCAGGGTAGTTCCAAACAAAAAACCCCATGATGGCGCCTACGCCGGCGAGCGAAATCAAGACGAGTTCGGTGTCCCCCACCTGATGTGCCACATAGGCGAAGGCCAGCAACATGAGGCCGACGCACATGGACGACAAGCCATTGAAGCCATCAATGATATTGACCGCATTGGCGACACCCGCCACGGTAAAAACGGTCGCGGCAAAGGCCCCCAGTGAAGTGCTCAAAAGCCAATCCAAACCTGGAATGTCCGCTCTGGAAATCTGCGCCTGGAGCAGGACGATGGCCAATACCGCCGACACGCCGGCGGCGACCAAACGCCAAACAGGCTTGACATTCTTTGTGCAGTCCTCTGTCAGACCAACCAAGAACGCCGGCAAAGCGCTGAACATCAGCAGAATTCCTGCCGATGGTTGTCTCAATCCCAAATGCAACCATGGGTAGACAACCGCGCACAGCACGCCTGCAAACAAGGCTACGCCGCCGATTCGAGGTACAGCGATGACATGAAATTTCTGCGGCCCGAACAAATCCGAGTCGCGCCCTTGATACCCCCAGTCCCGCGAGGCCCGAATGATAAGAGCACTAAAAAGGAAAGAAACGAGAAAGGAAAGCAGTAGATGGGTCATTAGGGTGCTAGTGTACGCAGTCTCCCTAATGAAGCCGAACCGTAGGCGTAGCAAACGGCGCACGCAAATCCCTACGAACAAAAATCTGGTGCGACGCAGGCGGGTCGACAGCACGCCGCGCTGATCAACACGTCCTGAGCGCCGCCTAAACTTCAGTTCAGGCTGCTTCCTGGGTGGAGATAGCGGCCGTACAGGCGCATACCTCGCTGTACAAGGCCCACCACCCAACGGAGGGATGTGGCAATTGGTTAAACTACCGCTCCATCGCCGGATCCTCCGGCGTACCCAACTGATTCAGCACACCTACGTGTACTCAAGCCTCCACACCTCCCAGCGAACGCTTTCCCTCGCCACTTGCGCGCTTCTGTTAAGTGCATGCGCCCAGTTTCCAACCATCGGCCCAAGCCACAAAGAAGTTGAGGAGGCGACCTCAGCGCCAGCAGCGGCTGGCGTTATCCAACTCGTCAACGTCGATGAAGCCGTGGCGCGGAAACTGCTCGACGGTAAGAAGTCACGCTTGTTCTCCGAGGCTCTGGGCGACATTCGTTTGCCACAACTGATTGGTCCGGGCGATAGCATCGAAGTCAACATCTGGGAAGCACCGCCAGCCACCTTGTTTGGCGGCGGTGGCATTGATGTTCGCGCCCCAAGCTCCAGTCGAGCAACCACTCTTCCAGAACAGGTGGTCAATCGCGAGGGCTTGATTTCCGTGCCGTTCGCAGGGCGAATCCAGGCGAGCGGAAAATCGGCCCAATCGCTCGAAGCCGATATCGCACAGCGACTCAAAGGCAAGGCAAACCAGCCGGAAGTGCTTGTCCGCATTGTGCGCAACGCATCGTCCACCGCCACCGTGGTCGGCGAAGTCCAGAACAGCCTGCGCCTGCCCCTGACGCCCAGCGGTGAGCGAGTGCTCGACGCCATTGCTGCCGCCGGCGGCGTCAAACAGGCCGTCAGCAAGGTGACCGTCCAGCTGACTCGCGAACGTCAGTTTCACAGCCTGCCGTTGGATACCATCATTCGCGACCCGGCACAAAACGTGCTGCTGCGGCCCGGCGATGTTGTGACGGCCAGCTATCAGCCCTTGTCCTTCACTGCACTCGGTGCCACTGGCAAAAACGAGGAAATTGCATTTGAGACACAGGGCATCAGTTTGGCCCAAGCTCTGGCCCGGGCTGGTGGTCTGATCGATTCACGCTCAGATGCTCAGGCAGTTTTCATATTCCGCTTTGAGCCCGTAGCGGCACTAGACTGGCCCCGCCAGCCTGTGGCGAGCACTCCAGACGGCATGGTGCCGGTTGTCTACCGCATGAACGTCAAGGATCCAAGCAGCTTCTTTGCCATGCAGAGTTTTCCCATCAGTAACAAGGACATTTTGTATGTCAGCAACGCCCCCATTGCAGAATTTCAGAAGTTCTTGAACGTGGTCTTCTCTATCACATATCCCGTGTTGAACACAATTCAGCTCACCAAGTAGCAATCACAGAATCCAAGCAGCATCCGACATGAGCGAGCAAGCAAGCAAAACAAGGGCTGGAGGACGCGTCAACTCGGTGAGCGCCCTGCTCGCGCTGGAGGACGAGAACTTTGTCAGAGCCGCCTACCTCAGCGTGTTGGGACGAGAAGTTGATGCCGATGGCCTGTCCAACTACCTCAGCCAGATCCGCACAGGTGCCGAGCGTGGCGCACTGACTGTTGAACTTGCCCTCTCCCAAGAAGGGCGGCAACACAGCGCGAACGTCGAAGGCCTTGCGGAGTTGGTGGCACGCGTGCGCCCTCACCCAATGCCAGCTTGGAAACGTGCCCTGCGTCGACTGCTGATGCGACCTGACGTTTCGATGGTTGAGCAGTTGGAACGCCAGTTGCGCGCCACCGACAATCGGCTCTACCGCATCAGCCAGAACCTAGAGACTCTGCTGGCTGCCAACCATGCAGAGATCGTCGCGCTGCGCCATGACGTGGCTCAATTGCCGCTGCGCACCGACCAAGCTTCGGCTACAGAAAGCCCACCGAGCGCTGCGCCCGGCATTCACATCCGGATCCTACCGGCGCAAGCCGAGCGCATCTATCAAGACCTGCGTCGAGCCCAGTCCCGCCGCGCCGGCATCCAGACCTGACTCAAAGCCGCATGCGAATACTGATCGACCTGCAAGGCTGCCAGAACGGCAGCAAGAACCGCGGCATTGGCCGCTACTCCCTTTCCCTGACCAAAGCCTTGCTGAAGCACTGCGGCGAGCATGAGTTCTATGTGCTGCTGAACGAGATGTTCGTAGAGGAGACTCGGTCGCTGAGGAAACTGCTGGGTGAGCTCCTGCCGCCCGAACGCATCATCGGCTTTGAGGCCATCGGCCCCGTCGATGAAATGCGACCCGAAAACGCCTGGCGCCGCAAGGCCGCTTGCGTGCTGCGTGAAGCACTGATTGCCGATCTGGCACCCGACGCATTGCTGATCAGCAGCATGGTCGAGGGGGCGATGGACGCCACCGTGACGTCGGTCGGATGGATTCCGGGCCCGACGGTCGTCGCCTCCGTGCTCTACGACTTGATTCCCCTGCATGATCCTGAACGCTATATCGGTTGGGAGCCGGCAGCCCGCTGGTACTACGACAAGATGGATTCTCTTCGGCGAGCCGACTGCTTGCTGGCCATTTCGGAGTCTGCTGCGGCCGAAGCGGTCGAACTGCTTGGCGTACCGCCCTCTTGCGTCACGACAATCTCCACTGCTGCAGACGAGATATTCGTCGACGCGCAGGTGTCGGCGTTTGTCATGACGGCATGTCGAGAAAAATTTGCGCTGAGTCGTCCTTACTTGATGCATTCGGGCAATGTCGAGCCTCGTAAAAACTTCGAAGGCCTGATCCAGGCCTTCAGTGCCCTACCCTTATCCCTGCGCAAGCAATATCAACTGGTGCTGGCAGGCAAGGTCAGCCCTGCCGACCTGGAGAAGCTGCAAGGCTTGGCCCAGAAACTTGGATTAAAGCAAGGTTGTCTCGTGGTCACCGGGCACGTCAGCGACGAGGAGTTGATGGCTCTCTACGCGGGTTGCCACCTGTTCGTTTTTCCATCGCTACACGAAGGATTCGGACTGCCGGCACTGGAGGCTATGCATTTCGGCGTACCGACGATCGGCTCGAACACCACCAGCATTCCCGAAGTCATTGGGCGTGCAGATGCCACGTTCGACCCCCACAGCGTCGCCGCCATCACTGCAGCTATTCAACGCTGCCTCAGTGACTCGGCGTTCTATGCGTCTCTGAAAGCCCATGCACTGGAGCAGTCAAGGCGTTTCAGTTGGGATGACTGCGCGACCCGCACCCTGCGAGCACTTGAGCTGACGGCCGCCAAGCGGGCGGCCGAACCATTAGCAGGTCTCGATTCAAACGCCCGCCGCGCACTGATCCTCAATGCACTGATCAGCCCGGAACGCGATACCGCCCCAAGCGAGCAAGAATTGCGCGGCGTTGCCCACTGCCTTGCCAGCAATCTCGACACAGTCGCCAGGTTGACTGCATCGGCGAACTGGGGGGGAAAACTATCCTGGCGGGTCGAAGGACCGTTCGACAGCACCTATAGCTTAGCCTTGCTCAACCGCGAGACGGCGCGTGCACTTAAGGCGCTCGGGCATACGGTTGCGCTGCACTCCACCGAAGGCCCTGGAGATTTCCCGGCCAACCCCCACTTCCTGGCCGCCAATCAAGATCTGGCCACCATGCATGCCCGTCTGGACAGCATGCCGCAGTCGGCCACTCACGTGACGAGCCGCAATCTGTACCCTCCTCGCGTTTCCGACATGGGCTCGCCGCTCAATCTATTGCACCACTATGCGTGGGAGGAGAGCGGGTTCCCGGCCGAGTGGGTGCAGAACTTCAACCAGCATTTGCAAGGCCTGACATGCTTGTCCGAGCATGTGCAGAAGGTGCTCATCGACAACGGCGTGAGCGTCCCCATGGTGACCTCGGGCTGCGGCGTCGATCACTGGGAGCGCGTCGTGGCAACCAGCAACGTCAGCTTCCCAGGCAAGCGATTTCGCGTGCTGCACGTTTCATCGTGCTTCCCGCGCAAGGGCGCAGATGCATTGCTTAAAGCCTTTGGTGCTGTGTTTTCCCAGGCAGACGATGTTTCACTGATCATCAAGACCTTCGCAAATCCGCACAACGACATTCACCAGCAGTTGGCTGCGTGCCGCGCAGCCAACCCGCAGTACCCTGACGTCCATGTGATCGAGGGTGATCTGTCGGACAACGATCTGAAAGCGCTCTACCAGCAGTGCCACGTACTGGCGGCCCCCAGTCGGGCCGAAGGCTTCGGCCTCCCTATGGCCGAGGCCATGTTGAGCGGACTGCCCGTCATCACAACGGCATGGAGTGGGCAGTTGGACTTCTGCTCAGAGGAGAACTCCTGGCTGGTGGACTACACATTTACGCCCGCGCAGACTCATTTCAACGTGCATGGCTCGGTCTGGGCTGAACCCGATCACGATTCCCTGTGCGATGCGCTTCGCCGAGCGCAGGCCTCATCCGCAGCTGAGCGCAGCAGGCGTGCTCAACACGGCCGCGATGTACTGCTGCGCCATTTCAAATGGACAGACGTTACGGCAAGAGCCGTCAACGCCACCCGGCAATGGGCGCAAGGTCAGGCAGGGCTCGGCCAGCCTCGCACCGGCTGGGTGACCACCTGGAACACCAAATGCGGCATCGCCTCGTATGCCCGACACATCCTCGAAGCCTCGGATCAAGCGGTCACCATCCTCGCGCCTATCCAGGACGGCAGAGTCCGCACTGACGAAGACTTCGTTCATCGCTGCTGGGCGTCTGAAAAACAGAACAACAGGTTCGAATTGTTGGACGCCGCCATCACGGAGCACGACCTGAATACCCTGGTGGTGCAGTTCAACTACGGCTTCTTCAATCTAGAGCAGTTTGCAGGGTTCCTGCACAGGCAGGTTGATGCGGGCCGAACGGTCATCGTCATGATGCATTCGACCGGTGACCCGGTCGCGCTGGCCGAATGGGATATCAACTGGCGCCTCGTTACAGCGGCCGACGCACTGCGGCGCTGCGCACGCGTGCTGGTGCATGCCACATCCGATTTGAACCGCTTGAAGCGGCTCGGGCTTGTCGACAATGTTGCGCTGTTTCCGCATCCGCTGTGGCGAGTGGGTCATGGGCAATTGCAGACTGCAAAGGAAATTGCACCCTCGGCAGGCTTAACCTTGCCACTGATTGCCACTTTTGGCTATTGCCTGCCGCACAAAGGCCTGCCTGAAGTGCTGGACGCGATCAAGGTGCTTCACAAGCAAGGCAATCCGGTCAGGCTACGCATGCTCAATGCCGAGTATCCAGATCCGGTGTCAATCCAACTGGTGAAGCAACTGCGCCGCCGTATCGCAGACAGCGGGTTGCAGGATTTTGTCGAGTTGCGCAGCGAGTACCTGTCAGATGACGAGGCTGCGACCTTGATGATCGAGGCCGATCTGCTCGTCTTTGCCTACCAGGACACGGGCGAGTCCGCCAGCGGCGCGGTGCGCCATGGCTTGGCCACAGCCCGGCCGGTGGCCGTAACGCCGATCCAGATTTTTGACGATCTCGGCGATGCGGTGCATCGTTTCCCAGGCAGGAGCCCCGAAGACATCGCGCAAGGGATCAGTGCCGCACTGAAGACCGCGAATGAATCCCAAATGGTTCAACGAGCAAAGCGCTGGCGTGCTGCGCATGACGTCAGCCCCCTTGCCGCGCGACTGGTGGCGATGCAGCATGCGCTGCTGCGCCCGGATGCAGTGCGCAACTACCATTTCGCTGGGTCAAGTCGCATGCTTCGATCTGCAGTTGGCAAACCCTGCGGTAGCAAACTCTATAGCAGCAAGGTACAGGGCTACCTGTTATTCGGCCCTTACTTGCAGTTGCCTGCAGGGACGTATGTCGTCGAACTTGGCTGGAACTATTTGTTATGCAACAAGTCTGACTGCTATGTCGAGATTACCGTAAACAATGGCACTAAGGTGCTTTCTCGCGAAGATTTCATCTCGATGGAAATGGAAGACGAACTCACAAAGATACCCTTCGCACTAACGAATCCTTGTGGGGATCTGGAAGTCCGCATGTATATCGGCGACCTAACCAAGGCGACTCTTAACCATCTGACGATCAGGCCAGAAGAAATCAAGATGCAACCGACTAAAGTACCGAGCTGACCTGGCAAAGAATTCACACGAAGACCAGCGCGACCTAGCCAACAAGAAAGTAATGCAATCGGACTTGCCTTAAAACTTACAAAATATTGAACTAAAAAAAATAACAAAAAATTCATCAGTTCACAGCGTTAAAAATTTGCCTCACCGCTCCAACCACAACTACAAAGTGTCAAGCGAAAATGCGAGTACTCTTTTTCCTCGAGCCAGCAATATTCCGTAGTCAGCCAGTCGGGGTCACCGCCCATTTCATGTGGGTCGAGTGCTTCATGCGTGCCACGGAAGCCTCGGGCGGAGTATTTTCGCTAGCCGCGAATTCAGATGTGTGCCGAGAATGGGAACTACAAAATTTAAGCGCTTCAGGCACAACAGTTACTTTCAAATTAAATCCGTTTGAGCTACTGTCGAAGCATGGCTTTCAACGCACAAATTACGCTGAGTCATTATTCAATAAACCTGACGAGGATGATCCATTTTTTATAGCGCTCGTTCAGATTCGCCAGCAATTTAAACCCGATCTCGTAATAATGACCGCTCAAAATGCAATTGCAAAGTTTGCATTTGATGAAGTTAAGCAGCTATTCATAGAACAAGCTCCATTACCACGACTGGGTCATCTCCTCCGTACGTCAATTGACCCAGAAGGGCACCAACAGTACGCTACGCTGGAATGTTACTCGGCGCAAATACGGGCATTGGCACTGACGCCAAAGATCCGACGCGAAGCGACTCAACTCTTAGAGGCAGTTCGAGCTGAAACGCGTCGCGCTGACCCCCGCTGTGCGCCAGCACAAGCCGCGCTGCATGATCTACGAAAACATGGGCGGATTGCACTACTTGTGACCCAACCGATGGACGCCGTAACCTACGAGGGCGCATACAAGAAAATAGAGATGGAGAACCTAATCTATTCATGGGCCAGTTCACTGCCTCCCGGATGGATCGGAGTCCCAACATATCACGCTGGCGAGCGTCTTAGCACCGAAATGGAGCGATCACTAAGCGCCGCAACGGACCGCCTGAAGTTTTTGCCAGACCAATTCTCTCAAGGCCTTACAGAGCCGCTGCTCGATGTAGCAGACGGCATGGTGACTATTTCCTCAACAAGCGCAATGACGGGATTGCTATTTGGCAAACTAGTCGTAGTTACCGGAAAGTCACCTTTTTCCGCTTGGTGTGAAAATGACCCCACTCGGCTGAACGAAGTAAAACCCCTAACAACTGAAGAAGCTGTTTCCACATTCTGCTTTCTTACAAATAGATTCTCGTATCGGCATGACATGCTAATGGCACAGCCTCAGCGTTTTTCTAAATTATTGAAGCTATTCTTAACAACACAGAGCCCGGCGAAATGGCTACTAGATATCAAGGATTGGGACATAAAAAAAGCGTCAAGCCTGTTTGAATTTCGCGCCTGCGACTCGCTGAATGGATTAGGTGGAGCGCCGTGCGAACGAAGAGATCTCCGGCAGCAGCTGGCTGCATTGACTTCCGAATTCAATTCAGTCAAGTCAGAGTGGCACGCAACAATTGAGATTCGTAATCGACTCGACATCGAACGCAACACCGCGATTTGCGAACGTGACAGCATTCACTCAGAATGGGCAAGTGCCGTTAATGATCGAGATCGGCTGCTGAATGAGTTGAATCTTGCCAAAATGACAATTGAGGACTTTGAAAAAAAGATTACTACCAGCGTAGCCGATCGTGATAAAGCCCTCAATGAATCGATGATTTCTCAGGTTCGCCTGACTTCACTGATCTCTGAAAATGCAGCGCTCCTTACAGATGCAAAAAATTTAAAGCACCAGGCAAGGTTAGAGCAGGAAGAAATGGCTGAGTGCGGAGCACAGCTCGCGCAAGTTTCTCTACATAGAGACGCCCTCATAGAGCAGCTTTACCTGCAAAAATCAGAAAATAATCTACTGAATGAACGAGTAATTTTAGCCGAAGAATCCAAATTAGCCGAACGCAAGCAACTTGAAGACCGACTGGTCAATGAGTTAAACATTGCCAAAATCACGCTAAGTGATACTCAACGCTTGTTAGAGGTTGCCAGAAATCAACTAACTGAGGCCACGCACCAAGCACAATTAGAAAAAGACGAGTTGACAAGGAACTCGAAACAAGTTGCGCAGCACAGAGACACCCTCCACGACCAAATTAGCCAGCTACAATCTGAAAACATTTTACTGAACGAACGAGCAAGTCTAGCCGAAGAATTTTACATAGCGGAACTAAGAGCTAGCAAAGATAGAATTGAATATCAACTCAAGCAGATTGACATAGCTGAGCAGCAAGCCAATAGATTCAATGAAACAAACTCAATTCTGACGGAAAAACTGGCCGTAATCGAAAGAAAGTACAAGTGCGCTCAATCGAAATGGATGAATATGATCGCAACATATGGGGTCGCAATAAGTAAATTATTACTGACAACATCTGAGCGCGACGCAGTACGCAAACGACTCGCCGTGACCAGCCTGGCCTTAGAGGAATTAAAAGAATCCTCAGATGCATATGCAAATGAAGTGCGCGCAGCCAGATTAGAGACCGCGACTATTGAAAATAGATTAACCGAACTTCAGAACAAGTATGATGCTTGCATTACATTAGCAAAAGAAAATACCAGACAGAAGTTCAGCAGACTCTTTAAATTTCATAAAAACTAGAAATTTACAAGAAAATATACTACACCCCATACCAACAAAAGAAAGTGCCGCCCATGTCTCATAAAAATCCGAAAATTCTCCATAGAATCTACTTCGACAACTTTGCCCCATTTCATGACCCGTTTGAGCATTATCTAGAATCTTGGTCCCGGGAAATGCCTGACTATAAAATCATGAAGTGGAACATGAGCAACCTTAATGTTCATGAAAATGCTTGGACGAGCACGGCATTTTCGGCAAATGCGCCAGTATTCCTTTCCGAATATTTTCGCTGGAAAGTTCTAAGCGAATATGGAGGCGTTTATCTAGACGCTGACTGCGAGATATTGAATGGAAAAATTTTACATAACCTGATTGAGGATCTTTACTCTTCTACAGAATATGACGATTTCTTTGGCGTTGAAGAGAAAACGAATGGACACCCCACGGCACAAACTGTAGGTGCAAAAAAAGGATCAGAGCTAGTCCTGTTCATGAAGGCGCTTTATGAACAGAATTTACCCGAGTTGTGGGAGTGGCGTGAGCGTCGTGGACTTATTGGGCCTCAACTGATGTCTTTATTTTTTCTAAATAAAGGAATTAATATAAAGGATGATGGCTTCTTCAAAAATATTGAAGAACCGACAGTTTCTTTCCGGTCTAAAGTTTACCCTCAGACTTATTTTTCGCCGAAATTTACACTTCTCGGTGAATCTCTCGATTATCAGACTGCAAAAACTTGTGTTTATCACATGTTCGCCAATTCAAATGTCGACTTCTCCGGAAAACGACAGCTCCATAAAGCACGGGAAAAGGCTCAGACCTTTGATGAATATAGAGCAGCCATTGAAACTTCATTGAAATTTCCGCGTCGATTTGACGCTTCTTGGTTGAGCACCAACGCTGGTCGGCAAACTGAAGACGGCATTCAAGTTGAAGGTGTAAACGGCGTCGTCGTTCACGGACCCTATGCCACGCTACCGGCCGACCAGTATGTGGCAAAACTGCATTTCACCAGTTCAGCGACATCCGGAATGGCCGAAATGCGCGTAACTTCAGATCTTGGAAAAAATGTATTGGCCATTAAACGCACCTTGCTTCCACTGACAGGCGAGCAAACAATTGTTTCACCGATGTTCAACACAGATGTGTCGACTGATAACATTGAAGTGGTTTTATCCATTAACGGGGTCAGCAACATAACAGTTAAAGATGTTGAGTTTGACATTTGGAAGCATCAAAATAGTGGAGCGTCACCAGCAGGGTCGCTAAAAATCCTGCACCGCATCTACTTTGGCTTCGATGGGAAGCCCGATCAATTTAAAAGGTATCTAGAGACTTGGGCGGAACATCTTCCAGACTACAAGATAATGCACTGGGACGCCTCAAACCTCCCAATGGATATTAATCCATACGTCAGAAAGCTATATGAGGAAAAGGATCATGCCTTCCTAACTGATTATTTTAGATGGTTCGTCTTGCGAGAATACGGCGGCACTTATTTAGATGCCGACGTCGAACTTGTAAATGGTGAAATATTTAATCAACTCATTGAGGAGCTAGAATCCTCGACTGACCATGAAGCATTCATCGGGATCGATGAAATGAATGGCGGCTGGTATACAGCACATTCAATGGCATCTAAGCCAATGAGTGATCTAAGCCAGTTCATGTGTAATGTCTATGAAAATTTCGGTAGCTTCGTAGCTTGGCGCAAAAAGGGCTTTTACTTTTGGGCGCCCCAACTAGTTGGTCTGTTTTTTACCAACCGCGGCCACCACAAAGACGGCATGGGAACAACCCCTCGACTAACTACACCTACCGTTGTCGCTGGCGTTAAAATCTACCCTCAAGATTGGTTCTCGCCTCTCGCACCAAGTGCGGTTACAACTGAGCCATTCACGTTAAACGCACACACAAAGAACACATGTCTTTGCCACCACTTCGCATGTTCATGGCATGACGCTGGATCCAAGTACCTAGAATACTCCCAGAAATCCGGCGGGCAAGCCAACGTGCTTCTTGCCGACATCGCGGCGCGAGTAGATACAAAAAGAAAGTTCTCTGCGACCGAACTTTCCACGAGCGTTGGCAAACGATTCGATGGTGGAATCGTCACGAATAGTACGTCGGGTTATCTTACCTACGGTCCGTATATCAACATGAGCGCAGGCAACCACTTGGTGGAGTTCTCCCTTCGAAATATCATGAACATTGGAGATGCGACTTTGGACATTGTTTCAAACATGGGTGAAACAATTTTACTGGAAAAGACGAAAATTTCATCGTTAGAAGATGGTGTGTTTTCGAGGTCTGTTAGCCTGAAGGGTCCCGAGAATGCAGTAGAATTTCGCATACACATTGACGAGCTTTCGGATTTTTCAATATATGAGTTGAATATTCAGAAAATTTAACAAGTCGCCCATCAAATACCCTACAATAAACTTCGAAATAGTGCATGAAAATCATATCTGAAACACCAGTGGTTATCCTTGCCGGCGGATTGGGAACCCGCTTACGAGAAGAAACCGAGACTAAACCCAAGCCAATGGTGGAAATTGGAGGGAAGCCTATTCTCTGGCATATAATGAAGCACTATGCTTCATTTGGTACGCGGGAATTCGTCATTTGTCTGGGCTATAAAGGCGAGCTTATAAAGGAATTTTTTTTGCGGTATCGCGCAAACCAAGGCAGCATCACGACCGATCTCTCGAGTGGCGAAGTCAAGTCCCATAATGATCAACCTCGCGAGCCGTGGACGGTTCATTTACTGGAAACCGGTGAGAAAAGTATGACAGGCGGCCGCATAAAGCAAGCTGCGGCATTTCTGAAGGGTCGGCGCTTTATGGCTACGTATGGCGACGGTGTATGCGATGTTAATATCGATGAGTTGATGCGTTTTCACATTGATCAAGGGCGTCAAGCAACGATCACTGCCGCTAGGCCTCCCGCTCGGTTTGGTGGGCTAACATTTGACGGTGGGAAAGTAACAGAATTCGCAGAAAAGAATCAGATCAACGAGGGGTGGATCAACGGTGGATTCATGGTGCTGGAACCAGAAGTTGCAGAGTTGCTCCGCTCAGATGAGGAAGTTCTTGAACGCTACCCGCTTGAAACTTTGACGGCTCGCAATCAATTAAGCGGGTTTCAGCACAGCGGATTCTGGCAATGCATGGATACAGTACGCGACGTCACTTATTTGCGTGAACTCTGGGATGCGGGGTCGCCACCGTGGAAAACTTGGAAATGACATCTTTAAAGAATCCAATGAATATTTTCAAAAATACATATTCCGGGAAAAAAGTTCTTGTAACTGGACATACTGGGTTCAAGGGTAGTTGGCTCATTACGTGGCTCAACCTATTGGGTGCCGAAGTTTGTGGCTACTCAATTGGCATACCAACGAGTCCATCCCTGTTTGAAGATGCCGTTCTCGCAGGCAGCATCAGACATGAAGTAGGCGACGTGCGGGATAGAGCGCAACTTCATGCAGTCATGCAGGATTTCAAGCCAGATTTTGTATTTCATCTTGCAGCCCAGGCAATAGTTTCAACTTCATATGCCGAACCATTCGAAACGTTTGATACAAATGTAATGGGTACGGCTGGAGTTCTGGACTGTCTCCGCAAGGTGGACTGGCCTTGCGTAGCAGTTATCATTACGAGCGACAAGGCTTACGATAATGTCGAATGGCCGTGGGGTTACAGAGAAACTGATCGGCTTGGCGGCAAAGATATATATAGCGGATCCAAAGGGGCGGCAGAGTTAGTCTTTAGCTCATACTACCACTCATTCTTCCGATCAATCAATACGAACGTGAGAATGGCGACCGCTCGCGCAGGAAATGTGATTGGCGGCGGCGACTGGGCCAAAGACAGAATCATTGCTGATTGTGTGCGTGCGTGGCAAACTAATGATGCAGTACAAATCCGCAGTCCAGCGGCAACTAGACCATGGCAACACGTCCTGGAACCGCTAAGCGGCTATCTCGCGCTGGGAGCCCAATTAGCACTTGATGCCGGTCTACACGGGGAAAGTTTCAATTTTGGACCGAAGGCAGAACAAAACGCGAAGGTTGTTGAACTTTTGGCAGCGTTAGCTGAGGTCTGGGGATTTGATGATCCATCAACCAGTTTCGATGTGGTTGGAAACTCCCCGTTCTACGAAGCCAGTCTGCTCAAATTGAATGTAGACAAGGCTTTACTACAATTGCAGTGGGAACCCAATTTATCTTACTCCGAATGTATGTCGATGACAGGCGTTTGGTATCGAGAGGTTGTCAAGAATTCAGCCAACGCTTTGACAATGACGAAGACACAAATCATGGAATACCAGAAAATCGCGACAGATCGACTGCGTAGTTGGACTGTTTAGGAGAGAGGGAATGCTCGGAGTCACCACCACCAAGTTGCGCCGTATCCAGACAGTCGGCGGGGATGTACTTCACGGGATGAAGAACATCGATGCCGGTTTTGATGGGTTCGGCGAAGTCTATTTTTCGTTTATAAAACCCCAGCAAGTGAAGGGGTGGAAGCGCCACGAGAAAATGACTTTAAATTTTGTAGTGCCGGTAGGGGAGATACAGGTATGCGTCTGCGACGAAAAATCTGGGGACTCCAGTAGTTTCGTTCTTGGCCCAAGGACCGATGAGCTTTATAATAGGCTAACAATACGTCCTGGACTTTGGGTTGCGTTTGGCGGGTTAGGAAGCACCGAGAGTTTGTTGGTTAATATTGCAAGCATTCCCCATGACCCTACAGAAGCAACCAATGTTCCTCTAGATTCATTTTCTTGGTCTTGGCCCAAAGCATGACTCAACGAATTGCACTTTGTGGCTCGGGCGGATTATTGGGCAGTGAATTCCGATCGGCCCTATCAAAGGATCTTCGGGGTTTCATGCAACTGCCGAGAGCATGCATCGAAGATGCCGATGTTGAGGTAATCACGGCAATACTGCGCGAAGCGAAGATATCCATCGTAATCAACTGCATTGCGCACACAAATCTAGAGGCCGCAGAAGTTGATCCTTCTTTGGATAAGTTTGTAAACTCAACCATACCAGGTGCACTCGCAAAGGCCTGCAGCAGCCTCAATATTCTCCTTGTTCATTTTTCAAGCACAGGGTGCTATGGTCACTGGAAAGATGATCCATACATTGAATCTGATCAGTTGGTGCCCCCTACGCAGCATCACTTGGCCAAGTACCGGGGAGAAATGCTAGTTAGGAGTAGTGGTTGCAGACACTTGATCATCAGAACTGGATGGCTGTTTGGAGGCTCAATTGATCAACCCAAGAATTTTGTCTGGAAGAGAATACTCGAAGCGAGTCAGTCAACTGATATCATCAGCGACAATTCGCAGCGAGGTTGTCCCACCTATGTTGGTGACGTTGTCGCTCAATCATTGGCCATGCTTAGTGAGGAAATTTCTGGGACTTTTAATGTCGTCGCTCATGGTTCGGCGAGTCGATATGAATATGTAGCGGCAATTATTAGCTTTGCTGGACTATCGTGTAAAGTCAAGCCGGGCCCGGGATTCAAGCGACAAGCCCCTGTATCCATGAATGAGATGGCAGTTAATTTTGAACTACAGCAACAGGGTATGGACTTGATGACTCATTGGCGTACGCCTTTGCGCCGATACATTCTAGGGCTACCGCTTTCTTTAGTACAATAGGGGTTGGCCTCTCCAAATTGGCAAAAATTGCCAAAATTATTCGAGATAATTTTAGTTCTCAAACGATCATTTTTTCCTCCTACGGCAGCACAGCAAAAGTAGATCGCTTGAACTCGGCTCTTTACTTTGCCTTTTTTTGGCAACCAGCGCGGCTTGGACTGCAAAAATTCAACGATTTTTTTTGAAAAATTACTCTATGAAGACGGCAATTGTCACGGGTGTTACAGGTCAAGACGGCGCCTACCTCACCGAACTGTTGCTCTCCAAGGGCTACACGGTCTACGGCACTTATCGCCGCACCAGTTCCGTCCACTTCTGGCGCATAGAAGAACTGGATATTGTCAACCACCCCAATCTGCACATGGTCGAGTTCGATCTGACCGACCTGAGTACCTGCATCCGCTTGTTGCAGGCGTCCGGAGCCACCGAGATTTACAACTTGGCCGCGCAGAGCTTTGTGGGAGTCTCGTTCGAGCAGCCCATCACTACGGCCGAGATTACTGGCGTAGGCGCTGTGAACTTGCTGGAAGCCATCCGTATCGTCAATCCGAAGGTGCGCTTCTATCAGGCCAGCACTTCAGAAATGTTTGGCAAGGTGCAGGCGATTCCGCAGATCGAAAGTACCCCCTTCTACCCGCGCAGCCCCTATGGCGTGGCCAAGCTTTATGCCCATTGGATGACGATCAACTACCGCGAGAGTTACGGCATCTTTGGCTCCAGCGGCATTCTGTTCAACCACGAGTCGCCGCTGCGAGGCCGCGAGTTCGTGACCCGCAAGATCACCGACAGCATTGCCAAGATCAAGCTGGGCAAGCTGGATGTGCTGGAACTTGGCAATATCGACGCCAAGCGCGATTGGGGCTTTGCAAAGGACTATGTGGAAGGCATGTGGCGCATGTTACAGGCCGACCAGCCCGACACCTATGTGCTGGCCACCAACCGCATGGAGACCGTGCGCGACTTCGTCACCATGGCTGCCAAGGCTGCAAGTATGACCTTGGAATTCCGCGGCACGGCCGAAAATGAAACGGCCGTCGACACCGCGACTGGCAAGACGGTGGTGCGCGTCAACCCGCGCTTCTATCGCCCCGCAGAAGTGGAGTTGCTGATCGGCAACCCTGAGAAGGCCAAGAGCGAACTGGGCTGGGAACCAAAGACCACGCTGGAAGAACTGTGCGCCATGATGGTGGCGGCCGACCTGCGCCGCAACGAAATCGGTTTCTCGTTCTGAAGCGGGCAACAACGCCTATGTCTCGCATCCTCGTCACCGGAGTCAACGGCTTCACTGGGCGCTATCTGGCGCCCGAGTTAGTGGCCCAAGGGCATGAAGTTCATGGTCTGGTGCATCAGTTGCACGGGGCCGACGAGCCGTTGACCCGGGGCGTGCATCAGTTGCATGGATGCAATTTACTTGATGACGCCTCGATCTCCAGACTCATCCAAGAACTCAAGCCGGACAAGGTGGTCCATCTTGCAGCCATTGCCTTTGTTGGCCACGGTGATGTCGATGCGATCTACCGGACCAACATCGTAGGGACCCGCAATTTGCTACAGGCCTTGGCCCGTGCAAGCGCGGCGCCGACGGCGGTACTCCTGGCCAGCAGCGCGAACGTCTACGGCAATGCCACGGCCGGCGTGATCGATGAATCGACCACGCCGGCACCCGCCAACGACTACGCGGTCAGCAAACTTGCAATGGAGTACATGGCAGCCACCTGGCAGTCGCAATTGCCCATCACGGTGGCGCGGCCGTTCAACTACACCGGCGTGGGGCAGGCCGAGAATTTCCTGCTGCCGAAAATCGTCGCCCATTTTTCCAAGCGGGCGCCGGTGCTGGAGTTGGGTAATTTGGACGTGGAGCGCGATTTCTCAGATGTGCGCACCCTCACGCAGTGCTACAGCCGTTTGTTGAGCACGCCCTGCGCTGGGCAGGTTCTCAATGTCTGCTCAGGGCATGGCCAGTCCCTGACAGTGATTCTGGCGCTGGCTGCCGAGATCGCCGGCTACATGCCGGAGATTCGTGTCAACCCGGCCTTTGTGCGAGCCAACGAAGTGCACAAGTTGGTCGGTAGTTGTTCACGGCTAGAGCAGGTCATCGGACCCATCGATGCAATTCCCATCAAGAAGACGCTGGCCTGGATGATTGCAGCGGCAACGTCTCCTTCAGCGAACGGAGCAGGATCTCTAAAGTGAATTTTTCTGGTTATGTTTCGGCGGCCACATCAGTGAACAAGGTGGCAGCCGGTCGGAACTTTTCCGTGCAGGTTCGAGTTCACAACCGCTCCGGCCAGTCATGGCCGTCAGACACATTGCACCCACTGAATGCCTCTTACCACTGGGATAGCGCCACTACCGGCACGACGGCCGTTCATGACGGCCGTCGCAGCCCCCTGACACCGGCTACCGTCGAGAACGATGGGTATGCGGATTCTGAGCTTGTCGTCAGCGCCCCCAAACTGGCCGGGCGCTATCGCCTGGTAGTGACAGTTGTTGCAGAAGGTTGGGCCTGGCTGGAGCAGCACGGGCTGACACCCGCCGTGCTGGAAATCGAAGTCGCCATCGCACAATCAGCCGTTCTGACACGGAAGGGCACAGACATCGAGTGGGAGCGCTGGGGGTCGGATGACCCCTATTTCGGCGTCCTGACCTCCCCCCAGTTTCGCCAGCAAACGATGACCAACGAAGCAAGGGCCGTTTTCTTCGCCAGTGGCCATGCCCATGTGAAGCAAGTTCTGAATACCTGCAGAGCGCATCTGGCAACTGATTTCGTTCCCAATAAGGTGCTGGACTTCGGCTGCGGGGTGGGGCGGCTGGTCATCCCGTTCGCCAGCGTTGCGCATGAGGTGGTCGGGGTGGACATCTCACCCTCCATGCTGGCGGAAGCTGCGCGCAACTGCCATGAACAGTCCGCATTCAATGTGGAGCTGCTTCCTTCAGACGACACATTGTCAGCGCTGGATGGCGACTTCGATCTGGTCCATAGCAGCATCGTGTTGCAGCATATTGAAGTGAGCCGAGGCAGGATCCTGTTCGAGCAATTGGTGCAACGCATCCGCCCGGGAGGCTTGGGCGCGATCCAAATCACCTATGGCTGGGATGTTTATGCCGACAGCTTTGGTCAGCAGCCGGCGATACCGCCGGTGCCTTCGCCCACGAGATTGCAATTGCTCAAGGCTGAAATCAGGTCGCATTTGCCGAGGAAGACAAGATCCTTTGCCACAGTTGCGTCGGCTGTCGCCACAGATCCTGAGATGCAGATGAATTTCTACAATCTCAGCGAGCTGATGTTCCTTTTACAACGGGCAGGCATATCGCGGGTTTACAGCGAACTTACTGATCACGGCGGTGCATTGGGCATCTTCCTGTACTTCCAGAAACCGCCGAATGGTTAGCGCCCGCTGAAATTCAGCCGTTCTCGTTGGCTCGCGTGAAAACGTACAGCAGCCCGAAAAGCGAAGGTTCGCATTCGATTCTCTTCCCTTCAAAGCCGTAGCGGGCGAAGAGTTCGTAGAGAAAGGGCTCGGAGAAGCCCAGTTCCATCCATTGCTGCTGCCGAACGACGGCCGCAACCTCGCTGTGCAGGCGCACGCCCCACGGATAAGGCACAGCGGCATTTTCCTGTTCGACGATGGGCTCGCCGCCCAGAATGATGCGCCCACCCGGTGCTAACAGGCAATCCAGTCGCTGGACCAACTGGGAAAAGTCCAGGCAGTGGTGGAAGCTCTCGTAGAACCAGATCAGCTTGTAGCGCTGCTCGGGGCGTGGCCGATAGCCAAACTGCGCATGGAAAGCGGTCAGTGGGACGTTAAAGAAGTCGGCCTGCTCCTGCACGAAACGGCAAAAGGTAGGTGAGATATCAACAGTGTCGACATTCACACCCAGACGTGCCAAGGCCAGCGCCGTTTGAGCAAAGCCCGCCCCGTACTCCAGTGCCCAATCACCAAATGCCAGCCCGCAATACTTTAGCAGCATGCCCGAAGCAATCCAATGATCCGACGCGCTGGCAACAGCGAGCGGGTCCCGCCGGACGTAGAAACCAGGCTGGCGGATCGGGTCAACTGTGCCCCAGTCCGCCTCCTTCTCATGCAGTTCGGGGTTATAGGGGAGGTCAGTACCGGCGATCAAGGCCCACAGCTTAAGTTGCTGCTGCATATAGGCTTCGCCCCACGGATCTAGGCCCAACTGGAACCATTCAGGCAAACGCATATGCGCATGCGCGTACGGACCCCACTCGAGGCTCATCGAACCCTGCTCGTAATAAGCCCGCCGCACGGTTTCGATATCTGCGGCGTCGAACGTAGACGACGCGAGCTGATTCGATCCACTCACGCGACGACGTACGCGGCTCGCGAGCTCACGCAGGAACTTCAATCCGATCATTGCTCGCCGCAGACGCGGTGCAGGAAGTCCTGCCACTGAGGCAGAACGACAGCAGGCCGGTACTGGGCCGTAACCTCGCCGCCTGCAGATCTCAGTTCGGCACGACGCGCCGCGCTCTCCGGGCCCATCAGCCGATCCAGAACGGCTGCCATCTCCTGCGGCGAGTAGGCACTGAAATACTCGGCCCCAGCACCGTAGACGTCCTTGTGCACCTGAATATCCGACGCGGCCACCACGCCACCGCTGCACATCGCCTCCACGCCGGAGAAGTCGAAGCCCTCGCCGAAACTGGGGCACACAGTGACCTGCGCATGGCGATACAAGAGGCGCAAGTCTTGCGGCGGCACGTCGTGCAGCAGATGGAGGCCGCCACGCCGCAGCCAAGGGGTAAAGCGCCTCAAGATGGCCTCGTGATCCCAGCCCATCGAACCTACGCAGATCAAGTTCAGTTGACTGTAGCCCTGCGTGCGCAACAACTCCCAGGCATCGAGCAGCGCTTGATGATTCTTGCGGGGCTCCACCGTGCACACCATCAGCAAGTAGGGCAAGGCACCATCTTGCAAATCGCCATCGCTCACATCGGCACCACCTTCATGGGGCGCTTGACGATTTTTGCGACTCCAGATAATTTCTGGCACGCGGGAGGGTGGGCCCTGCTCGGGAACGTAGTGATGCGACACCATATTCGGAATCGTGACCGCTCGGTCTTCCAATTCCGGCATAACCGACAGCAAATCGCGCCGAGTGGCTTCCGACACACAGGCAAACCAAGCGCCGTCGGCGGCATTGCGTTTGAGCGCGTGGAAATGCATGGCGCGGTGATAGCCCCGATCCTTGATGGTATGGGGCATCAGCAGCGGAATGGCGTCGTGGTAACGCACGATCATGCGAGTACCGCGACTGACCCGACCTGGGTAGGGCGTCTCGGCAATCATCACGTCGATGCTGCGGGTATCCAAACGCGGATAGACCGCGTGACCCAGGGCTGCCGAGGCAACGCCTACGGCGTTCATGCTGGACCATGGCCAGCGCATGACTCTGAACTCGCGGCTTGTCACGGTGGCAAAATCTTCGACGGGCAATGACTTCGCGAACATCGCTCGCCAGACGAAGTCCTTAAAGTGCGCGGGATCGAATCTGCTCAAGGCGATCTTGCGCCCGATCAAGGCAGCCGCCCCAGCTGCCAGCGGGCCGACAATGCGTAGCAAGCGCTTGCGCCAATGCTCAAACCGATGCGAGGCCGGCCCTTGCTGCAGCGAAACCACAACACGCGATAGCCGATCGATCTCTGCCGCAGAGTCTACGGGTGAACTTTGCTTAAGCTTTGCCGTCGCTAGCCCTGCATCAAGAACAAGATTGCCACTCTGCAGCAGGCCTAGGACATCGACATCGTCCATGCCGGCAAGGCCGCGGAACAACAAGCGCGCCTCCTGCGGAATACCGCTATGGCCGTCCAGAGCAGGACGCATTTCGAGCAGAATTTTCAAACGCACCTCAATCAAACAGCGGCCCTGGCGGGGGAACGTGCTGGTTTTCGTAAAATTCAAAGGCCTCGTCGACGGTCGGGAACTCATACAAGCGACCAAGATGCAATACCGCCGCCCTCTCGCAGTAGGCCCGGATGATATTGGGGTCGTGCGAGACGAGGATGAAAGAACGGTCTTTGCGCTTCTGAAACAGCTCCACATGGCAGCGGTCACCAAAGCGCGCGTCGCCGACCGACAATCCTTCATCAATCAGGAAACAATCGAATTCGATGGCCATCGAGAGCGCAAAGGCCAGCCGCATGGTCATGCCAACCGAATAATTCAGCACCGGCTCGCGCAGATAGATGCCCAACTCGGTGAACTCCTCGACAAAAGGCACCAGCGGCTTCCAGTCAACGCCATAAACGCGGCAAACAAATTTCAGGTTATCCAGGCCAGTCAAGTGAGTTTGAAAGGCGCCCGTAAAGGCCAGTGGCCAGCTGACGCTCATGTCACGGTGAATGCGCCCGGAAGTTGGATTTTCAGCGCCACTGAGTAGTCGCACCAGCGTGCTCTTGCCCGCGCCATTGCGCCCTAATATTCCGATATGACGCCCGCGCTCCAGCGTTAGATTGACGTGACTCAGAATATGACGTGGCCCCAAGCGGGTGTGATAGTCCTTGCAGACATTGTCAAGCCGAATCATCGCGACCCCACCCTTTTACCGGCGTCCCGCACCAGGAAGAGGCCAAGCAAAGTCAGCACCAAATTAATCGTGGCCATATAGGCCATGTCATGATGCGTACGCACCGTCGCCCCAAAATATCCCTCCCTCACTAATTCCACACCGTGCACCATGGGGAGTATGAGAACCACCTTCTGCAGGGACGCAGGCAGCCAATCCACCATGAAAGCGGCACCCGATAGCGGAAAGAGCAGGTAGGACGCCGGATGCCAAAGTCTGTCGACAATCTCGCTATATGCCGTCCCCGCGCCAATAACCATGGCCAGTGCTGCGCCGAACCATGCAAGCATCAACCAGCCTGCCACGACCAAGAGAGGGTCCTCTGGCGGAGCAATCCATCCAATAGCCGAGAAGAAGGTTGCAAGGATGATGAAAGAAGCCGTTGCGCCTGCCATTTCCAGACTCACACGAGTCACGAAGACATCAATGACACGCACATTTCGGTGGTACAACAAGCTGGCATTACTCTGAATGCCGCTGTTACATCGATTGACAGCATTGCGCCACAACAGCACCGACGAGTAACCGGTGATCGCAAACGCAACGATCGGTAGGCTCGATCCGTGGTTCATGCCGGCTGATGTCCACAAAGCAGTAACGCCAAGGGTGAACATCATCGGCTCGGCAATCAGCCATAAAACGCCCAAATTCTCGCGTCCGAAGCGGGTAATGACCTCGCGCATCATCAACGCCCATATGACACGCCTTTGGATGCGCAGCGAATCCATCAATGACTTGTACATCAGCAATTGCCTTGTGCCACTCAAGCCGTGTGCTCGCGAATGCTTGCGATTACGAGGCGGACGACGCCCCACAAGATCAAGCCTAGGATGAACACCGTCAAGATGGACCGCAATCTGCGCGGCTCGGCGGACTTGTCGGGCTCGTTGGGCTGAACCAAACGCTCAAGATACAGCTGTTTGCGCGAGGCTTCGCTGCGAGCGGCGTCTAAGGCCACCAGCGCACCAGCGAGTTGCCGATCAGCGAAAGTCTTCTCCAGTACGAACCGGTCATAAGCGGGTGACTTGGCACTCAGCGCTCCATTGCCACCCAATACAGTGGCGCTCTCGACGGAAAGCGCCTTGCGCAAGGCATCGACGCGACTTTCTAGGGAAGCAATCTGAGGGTTGCTGGGCGACACCTTGCGAACCTGCGCCAGTTGTGACTCAGCGTTAAGTAATTCCTCACGCAGACGGGCTACGCTTTGCAACTGAATCATGCTCTGGCGATCGGGGTCGAAAACCGAACGATCGGCCCGGTATGAAGATAGGGCCGCCGCCGCAGTCTTGGAGCGCTCCTCTGCAACTTGCACCTCCTGTTCGGCCACTCGGATTAAATCCTGCCGGCTGCGCAGGTTCATCGTATTGACCAAGCGCTCACCCATCTCCAGTAATTGCTCGTTGATCCGCTTGGCATCTTCACCCGAAAAAGCCCGAACGCGCAGCACGCTGATGGATGAGGCGGTGTCATATTCGACATCGACATGGCGAAGATAATATTTATGCAAGGCCTCAAAACTGGTATCCCAGCGCTCAAAACCTGGAAATCGGCTGATAAAATCAATATGCGGCCTAGTATAACCAGCACGAAAATTCAACTTACCATCAAGTTCACCTAAGGCATCCCGCGAGCGGATGTAATCGTGAACAGAATAGGTGTCATCTTGCGACCTAGAGAACGAGGATCCTTGCAGTAAGGCACCCAGCCCGGACTGCGCTTGCCGCTGTGGATTGCGCACCACGAATCTTGATTCCGATATATAAACATCAGATGCAATCAGTCCATAATAGATTATAGCAACGACGGTCGGAACAATAACTGTGAGCACAAATATGACGTCAAAACGACGACGAAAGCGGCTTGCCAATGTAGAGCGTGACAAAATATTTTACCCAATTTAAATCATTGATAAAAGTCTACGGAACACTCACGACCTTCAGGTCAACTGTCCGTATAGTTCGATTGTTTTGGCGGTCATTCTTTTTGAATCAAATTCCTGTTCGTAGCGCTTGCGCCCGCCCGCACCAAGAGCGGCCCGCATCTCTACATCATCGAGAAGGCTGCGCAACGCTGCCGCCAGCGGGCGACTTTCTCCAGCGCAGACATTGAGCCCAGTCACGCCATGCTGGTTCACCCAGGGCACGCCTGAACCCGCAATGTCCGTTGCCACGACTGGCTTTCCCATCACCATAGCCTCGAGCATCGCCACACCATAGGCTTCGGCGCGGACCGTCGATGAAAAACAAAAAACATCGCAGGCGGCAAAGTAACTCGGTAATTCATTGTCGGGGATATGCCCGACAAACTGTACCTTGGCAGTAAGCCCCTGCTGGCGGGCTATGGATTTAAAAGTTTCCAGCATCTCCCCCACCCCGCCTATGACGACCACACAATCATCAGGCAACTGGCTTGCAGCTTCGACGAGGATGTCAAATCCCTTGTAGTAAGTCATGCGCCCAAGCGCAAATACCATGCGGCGCTCACCATATCTTCGCCGGAGCGTCTGCACCAAGTCGGCGCTTGCGGCGGGGCGATTGTCGCTGATGCCTATCGGGATCACACAGACCTTGTTGCGCCAGGGTTGCAACGGTTCCGATGCATCCATATAAGGCGGGCTCGTCGCTATCACCGCATCCGCGCGGTGCAACAACCATCGTTGCAGCGGCTCATAGACCACCAAGGAGCGCCTCTGCCGAATCACGTCGCTGTGCCAGTGCACAACAACACGGCATTTCGGGCGAGCCAGCCACACAGCTAGTGCCGCCATCGGATCTGGCATGTGAACATGCAAAATATCCGCGCGCCGACCCATTTCCGCCACCAAGCTTGGCATCACTACGGACATCGAAGTGGAGAGGAACATGCCCACGGAGCCCGCCCGCACCACGTCGTAGTCACCAGGAAAATGCTCCCGCACAGTCAACCAACTTTGGTTGGAACACAGTACGTCTGCGCGCATGCCGTTTGAATTCAAGCCTTCAACAAGCTCCCAGGCAACAGACTCGATGCCACCGAGCACCGGAGGATAGAACTTGCTCAACTGCAGAATTCTCACGGCGCCGCTCCGCTGAGTTTGATCCCTGCGCGCAGACGCTCTCCCGCACTTGCCCATGTCCACATCCGCGCCCGAGCAAAACCGCGCTGCCTCAACTCCTGCCTGAACAAAGGTTCGTCGATTAGCCGCTGTAAAGCGGCGGCTATCGACTCGATGTCCAGAGGGTCGCAATACAGGACGGCATCAGCACATACCTCGGGTAAAGATGCCGCGCGAGCCGCGATGACCGGGCATCCTAGTGCCATCGCCTCCAGCGGAGGCAGCCCGAACCCCTCATAAATGGACGGAAACACAAATCCCAGGGCCCCACGATACAGAGCAACCAAGGCCTCATCACTCACAGCACCCAGAGTCAGCATACCGGGCTCTTCATCAATGTCGTCGCCTGAAAAAACCCTGGAATTGCCACCGCCCACAAGGACGAATTTGATAGCCGACGGCCTCAGGGCCGCAAAAGCAAGCGCAAGTCGCTGCATGTTTTTTGTTGGATTTTGGCTTGCTACCGCGAGAAAATATTGATTAGGAGTCAGCCCTGAATTTGCCAGGATATTCTCGTCCGCCTGAACCACTGAAAGATGTTCACTGCCAAGCCCAAGCACAACAAACGTTGAATCAGGCACACCTAGCGCCAAGGAAAGGCGATCCCTCGAGAAATTCGAGACCGTGAATAGACCCTGCGCCCGCGCAACCAGACGCCTGAACAGCCAACGGTACCAAGACAAAAAAATCTGGGCATAGGCATCTGGCTGGTCAAAAATCGCGGCGTCGTGCATTACGCAATACTGCTTGCGCGCTAGTGCGGGTGCTGCGCCGGCCAGATTCAAAAGACTCCCAGTACGAGCGGCAAAAGGCAGTATCAGTTGCTCCCATAGAGTAAGTGACAGCCAACGGGGGCCGATCACCCGTACCGTAATGTTCTGCAAATTTGCAAAGCCTCCGCTTGGGGGGCAAAGCAGTTCAGCAGGGGCCTCCAGCGTTTGATCAAGCTCCCGAACCAATTGTTCGGCGACCCGCTGAACACCTGTCATGCGCTGGGCCGTGAACTTCCCGTTGATGAACAGGCATTGCTTTCTTTTTATGGCGGCCATTCAACAAAGCAGAAAAATTACCAACGATGAGCTAAGGACGCGCAGTTGAACCGCCCAAAAACAAGCTAGCCCTGTCCGACTGACTCGAGCCGACAGGCCAGGAACGCAAAACTAGGATTATGCCAAACGTTTGTGTCAGGCCATGGACTGCCGCTGAGCAATAAGCTAGGTGATGGCCGGCACGCTAGGCGATCGCATTACGGCTCGCCCAGTCAAACTCTGCATCCAGCCAGCAGGGCGTCCCATAAACACCTCCATGAGTGAAGGTGTTTATGGGACGCCCTGCTAAATCCGCTCAATACGTTTCCATTCGGTACAGCGAGCGCCTCGCCGAAGCCGGCATTGAACCGTCGGTGGGAAACAAGGGGGATAGCTACGACAACGCAATGGCCGAGACAATCAACGGGCTCTATAAGGCCGAATTGATTCATCGCCGGGGGCAATGGAAAACCAAGGAATCCGTCGAGCTGGCGCCCCTTGCATGGGTGGCTTGGTTCAACCACCAACGCCTGCTCGGACCCAGCGGCTACATCCCTCCTGCAGAAGCTGAGGCAAGCGATCACCGGCAATTCGCCAATCAGGCTGCGGCAGTAGCCTGACTTACACCAACTGGCCTCCTCGGAATCCGGGGCGATTGAACTTGCAGCTTACCCAACTCTTCCATGTTGGCGGTGCTCAAGAGCCCCCGGCCAGTAATCAGCACCACAGGTTTGAGCGGGCAGCGCTCCAACAGGCCGCGAATAACGGGCAACAGGGCTTTGGCCTCTGCCGTACTGCCGGGTGAACTTCATGCGGGTTGGGCAGGCCTTCGGCGGTCTGCACCGAAAGAACATGAATTGGCGCTCCGCCAAACCGGATCTGGCCCAGCCATAGGCGCGCACATCATCTTCGAAGTCTGTCTGCCCTGGGAACATCACTCAGTGCTTCGAACTGAACGCCGCCCCCAACAACTCCCGCAGCACTTTGCGCACCGCCTTATCATCTGCCTGCCCAAGCGCGCTCGCCCCATTCAGCAGCCACCCCATCACCTCGGCACGCTGCCGGCTGTCATCCAAACGAGCTAACGCCAATCCAGCGCAGCTCGTCGGCAGCGTGGCGTCGCTATCCGCCAGCAATTCCTCGAACAACTTCTCGCCCGGCCGCAGGCCGCTGAACTCGATTTGGATCTCGTCTTGGCCGCGCCCGGACAGGCGGATCATGTCACGCGCCAAATCAACAATCCGCACAGGCTCGCCCATGTCCAGCACCAGTACCTGCCCGCTTTCGCCGATGACGGCTGCTTGCACGACCAAGCGTGCTGCCTCGGGGATGGTCATGAAGTAACGAGTAATGTCGGGGTGGGTTACGGTGACCGGGCCACCTTTGGCGATCTGCTGCTTAAACTTGGGGATCACGCTGCCGCTGCTCCCCAATACATTGCCGAAACGCACGGCCATGAATTTGGTGGCGTGGCCCTGCTTTTTTGATTCAGCAGCCATATGGCTGATCACCAATTCCGCCGCCCGTTTGCTAGCACCCATGACACTGGTGGGGTTGACCGCCTTGTCGGTGCTGATCAAAACGAAACGCTCGACGCCACTTTCGGCCGCAGCAAGAGCTGCGTGATAGGTGCCCAGGGTGTTGTTGCGCAAGCAGACCCAGGCGTTGTCGACTTCCATCAAGGGCACATGTTTGTAGGCGGCGGCATGAAAAACGATTTGTGGCTTGTGTTTGCCGAAGGTGCAACGCAGATGCTCCAGGTCCTTGACGTCGCCGACCAAGCGCAGCAGAGGAATGTGCGGGAACTTCTCCGTCAACTCTTGTTCGATCAGATACAGCGCCACTTCGCTCAGCTCGTAAAGTACCAGCAGGCGCGGCCCATAACGCGCCACTTGCCGACACAGCTCGCTGCCAATGCTGCCGCCGGCACCGGTGATTAGCACTACCTTGCCGTTGATGCATTCGCTGATGCCGCCCTCGTCCAGTTGCACCGGCGCACGGCCCAGCAAATCCTCGGGCTCGATGTCGCGTAACTGATCGACCTTGCGGCCCGTCTGCAGTTCCTCCAGATTAGGTACGGTCAACACATGCAGACCGGTCTGCCCGGCCAGATCCAAGGCTCGGCGCCGTTGCTCCGTCGCTGCCGAAGGCATTGCCACGATCAGATGCGTAATGCCGTGCAAAGGCGCGAAGCGCGTGACCTCCTCCAAACGCCCCAGCACGGGGATGCCGGCGACACGGGAATCTTGCTTGGCCGGGTCATCGTCGAGCCAGCCCACCACGACCCAGCCCTGGTGCTGTATGCCCGCCACCGCCAAGCGCCCAGCCTGACCAGCCCCCAGCACCAGTGCCCGGTGCGTTTCGACCGAGCTGCCGCTGATGCGCCCGCGCATATGCTCGTACAGCATGCGGTAACCCAAGCGCATCATCGCCAGCGCAATCAGACAAAAGAGCGGATGCAAGGCCAGCACGGCGCGCGGAACACCGCTCAAATGAGCCATCAGCACCATCGTTGCGCCCAGCGTGCCGGCAATCGCGCAGGCCGCCGCTAAGCGCTTGACCTCTCCGAAGCCGCTGAAGCGCCACATGCCCTTGGGTACGCGCAGCAGCCACAACACCAGCACATAGAGGCCGACCAAAGCGAGCATGACCCATTCGTCGTAGCTAGGCCGAGCCGACATCCAACGCTCGAAACCGAGCCGAAACAAATAGGTCGCCTGCCAGGCCAGCGCCACAAGGGCAGCGTCCAGCAACAGGGAGAGCGCCTCGCGGTAGGGTCGAATGCGGGTTAAAAAACCGTCGAGTGAGAGCCAGAACATAGTGGGGTGGATTGTCGGCGCAAACTCAGCTCCGCTCATCTCAACTTAGGATTGCCTTGACCGTGCGCAGCAACAACGTCAAGTCACCAATGAAGCTGCGCGTTTGCACATAGCGCGCCGCCAGGGCCAGCTTGGCCGGCATGACCTGCTCGACGTAGCAGGCTTCAGGGTCGGCGGCTTCGGCGAGCAAGCGACTCTCATCACGATATTCAATCGAAGCCAGATCGGTGATGCCAGGCCGCACTGACAGCACCAACTCGGCGATGTCCGCCGGATACAAGGCCACATAACGCGGCACCTCGGGGCGCGGCCCGACCAGGCTCATCGCACCGCGAAAGACATCCCAGAGTTGCGGCAACTCATCCAGCTTGCTGCGGCGCAAGACCTGACCGGCGCGGGTGACACGAGGATCGGCGCCAATGGTGATTTGCGGACCCAAGCTGGGTGCATCCGGCCGCATGGTGCGGAATTTGTGGATAGAAAACATCCGGCCTCGCCGCCCTACCCGCTCTTGCCTGAACAGCACCGGGCCGGGCGAGTCCAGCTTGATCCACAGCGCAATAGCCAGCAGCAGCGGCGCCAGCAACACAAGGCCAAGCGCAGACAGCAAAACATCGACAAGCCGTTTAGCCCACATCGGCATCAGCCTGCTATCGCGCGAACCGCCGCAATCACGCGCTGCACATCTGCGTCCGTCATGGCGGTGTAGAGCGGGATGCTCAACATCCGCTCAAACGCTTTTTGCGAATGCGGGAACTGCTCAGGGCCCAGTTCATAACGCTCACGCCAATAAGGGTGCAGGTGCAGCGGGATGTAGTGCACGCTGCAGCCAATACCGGCGGCGTACATGCGCTCGATAAAGACGTCACGCTCGATCTCCAACTCATCGCTCAAGCGCAAGACGTACAAATGCCAGGAATGCACATCGCCATCGGGCGCCTCCGGCGGCAAGATCAGGGGCAGATCGACAAACGCTGCGTTGTAGGCTTGCGCAATCGCTTCGCGCCGAGCTTGAAAGGCTGGTAGCCGCTTGAGTTGATGAATCCCCAGCGCCGCCGCGATATCGGTCATGTTGTACTTGAAACCGGGCGCCACGATCTCGTAATACCAGCTCGGCGTCTTGGCGGTGAAGCGGTCAAACGCATCCCGGTTCATGCCGTGCAAGCGCATCACCCGCGCGCGCTTGGCCAGCTCCGCATTGCGCGTCACCAGCATGCCGCCCTCGCCTGTCGTCATGGTCTTGTTGGCGTAAAAGCTGAACACCGTCGCGTCGCTGCCCAAGGTGCCGATCAGCTCTTTTTCCAGCGTGGTGGGCAGCGCATGGGCGGCGTCTTCGACCACCCGCAGGCCATGTTTGCGGGCGATGTCGAGGATGGCGATCATGTCCACCGCCAGGCCGGAGTAGTGGACCGGGATGATGCATTTGGTCCGCGGGGTGATCGCAGCTTCGACCAGCTTGGGGTCGATATTGAGTGTGGTCGGATCGATGTCGACCAAGACCACGTCGGCGCCGAGGTAACGCACCACTTCGGCGGTGGCGGTGAAAGTATGAGTGGTGGTGATGACTTCATCGCCAGGGCCGATGCCACAGGCCTCCAGCGCCAAATGCAGGCCAGCGGTGGCCGAGTTGACGGCAATGCACTCGATCTGCGGCTCACCCAAGAAGGCTGCAAATTCCTGCTCGAAGCGCTTGGCCTTGGGGCCGGTGGTGACCCAGCCGGAGCGCAAGGTGTCGACCACCTCATTAATTTCGTCCTCACCAATCTCAGGCAAGGCGAACGGCAAAAACGGCAAATCACTCATGGTTTCTCGATCACGGCCAGCACATGCGTGCGCAGCCAGGGAATGCTGTTGAACAGGGTATAGGCGCTCGGATGCAGGCGGCAAACGAGGCGGGCCAAGGGCGGCGCCAGGGTCAGGCGCTGCCACTTGATGCGTGCCTCGGGGAACAGCTCACGCACGCGCTTCAGCGGCACACCGCGCACATCCGGGTTGCGCGGATTGTCGACGATGAAGTCATACCAAAGCACCGCCCCGCCAGGTTTGAGCCAATGCCACATGGCCTGGGCCAGGGCCGCCTGCACGGTGTCGCTCAAGATGGAAGAGAACACCGTGGATTGCAAGACCAGGTCTTGGCTGGCCGGCGCGATCTCGGCTTGCGAGGCATCGCCTAAGCTCAGGCGCAGGGCCTCGGGCAATACCGTGCAGGCCGCCGCATGGCGCTCGGGCAGCAACTCCACCCCTTGCAGATGCTCGGGTCTGAAGCCAAAGCGCAGCATTTCTTGCAAATTGCCACCGGCGCCGCAACCGACCTCGGCCAAGTGCCAATCCGCCGGCGTCCCCGGTCTTTGCGCCAAAACGCGCAGCAAGGCCCGCTGCCGCTCTTGCCACATCTGCCAGACTTCCGGCCGCAAGAGGCTGTAGCGGTCGATGGGCACTGCGCCCGCGCGGCGCTGGTAGCGCTCGGCAATGGCCTCAAGTTCTTGCTCTTGGTCTTTGCGCGGGTTCATGCGCGCTCAGTTCAAGGCGTCGATGAAGCGCTGGGCCAGCACCGGATATGTGTGGTTCGCCAGCACGAAAGCCCGCCCTTTTTGACCCATGGCCGTGCGCTCGGCCGGGCTGCACTGCGCCAGGCGCAACACGCCCTCGGCGACAGCCACCGGGTCTTCCGGTGCGACCGTCAAACCCGCACCCGCTTCGGCCACCGGGTCATTGCCGGCCTCCACCGAGTGCAGCACCGCGCGGCCCGCCATCATGTAGTCCATCAGCTTGTTCGGGGCGATGCCGAAGCGGTAGATGGGCGTGCGCTGCCAGCCGATATAGGCGATGTCGAACTGGCCCAAGAGCGCCGGGATCTGCCCCTTGGGTATGGCGTCAAACAAGCTCACATGGCTCAGGCCCTCGCTGCGCACTCGCTCGGCAAGACGAGCTTTTTCATGCCCACCTCCGACCATCACGATGGCAATTTTTTGCCCCTCTGGGCTGGCTTGCAGGAGCTTGGCAGCATCCAAGAGCACGTCCAGCGCGTTGGGCAGGCCATGCGAGCCGGCGTAACCCAGCACCAGCCGGCCGCCGGCGCGCTGCAGCGCGATATGGGTGGCGATCTCGGGGTTCAAGGCCTCGCTATGGCCGGCCTCCGCATCCATCCACTCGTCCAGCGCGATGCCGTTCGGCACGATGTGCAGCTTTTTCAAATCCAGCCCATGACCGGCCATATGCTCGTGCACCTTGGGCAGCATGGACACCACTACATGCGCGTCACGGTAAGCCTCAACCTCGGCCTGCTGGCACACCAGTGCAAACGGATGAATGGGCGACATACCGCTCAATTCGATCGGAGACAGTGGCCACAAATCATGCACCTCGTAGACCAGCTTGGCGCGGGCCAGTTGAGCGATGCGGCGGGCCGGCCAGATGTCCATCGGGTAGGTGCTGGACGCAATCACCACATCGGGTTGGAAGTTTTCGGCCAGCGCATCGGCATCACTCCAGACCTGGCGGCAAAAGGAAAAGATGTTGCGCGCCCGCCCTAAACCATTGCCCGCATAGGGGGGCGTTGAGTACCAGACATAGGGGACACCGTCTATGGTCTGGCCGCCAGGCTGCGGCTGCGTGCTTCGCACATGTGATTGAGAGGCAGCCAGAATCAGCACTTGATGTCCGGCGCGGCGCCATTCGCGCGCCATGTAAAAGGGCCGAAACTCCATGCCGTGCTCGGGTGAGCCGGCGTAATGATTGATCAGCAGCAGCTTCAATTGGGGCTATCCAGTTCTCTCAGTCGATTCAAAAATCTTTGCACTGCGGGCGCAAACAAGCCATGTTGAGCGACCCAGGTGCGGTTGGCAGCACCCATGTCCTGCGCTTGGTTCTCCAGCGCCAGCACTTGCGCCGGCAAGCCGGGAAAACCAGGCATGGCACCCGCATCCACGATCAAGCCCCGCCCAGAGCCTTCACCCAGCAACTCATGATTAGCAGGCAGATCGGACAAGAGCGGCACGCAAGCATGCGCCATCGCCTCCAGCACCGACACCGACACCGAATCACTCTGCGGCAGGCTCAAGTACCAGCGCGCGCGGGCGTAGTGAAGGGCCTGCGCCTTGGCATCCAGGCGGCCAACAAACTGCACCTGCTCCGCGACGCCTAGTTTTCGCGTTAGCGCTTCCAACTCAGCGCGCAGCGAGCCATCATTGGCTACCACCAGCTTGGCCTCGGGGATTTGCGCCGCCAACGCTGCAAAAGCCTGAAGCACCAGTTGCGGGCGGTAAATCGGCTCCAGGCCTCGGTTGGCAAAAAACAGCCAGGGCTGCTTGGGCACATTGGCTTTGGGCATGGCGTCCAGGCCAAACGGAAAGGTCATCACCTCGCCCGCGCCCAGCTCCTGCATGCGCGCCGTCATATGGTGCGAGTCCGAGGTACAGAGCGAACTGGCCTTGAGCACCTGCGTCGTGAGCCAGCGGTAGCCCCAACCCAAATTCGGCGTCACCAAGATGTCGCTGCCCCAGGCCGAGCTGATGATGCGCGCCCGCAAGCGCCAGCCGCGCCGCGCCGCCCAGGCCAGCGTGCCATGCGAGGTCAGGTAATGCGCATGCAAAAAGTCGGCGTCGACGCGTTTGAGCCAAGCGCCCAGGCCAGGCAGATGCATGAAGAGGCCGAGGTTGCCGCCGCCATGGTCGGGCTTGGTCTGCATGGCGTAGCGCCGCGCCGCTGGCAGCAAGGCCTCGAACTCGGGCGTGAAGCCGCGCGACGATGCGGCCCAAAGCTCAACCCCCGGCGACTGCGCCAGCGCGCGCGCCCACTTCAGCAAATGGGGGCTTTCGCCGTCGCCGATCAAGACGAGCTTGATGGGCTGCGCGGCTTGTGTGGGTTTCAAGTTCTTCAAACCGGCAACTCCCCGGCCCAGGCTTGATAGTGCGGCGCCAACTCAGGGTGAGCTGCCAGTAGCTTGGCATCGGCCACGCGCACATCGCCCACCTGGCGCGCCGGCTGGCCAGCCATGATGGCAAAGTCCGGCACCTCGCCGCGCACCTGCGCATAGGCGCAGATCACCACGCCCTTGCCGATCACCGCGCCGGCTTCGATCAGGCTGTGTGGCCCGATAAAGCTGTAGGCACCGATGTGAACAGGCGCCTTGATGAAACCGGGGCGCTCGCCCGAATGATTCACATACTGGCGGCCTAGCAGGCGAATCGAGCGGTGCGAGCTGTGGGTGGTGATGCTGACGAAATTGGTGATCTGCACGCCTTCGTCGATCTGCACCCCTCCCGTCGCCTCGATGAAATTGAACTGGCCGATGAAGACATGGTCGGCCAAGCTGAGGCCCTCTTCCCCCTCAATGCAGGTGCTGGGCGCGATGCGGCTGTTCGGCAAGAGTCGGCCATCGGCTGCGCGCTCGCCAAACACGGTGCGAAAGCCAGTAGCCCGCAACAAGCGGCGGCGCCATTGGTTGAAGCTAGACCGGAGCATGAGGGTGAACATCAGGAAAATTCTGCCAATGAGCCAAGGCCCAGAAAAAATAGCCGAAGTACGCCAGCATAGCGGCCGACACACCCCAGGCCGCGCCGATCAAGCCGCCCAGGGCCAAGCCGCCCGCCAGCCCCAGCACAAACAAGACTTGCCCAAGCAAGGCCAAACGCAGACCCCAAGCCTGCGCCCGCCAAGCCATCATCGCCACCGACAGCGGCGAGGCGACAAAGTGCAGCGAGATATAGGGCGCCAAGGCCCGCGCCACTTCGCCGGCCGGCTGCCAAGCCTGGCCAAACAGCGTCGCGAAGATCCATGGCCCGCCCAGCAACAGCGCCAGCACCAAGGGCGCCGACAGCAGCAACAAGACCGCCATGGTCCGGCGCACCAGTTGCAGCGCCTCGGGCCCGTCCACCGCAGCCACCAAACGCGGGTACAAAACCTGGGACAACGCGCCGCCAATCAAGCTGGCCGGCGCTTTGCAGTAGCGCAGCGCCAGCGCCCAAAAGCCCGCCGCTGCGTCGCCGGCCCAAGCCGCGATCAGCAGCATGGCCAAGCTGTCTTGCAAGGCGCCGGCAAAGGCATGCGGTGTATTGAACAGCGGGAAGTCGCGGTGCTTGGCGGCCATCTCCCGCACAGCCTGGCGCGGCACGCGCCACAGGCTCGCCCAGCCGCCCAGCGGAGCGGGTCGGGCCAGCAAGGCCGCCGTGGCCAAAGCCGCCAGCACCGGGCCCAGCAACAGGCCCAGCACGCCTAGGCTGGCCAGCCCAAAACCCAGTTGCAGCAGCGCGCCGCCGCCGTACTGCAAGACACGCGAGCCGGCCAGCAAGTGAAAGCGCTGCGCGCGCGTGACCCAAAGGGTCAGCCACTGCGTGGCGGCAGCGGCCAGCACCGCGAACGGCATCAACCAGCCCAGGGTCAGGTCTTGCCAGGCCCACAAGATCAAGCCAACAACGGCGCTGACCGCCGTCATCACCAACAGCACGCGGGCGCAGAGCGCCATCAGCACGGCGGCGCGCCCAGCGTCAGCCTCCAGCGGCAGCGCAAACTCGTAGCGTGCACAACCCACCACCGCCACATTGCTGGCCAAGGCCCATAAAAACGAAAACTGGCCGAACTCGGCCGGCGTGTAGATGCGCGTCAGCCAAGGCCCGAGAAGCAGCGGCAAGGCCTGCGCCAGCGCGCCGCCGGTCAGCAGAGTCAGGGTCGCCCGCAGCAAGCCCTTGTTAGCCATCAGAGGGACGACTCATCAAACGCGCAAGGCGCTCGCCAAGGCCGCCACCACGCTCTCTTGCTGTGCCTCGCTCAAGTCGGGGCTCATGGGCAGGCTCAACACCCGCTCCGCAGCCCGCTCGGCATGAGGGAAGCTCTTGCCCTGACCGTATTGCGCATAGGCCGGTTGCCGATGCATAGGCTTGGGGTAGTGAATCGCGGTCGGTATGCCTGCTGCGTTGAGTGCTTGCTGCACCGCTGCGCGCTGATCCACTTGCAGCGTGAACTGGGCCCAGACGCAGTCGCGGTCGGCGCGCAGACCCAAGCCTTGCAGAGGCAAGTCATGCATCAATTGTCGGTAGCGCGCACCCAAGGCACGGCGCTGCGCCAGTTCCCAGTCAAAGCGCTCCAGCTTGGCCAGCACGATCGCGCATTGCAGCGTGTCCATGCGCCCACCCACGCCCAGCCGGGTATGGGTGTAGCGCTGGCTTTGTCCATGCACACGGATCTCGCGCGCGGCTTGGGCCAGCTGGTCGTCATCGGTAAACAGGGCGCCGCCGTCGCCATAGCAGCCCAAAGGCTTGCTGGGGAAAAAGCTGGTGGCGCCGAAAGTGCTGAGCGCACAGCTCTTCTTGCCCTTGTAGCTCGCGCCAAAACTCTGTGCGGCGTCCTCGATCACGGCCAGGCCATGATGGGCAGCGACCGCGTTGATCTCGTCCATATCGCAGACCTGGCCGTACAGGCTAACCGGCATGACGGCGCGTGTTTTGCTCGTTACGGCCGCCTCGATCTGGCGAGAGTCGATATTGCAGCTGTCCGGCTCAATATCCACAAAGACCGGCACCGCCCCCAGCAAGACGATCACCTCGGCGGTGGCGGCAAAGGTAAACGGCGTGGTGATGACCTCGTCACCGGGCTTCAGGTCCAGCGCCATCAAGGCAATCAACAGCGCCTCGGTGCCGCTGGACACCGTGATGCAGTGCTTGGCGCCGGTGTAGGCGGCCAGCGCAGCTTCGAGCTCCTTGACCTCGGGGCCCATGATGTATTGGCCATGGTCGAGCACGGCTTGGATGCGCGCGTCGATGCGGGGCTTGAGGGCCGTGTACTGAGACTTCAGGTCGATAAAGGGCAGACTCACAGCGATCCCTCTTTCACGAGTGCGCAAACTCCGCCATCGAGGCGATCCAGGCGGTATTGGTCACCGGTATGCTGGCATTCGGCAAAACCCTTGGCGTCGAAAGATAACTTCTCGCCATAGCGGCTCATCCAGCCTATGCGCTTGGCTGGCACACCGACCACGAGTGCAAAATCAGGCACATCTTTTTGCACCACAGCGCCTGCGCCAACAAAGGCATAAGCGCCTATGGTGTGGCCACACACAATGGTGCAATTGGCACCCAGCGTTGCGCCTTTTTTTACCAAGGTGCGGCGATATTCGCTCTTGCGCGCCACCGCCGCGCGCGGGTTGTAGACATTGGTGAACACCATGCTGGGGCCGCAAAACACATCGTCCTCCAGCGTCACCGCGTCATAGACCGAGACATTGTTCTGCACGCGCACGTTGTTGCCGATCTGCACGTCATTGCCGACGTAGACGCCCTGGCCCAAGGCGCAGCGCTCGCCGATGCGCGCGCCGGCGCTGATATGGGCGAAGTGCCAGACCTTGCTGCCTTCGCCGAGCTGCGCGCCGTCGTCGACGATGGCAGATTCATGCTTCCAATAGTTCATCGTTAAAACACCAGCGGCAAGCCTACGCGAACACCGTCGCGCGCCGAGCGGTAGGCGGCTATCAAAATTTCCAGCGAACGCAGGCCTTCGTAACCATCGACTTGGGCGTTGGCCTCGCCACGCAAGGTCTTGATGACGTTGTCGTAATAGAGCGGGTGGCCAAAACCATAGACACTGCCAGATTCATAGTTGGCGCTGAGGGCAAGCGCATCTTCGGGCCTGGAGTCGGCAAACTGCCAATGCTCGATCTTGTTGACCGCCGTGCCGCCAATCTTGACCGTGCCTGTTTCACCCAAAATGGTGATCGACCCTTCCAGATTCTGCGGATAGGTCAACATGGTCACATTGATCGAGGCCAGGCCGCCGTGGCGCAGTCGCACGCTCATCACGCCCGTGTCCTCGGCCTCGATATCACGATCCAAGGTGGCGGTGTAGGCATGTACGCTGTCGACCGGGCCTACTAACCAGTCGAGCAGATCGACATAGTGGCTGGCCTGGTTCATGAAGGCGCCGCCGTCCAAGTCCCAGCGACCACGCCAGGGCGAGGCGTCGTAATAAGACTGTGGGCGGGTCCAGAACACGTTCACCGTGCTCAAGAAAATCCGGCCGAAGCGGCCTTGCTGGATCGCCTCGCGCACCTTTTGCACGGTGGCGTTGAGTCGGTTTTGTTTGACCACGAACAACTTCACGCCCGCGTCGCGGCAGGCCCGCACCATCGCAATGCCTTCTTCGAGCTTGGTCGCCATCGGTTTCTCGCTCAGCACATGGCGGCCGGCCGCGGCGATGACACAAGCCTGCTGCGGGTGCAAGCCGCTGGGTGTGGCGAGCACGACGATGTCAGCGTCGGAATAGGCCAGCAGCGCCTCCAGCGATTCGAAACCGGCCGCGCCGGTCAAGGCGACGGCTGCAGCCAGCGCCTCGGGCTTGCTGTCGCAAACCGCCACCAACTGGGCATTGGCGCCATGGGCCGCGATCGCCTCGATATGGTTTTTTGAAATGCGCCCGCATCCCACCAGGGCGAAGCGGATGGGTCGGTCGATGATGGGCAAGCTGGGGCGCATGGCGAGCCGCGAAGGCAGAAATAGAGGGAAGCGCCAGATTCTACGGGGGGCGCTTCGGCGGCCCGTCTAAAATCAACGGAAATTCAACCAGTTGACGCCCCCCCAGATGACCCAGCACACCCCCGCCGCACCGCACCACGCTCCTGTCGCCGTCGACGAGAACCAGCTCATCACCGAGCGCCGCGAGAAGCTCGCCGCCCTGCGCGCCGTCAACCCGGTCCCCTTCCCCAACGACTTCAAACCCCAGCACCGCGCGCTGCCGCTGAGCCAGCGCTATGGCAATCTGGAGAACGAAGAGCTGGAGCCGCAAGCCGTGGCCGTGTCGGTGGCCGGCCGTTTGATGCTCAAGCGGGTGATGGGCAAGGCCAGCTTCGGTACCCTGCAAGACGCCACCGGCCGCCTGCAGCTCTTCATCACCAAGGACGGCATCGGTGAAGACAACTATGCGGCCTTCAAGCATCTGGATCTGGGCGATATCGTCGGCGCCGAAGGCACTTTGTTCCGCACCAAGACCGGCGAGCTGTCGGTACGTGTCACCAATTTGCGCCTGCTGACCAAGAGCCTGCGGCCACTGCCCGACAAGTTCCACGGCATGTCGGACCAGGAGCAAAAGTACCGCCAACGCTATGTCGACCTGATCACCGACGAGGCCGCTCGTGCGCGTTTTGTGGCCCGCTCCAAGGCTGTGTCTTCAATTCGCAGCTATATGGTCGAGCATGACTTCCTTGAAGTCGAGACGCCGATGCTGCACCCGATCCCCGGCGGCGCCAACGCCAAGCCCTTCATCACCCATCACAACGCGCTGGATCAGGAAATGTTCTTGCGCATCGCGCCCGAGCTGTATCTGAAGCGACTGTTGGTGGGCGGCTTCGAGCGCGTGTTCGAGATCAACCGCAACTTCCGCAACGAAGGCATTTCGGTTCGTCATAACCCTGAATTCACGATGATGGAGTTCTACGCGGCCTACTGGACGCACCATGATTTGATGAATTTTACGGAAGAAGTCTTGCGCCACGCCGCCCGTGCGGCTACCGGTTCTGCAGCGATCACCTATGCGGGCAAGCCGGTTGATCTGGACAAGCCTTTCGCGCGCCTGTCGGTGCGTAACTCCCTGGTTGAGCATGCCGGCCTGACACCTGACGAAGCCGACAATGCGCTGGTTTTGCGCGAGCGCCTGGCCGCCTTGGGCGAAGAAGCGCCCAAGCATTGGAATCTGCCCGAACTGCAATTCGGCATGTTCGAAGCGGTGGTGGAAGAAAAACTCTGGCACCCGACCTTCATCATCGACTACCCCGTCGAAGTGTCACCGCTGGCCCGTGCCTCGGACGCCAACCCGACGATCACCGACCGCTTCGAGCTCTTCATCACCGGCCGCGAGTACGCCAACGGCTTCTCCGAGCTGAATGATGCCGAAGACCAGGCGGCGCGCTTCCAGGCGCAGGTCTCGAACAAGGATGCCGGCGACGAAGAGGCAATGTTCTATGACGCTGACTTCATCCGCGCCTTGGAATACGGCATGCCACCGGCCGGTGGCTGCGGCATCGGGATTGATAGGCTGATGATGTTGATCACCGATTCACCATCGATTCGGGATGTTATTTTGTTCCCGGCCTTGCGTCGCGAGGGCTGACAGACTGAGGGCTCAAATCGAAAAGGGAGGCGCAGAGCCTCCCTTTTTTCGAGCAAACAGCTTCAGCCAACTCGCTTGTACCGCAACAAGGCCCTCGCCAGCGACGAAGTCCTTCCGCAGTCCCCGCGCGGGCTTAACGCTTGCCGTGCCGGAAAGCCGGTGCGCGCTTGTTCAGGAAGGCGTCCATGCCTTCGCGCTGGTCGTCGGTGCCGAACACCGCGTGGAAGACGCGGCGCTCGGAAGTCACGCCTTCCTTGAGGCCGCTCTCGAAACTGCGGTTGACCAGTTCCTTGATCAGTTGCAGTGCCGGGGCGCTGAAGCCATTGATCTGCTCAGCGGCGGCCAGGGTTTCTTCCATCAGCTGGGCCGCAGGCACCACGCGTGACACCAAACCGCTGCGCTCGGCTTCCGTCGCGTCCATCATGCGGGCGGTCAGCAACAGGTCCATGGCCTTGGCCTTGCCCACGGCGCGCGGCAAGCGCTGCGTGCCGCCGGCACCAGGCGTGACGCCCAGCTTGACCTCGGGCTGACCGAATTTGGCGGTGTCGGCGGCGATGATGAAGTCGCACATCATCGCCAGCTCGCAACCGCCGCCCAATGCAAAGCCGGCCACGGCCGCGATCACCGGCTTTTTGACGCGCAGGATGTGCTCCCAGTTGCGCGTGATCATGTCGGTACGCACCGCGCTTTGGAAGTCATGCTGAGCCAGCGTCGGGATGTCGGCGCCGGCCGCGAATGCACGCTCGGAGCCGGTCAGCACGATGCAGCCGATGCCGTCGTCCGCATCGAAAGCCAGCAGCGCTTCGCCCAGTTCATCGAACAGGGGGTCGCTCAAGGCATTCAAGGCCTTGGGGCGGTTCAGCGTGATCAGGCCGGTCTTGCGGGCGCCTTCGCCGCGCACTTCGGTGATGATGCATTCATAGCTCATGGGAGTTCCTTGGAGTGAATTGGGGCTAACTATAGGGGGCAGCGAATCAAGGCGCGCCTTGCTGGGGCGGCGCATTCAACATCAGGTCGATATAGGTCTGCTCGTCTTGACGAATGCGCAGGCGCACCGGCAGGTACTGCAGCGAAGGGGCGATCCAGACCTCGGCCGACAGGTCGCCGCCGCCCGCCGCTTTCGAGGGCTTCAAATGCCAGGTCTGCAGCCTACCCATGGGCGTTTGCAGCTCCTCTTCGCCGAGTATTTCGTAGCGCCACAGGTATTGGCGCTTGGGCAACACCAAGGGGATATCGATGACATGGCCGGCGCGCAGCGGCTCGGCGCCGGTCAGGAACAGCCGGGTCAGCTGCACGAATTGGCTGGCAGCGTCCTGCACCCCGGCCGGCACCGGCTCGCGGCTGCCGTTGGGCATGGTCACGGCGTCGCCATGGAAGTGCAGCGTCGAGCGCCGGCGTTGACTGAACATCACCCTTGTGTCTTCGTCGTAACGCTGCGGCGCAACGCCGGCCGGTGTCAGCCGCCCATCGCTGCTCATGCGGCGGGAAATCAGCGGCGCAAAACTGGGGCCGACCGCAACATCCAGGTGCATCTGGTAGCGCGGGCCCTGCTTTATCCACTCGACTTGGGCGTTACCGTGCACCTCGCCCCGGTAGTTACCGCTGAGCCGGTAGCTGAGCAAGGTGGAGGGCGGCCATTCAGGGCCGGGCAGATTTTCTTCAGTGCCCGCGGCACTGGCGGCCGGCTCGGCGGCTGCGGGAGGCGCCTGGGCCAATGCGGCGGCAGACGGGTCTGCGGCGGCCACAGCGGGCTCGCTGGAAGCCGGCGTAGGCACAGGCGCGGACGCTTCTTGGGCCACAGATTCAGGCAAAAGCTCGGTGGGCGCAGCCGCTTCAAGCGGCGGCTTGGGAGCAGATGACCTTGCTGCCGGCCTGGGCTTGGGTTTGGGCGCAGCTGGCGCCACCCGCGCAGGGGGCTTTGCTGCCTTCAGCTCCCGCGTGTAGGCCACCACCAAGCGAGCCGGCATCGGCGCGGCGGCCTCGCTCCAGCCTTGATGCAGCCGGTGTACAGCCTCTCCCAACCAGAGATGCGCCAGCAGCACCGGCAGCAGCAGAATAGCCAGCCATCGAAGCCGCCTTGCGCTCGATGGATTTGCTGGCCTGCTGCTCAGCCCGCCAGCCATGCCTTGCGCAGGCTGCTAACGCGTGCCGACGGCTTCTCGGCAAGACTCAGGATGACGGGGGCATCGCTGTCTGCCGCAGGCAGCCTGACCGGCAAGGTCAGCAAGCGCTGATCGCGCGACACCAGCAAGCTCAGGTCCAACGTCCCCGAGCCCAGCATCAGCGCGGCGTCCTCAAGCCGGCGAATGCGCCAGCCATTGCAGGCCAGCAGCTCATCCCCCGCGCTCAAGCCACCGGCCAGCGCGGCAGAGCCGGCCAAGACCTGCTTGACAGACAGGCTCGCAGCCGACTCATTGACCCGCAGGCCCAGCTTTTGGGCCAGCGTCGGCTTGTCGCTGCGCAATTGCACGCCAAGCCTCTCAAACAGCTGCGGCAGCGGCAAATCGTCGCTGCCATGCACCCATGCGCGGAACTGCTCGGCCAGAGCCTTGCCGCCCAACTCCGCGATCAAGGCCAGCACATCGGCCTCGCAGATGGCGCCTCTTGCCCCGGTCGCTAGCCCGGCGCCGCTGCGCACCCACAGCTGGCGCATCAACTCATCCAGGCTGCTGGGCGCCGGCTCGGCACTGCGCAAACTCAAATCCAGCGCCAGCGCGGCCAGAGCACCCTTGGTGTAGTAGCTGATGGTGCTGTTGGGCGAGTTTTCGTCCTGGCGGTAGTACTTGACCCAGGCGTCAAAGCTGGATTGCGCCAGGCTTTGGACCTTGCGCCCCGGTGTGGCCAGCACCGAGTTATAGAGGCTGGTCAGCAGTTTCAAATAGCGCGCCTCGTCGATCAGACCGCAACGCACCAGCATCAGCTCGTCGTAATAGCTGGTGAAGCCCTCGAAAAACCACAACAGCTCGGTGTAGTTCTCTTGCGCGTAGTCCAGCTGCGCAAAGTTGTCGGGCTTGAGCTGTTTGACGTTCCAGCTGTGGAAGTACTCATGGCTGATCAGCCCCAGCAGGCGAACATAACCTTCGCTCAGCTCGGTCTGCCCCAGGTGCGGCAAATCACGGCGCGGCGCGATCAAGGCGGTGCTGGCTCGGTGCTCCAGGCCGCCGTAGCCTTCTTCCACCGCGTTCAAAAAGAAGATGTAGTGACCAAACGGTGCGCGGCCCTGCTGATCGCCCGCTTCGCCATGCCAGAAGGCCAGCTGCGCCTCGCAGATGCGCTGCGCGTCTGCCAGCAAACGCTCGCCATCAAACACCGGCAAAGCGCCGCTCACGACAATCTTGTGCGGCACGCCGGCGGCGCTGAATTGCCCCTGCCAAAACCGCCCCAGCTCGAAGGGGTGGTCCACCAGTTCGTCGTAATTGGCCGCTTGGTAGCTGCCGCCCGCGCAATGCTGCATCGCCGTGGCGATCTGCCAGCCTTCGGGCAGGTGGCCGAATTCGATGCTATGGCTTCCCTGCTCGCGGCCATGCGCGCGCAGGCACAAACCGGTGCCATTGAAAAAGCCCCGGTCGGCATCCAAAAACGCTGCCCTCACCGAGTTGTCAAAAGCATAGACCTGGTAGCGCAGGGTCAAGGGCTCGGCCCCGCTGCAGCTCGCCTGCCAGTTGGCCTTGTCCATTTGCACCAAGTCCACCGGGCGGCCCGCTTGCGTTGCCCTCAGGCCACTCAGATGACGCGCGAACTCTCGCAGCAAATAGCTGCCGGGAATCCAGGCCGGCAGGCTGAAGCGCTGCAGCGCTGCGGGCGCATCCAGCGTCAGCGTGACCGAGTAAACATGGGTTTTAGGGTCGGCCAGTTCGACCAGGTAGCGCACGGCACTCATCGCTTCGTTCAACTTCCTGCCGCGGCCAAAAAGCAGCACAGCGCCGCCACCGCACTGAGGCGAAAGCGCAGGGTCAACCAAGCCGCCGCGCCCAGCGCTGGGTAGAGCCGGCGATCAACCAGGTAGCAAACGATCAACATCACGCCGTGCAAAACCAGGCCCGCATAAGCCGGCATCACCAGCGCCACCCAGGCCCCCAGCGAGGGCAGGACACCCCAGACAAAGGGCTGCACGCCGGGCTCGACTTGCCTGAAGCCCAGGCCCCAATAAATGCCGCCCAAAAAAGACAGGATCAGCGCGGCATAGGCCGACAAGGAAAAACTGATCCAGGCGTGGGCTTCGGCATTGCGCCCTCCCACCAGCCAGACCAAAATCGCGCCGAAGACAAAGGGCAGCAAGCCCAGGTGCCCCAATCTGAGTGCCAGGGGGTTCAGTGGCAAGGGCGCGAGCGCATTGGCGGCAACAGGCATGCAGTCAGACTCCGGAAGCGGATGACGATGTGGTGAACAAAAGGACTTGACGGGCTACGGGGTCACGCCAGGGTCAGGACTTGCCCACCGCCTGCAAGCGCTTTTCCAACTGCTCGGCGCTCAAAGCACCCGGAGCACGGCTGCCGTCTTCAAAGATGATGGCCGGCGTTCCGCTGACATGGCTGCGCTTGGACAGGGCAAGATTGCGCTCGATCGCGCTGTCGTCACAAGCACCCATAGGCTTGGCCGGCGCCTTGCCGTCCAACATCCAGGCGCGCCAAGTTGCGGTGCTGTCCTTGGCGCACCAGACCGAACGCGCCTTCTCGGGTGAATCACCGCCCAGGATTGGAATCAAAAAGGTGTAGACCGTCAGGTCTTTGACATCTTGCAAAGAGCGCTCGAAGCGCTTGCAATAACCACAGTTCGGGTCGGAGAAAATCGCAATGCGGCGCTTGCCGTCGCCTGTCTTCCAGACCACGGCGTCTTTCAAAGGCAGGCTGGCAAAGTCAACCGTTTGCAGCTTGATGACGCGCTCTTCGGTCAAGTTTTTGCGCGTGCGCAAGTCGATCAGCTCGCCTTCAATCAAATAAGTGCCCGTCGCATCGGTATAGCGAATCTCGTTGCCGATGCGGATTTCCCACAGCCCCGGCATCGGACTTTGTTTGACTTCGTCCACCTTGGGCAAACTGGCCAGGCGCTCGGCCAAATTCTTGCGGATGACGGCCTCATTGGCCTGCGCCAGCAAAGGCATGGCCAGCAAGAGCGCGGCGGTGATGGAGGTCGTAGCTTTCAGCATCTTCATGGTGTGAGGATTTAGGCAAAAGTAAACATCAAAGACCCAGAGCGCGCGTGGTCAACCAACGCTTCAAGGGTGGAACAGAATTCAGCGCATTCAAGCCCTTGTTGCGCAACTCGCGCAAGGGCATCGCCTCGCTGGCAAAAACTTTCAGCAGACCATCGGTCAACTCGCCCATGGCCCAATTGGGGGCCATGCGGGCGCGTGCAAAGCGGCGCAGCAGGCGCTCGTCACCGACCGAGCGCCAAGCCTCCTTGGTGGCCAAAACGGCAGCCAAAGCGGCCACATCGGCCAAACCCAGGTTGAGGCCTTGGCCGGCCAAGGGATGGACCAGGTGCGCCGCATCGCCCAGCAACACCCAGCCCGGGCCTTGCACCGGCTCGGCCTGGGCCCGCGCCAGGGGCCATGAGGAGCGGCCCGTGGCCAGCGTCAAGATCCCGGCTTCACCACCACTGGCGGCATTCATGGCCGCCTCGAACTCGGCATCGGGCTCAGCCAGCAAGTCAAGCGCCTGCTGCTCGGGCAAGGACCACACCAGGCCGTAGGAGCAGCCTGCGCTGGGTTTTTCAATCGGCAACAGGGCCAAGACATCGGGTGACCTGAACCACTGCCGTGCGACGCCTTGGTGAGGCAGGTTCGAGCTCAGGCGGGCGGCAATGGCGCGGTGGCCATAGGCGTGGGCCTCAAAGCGCACGCCCAGCTCTGCACGCTGCTGGGAATCGCGCCCCTCGCACAGCGCGGTCAAATCGGCGGGCACCGGCGCATCGACGATCTTCACATGGGGAGAAAAGCGCAAGGCCGTGGCGAGCTGCTGCTCCAGGGCGCCCGCGTCAACGATGAACGCCAGCTCAGCAACACCTTGCTGCCAGGCCGAAAACTCCAGCAGCGCGCCGGCTTGGTCGCCGCTGACCTTGATGTCGTAGACCGGGCTGATCGCGTCAAGAGGCAATGAATCCCAGACCTTGAGTTCGCGCAACAAACGCACCGAGGCGGCGTTCAAGGCATAGCTGCGCACATCTTCTCGCTGCGCCAAGCTGGCCTCGGCGCTGCCCAGCAAGGCCACACGCAGGCCCTGCGCGCCCAGGGCCAACGCCAAGCTGCGCCCGACACAACCCGAGCCACGAACCAAGACCTCATATTTTTGCATTCGGGCATTGTAGGCAAGGCGCTGGAAGGCGTTGGGTCAGGGCCCCTGAACAGGATGCAGAACAAGGCTTAGAACAGGTCATTTAGCCGGAGCGTCTAAAATCCCGCCTTTGCGTCTCCCGCACCACACCCAGAAAGCCTTCCATGAGCCTCAAATGCGGCATCGTGGGCCTGCCCAATGTTGGCAAGTCCACTCTTTTCAATGCGCTGACCAAGGCCGGCATCGCCGCCGAGAACTACCCCTTCTGCACGATTGAGCCCAATGTCGGCGTGGTCGAGTTGCCGGACGAGCGCCTCGCCGCCCTGGCCGAAATCGTCAAGCCCGAACGCATCTTGCCCGCCGTGGTGGAGTTTGTGGACATCGCCGGCTTGGTGGCTGGCGCCTCCAAGGGTGAAGGCCTGGGCAACAAGTTTCTGTCGCACATCCGCGAAACCGACGCCATCGTCAACGTGGTGCGCTGCTTCGAGGACGGCAACGTCATTCATGTCAGCGGCAAGGTCGACCCGATCTCCGACATCGAGGTGATTCAGACCGAACTCTGCCTAGCCGATATGGGCACGGTCGAGAAAAGCCTGCACCGCTACAACAAGGTGGCCCGCGCCGGTGACAAGGACGCGATCGCCCTGGTCAAGGTGCTGGAGAAATGCGAGGCCGCGTTGAACGAAGCCAAGCCGGTGCGCGGCATTGACTTCAGCAAGGAAGAGCTGGTGCTGCTCAAGCCCCTGTGTCTGATCACGGCCAAGCCGGCCATGTTCGTCGCCAATGTGTCGGAAGACGGTTTCGAGAACAACCCCTTCCTCGACCGCTTGACCGAGTACGCGAAGGCGCAAAGCGCGCCGGTGGTGGCGATTTGCGCCAAGACCGAAGCCGAGTTGTCGGAAATGTCGGACGAAGACAGGACCATGTTCCTGGCCGAAATGGGCCAGGACGAACCAGGTCTGAACCGCCTGATTCGCGCCGGCTTCAGCCTGCTGGGCCTGCAGACCTACTTCACGGCCGGCGTCAAGGAAGTGCGCGCCTGGACCATCCACAAAGGCGACACCGGCCCGCAAGCCGCCGGCGTGATCCACACCGACTTCGAACGCGGCTATATCCGCGCCCAAACCATCGCCTATGAAGACTTCATCACCTACAAGGGTGAACAAGGCGCCAAGGATGCCGGCAAGATGCGCGCCGAAGGCAAGGAATATGTGGTCAAGGACGGCGACGTGCTGAACTTCTTGTTCAACGTCTAAGGCTGCAACAGCTCAGAAGCCCCGCTGAATTGAAACTCAAGCGGGGCTTTTTTTCGCCCATCGTTTGAAAAAGCCAGTCGCCGGGGCTTGATCCCAGGATTCAACGGCCAGCTTCGGCGCAAAATACCTGCACCCTTCGGCCCTTTTCGCAAAAACTCCGTAACCTTGCTAGCCCGTCCAATCCATGAGCACTACCGCACTGGTTTCTTCCTCCGGCTCCAACGCCGTCTATGCCGCAGACCAGGCCCGGCCTGATTCCAAGCAATTTCTGACCTTTCATGTCGGCGCCGAGGAATACGGCCTCGACATCTTGCGGGTACAAGAAATCCGCTCCTATGAGCCGCCGACCCGGGTTGCCAACGCCCCGCACTTCGTCAAGGGCGTCGTCAATCTGCGTGGCGTGATCGTGCCTATCGTCGACCTGCGTTTGCGCTTGGGGCAAAGCGGCGAGTACAACGCCTTCACCGTGGTGATCGTGCTGAACGTTTGCCAGCGCGTGGTCGGCATCGTGGTGGACGCCGTCTCCGACGTGCTGGAGCTCAATGTCGAGCAGATCAAGGCGCGCCCCGAAGTCGCCGCCGCGCTCGACGCGCGCTTCATCACCGGTCTGGGCAAGATAGGCGAGAGGATGCTGATCCTGCTCGATATCGAGGCCATGGTGTCCAGCCCCGATTTCGGCTTGATGGACTGAGACGCAGCGCAGTTTCAGGTCGATGCGGCCTTCACCGCATCGAGCGGGAATTTTGTGCATCCCAGCTTGGCGGAAATGTCCCGGCTGGCTGCAGTGAGCATGGCAATGATTTCCGGCGCTTTCTCTTCGTCATAGCGAAATGTCGGAAAGGAAACGCTCATGCCGGCAATCGGCTGGTTCAGCCGGTCAAAAATCGGGATGCCCAGGCAGCGGATATGTTCATCGAACTCCTCCCTGTCCTCGCCATACCCTTGCGCCTTGCAGCGCTCCAGTTCGACCAAAAAGGCTTGCCGGTCGACGATGGTTTTGTCGCGAAAACGCTTGAACTCGGCGCCATCCAGGATGCGGTCGCGCCGCTCGGGATGCTCCCAAGCCATCAGCACCTTGCCGATGGCGGTGTTGTGCAGCGGCGCGCGCCGCCCTACTTTGGAATACATGCCCAGCGTGTGGCGTGAATCGATCTTGTGCACATAGATGATCTCGCTGTCGATCAAAGTGCCCAAGTGAACCGTCTCGCCGGTCTTGTCGGCCAGCATCTGCATATGGTGCTTGGCCAGATCCACCAGATCCGGGTACTGCAAGGCCTTGGCGCCCAGCTCGAAAGCCCGCATGGTCAGGCCATAGCGCTCGCTGTCGGCTTGTTGATGCACATAGCCCAGCGTCATCATGGTCTGCAAGAAACGGTAGACCGTCGCCTTGGGCATGGCCAAGCGCACCGACAGATCCGAAATGCCGGTCTCGCTGCGCTCTGACAAGGCCTGCAAGATCGCAAAAACCTTCAGTACCGCCGCAACCGATTCCGGTTGCTTGGCATCGTTTGACTCATCGTCCATTTGTTCCAAATGCCTTGGTAAAGCGTTTCAATTGATTTGAATTATCTCTGAACGGTTGCCCGCCCCCATGAGGGCTTGCACCGAGCGGGTGCAAGCCGACCAAAACTCAGGGTAGTGATTGATTGCGGTACTCCAACAGGCGATTGGCCTGCTCACCGCTGCTAGCGAACGGCCGCCGCGAGGTTGACGGGCCCCAGGGCGCAATATGAGGCCCGAGCTGGCTGTCGCGCACCAGCGCTTGGCCGTTCGGCGACTGGCCCGCAAGTTCAGGCAGTGAGAGTCCCTTTTTTGTGTAGCCGGCGTTCCAAACTGAATGCAAAAGGCTCGAAACTCAGTGAGGGTCGATACTAAGTTAGTGATTGCACTCGCTGAGTCCTTGGTTTTTAGATGACCGTCTTCCGAAGTCTCCTCATCTTTGGCACTCCTCGCGATGGAGTGCTAATATTGCTCCTGTCGACCTCACAAGGTTTGCTTTGAGAAAGAAGATGATGACGATGTCTAACCCCTCTGCTCTGACGGTACGCGACCCATGGTCGCTGGTGCCTTCGCTCGGCAATCTGGATGCCTACATCTCCGCCATCAACCGCCTCCCCCTGCTGAGCGCGGAAGAAGAAGGCGCAGCTGCTCGCCGTCTGCGCGATACGGGTGATCTTGAGGCCGCCGGTAAGTTGGTTTTGTCCCATTTGCGGCTGGTAGTTTCTATTTCACGCCAGTACATGGGCTACGGCCTGCCGCAAGGCGATTTGATCCAGGAAGGCAATGTCGGCCTGATGAAGGCCGTCAAGCGCTACGACCCTGATCAAGGCGTGCGCTTGGTCAGCTATGCGATGCATTGGATCAAGGCCGAGATCCACGAATATGTGCTGCGCAACTGGCGCATGGTGAAGGTCGCCACCACCAAGGCGCAGCGCAAGCTGTTCTTCAATCTGCGCTCGATGAAGCACAGCATGAAGGAAGACCAGTCGGATGACATGAGCCACCGCAACAGCCTGACCGAGGCACAGCTGGATCATGTCGCGACGACGCTGAATGTGAAGCGCGAAGAAGTGCTGGAGATGGAAACCCGCATGTCGGGCGGCGATGTGGCGCTGGAACCGCAGACCGACGACCATGGGGACGGGAGCGAAAGCTATGCGCCAATCGCCTATCTGGCCGATGAAAGCCAAGAGCCGACTCGCGTACTGGAAACACAGGCCCGCAATACTTTGGCCAGCGACGGTATCAATCAGGCCCTGGAGGCACTGGATGAACGCAGCCGGCGCATCGTTCAGGAACGCTGGTTGAACGTCAACGACGACAACACTGGCGGCATGACGCTGCACGAACTGGCCGCCGAGTACGGCGTCAGCGCCGAGCGGATCCGCCAGATCGAAGTGGCGGCGATGAAGAAAATGCGCAAGGCCTTGACGCCGGCTTGATCAGGCCAGCAGCCTGTCGAACAAAAGCCCCAGCGCGCAAGCGACTGGGGCTTTTTGTTGAGCAGCATGCGCTGAAGCTAGTTCTTTTCCGCCAACAACAGTTTGATGTCATTGGCCAGCGCCGATGCGCCTGAACCGTAGCGTGAGAACACGCGCACCCGGCCCTGGGTGTCAAAGATGAAACTGGCGGCGGTGTGGTCCATGGTGTAGCTCTCTGGCGTCTTTCCGGCCACCTTGGCGAAGTAGACCTTGAACTCTTTGGCTACCGCCTTGGTTTGTTCATCGCTGCCGCGCAGGGCAATAAAGCTGGGGTCAAAGCTTGCCACATAGGCTTTGAGCAAGGCCGCGCTGTCTCGCTCGGGATCAATGGTCACAAAGATGCCCTGCACCCTTTCGCCGTCCGCACCCAGCGAGCGCTTGACCTCGGCCAGCTCAGCCAAGGTCGTCGGGCACACGTCGGGGCACTGGGTATAGCCAAAGAACACCACCGGAATCTTGCCCTTGAACTCGGCCAAGCTGCGGCTGCGGCCGTCCTGGTCGCTCATATTGAGGCTGCGGGCGTATTCGGCGCCGGTCAGATCAACACCTTGAAAGCTCGGCTTTGCTTTGCTGCCAAAGCCAAGTTGGTCGCAAGCCGTCAAGCCCAGACTGATCGTCAGCAAGGCCGCTAGGCCTAAGTTGCGGCTGATGCCGATAACTTTCTTCATGGTTCAACTCGTCCAGGGCAGCAGGTAGTGGTCGACCAGCAGCGCCGCAAACAAGAGCGACAAATGCCAGAGCGAAAAGCGGAAAGTAGCGCGCGCCAACTCGTCGGAATACTCGCGCCACAGCCTCCAGGCATAACTGCAAAAGCCCAGGCCCAAGCCAATCGCGCTGAGCAAATAGATCCAGCCGCTCATGCCGGTCAAAAAGGGCAAAAGCGTCGCGGCAAACAACACCCAGGTGTAGAGAAAGATCTGCAAGCGGGTGTACTCAGCACCATGGGTGACGGGCAGCATGGGCAAGCCGGCTTTGCGGTATTCCTCGGTTCGGTAAAGCGCCAGGGCCCAAAAATGCGGTGGCGTCCAAAGGAAAATAATCAAACACAAAAGCATCGCCTCGGGCCCGACATCGCCACGCAAAGCGGCCCAACCCAAGACCGGCGGCATCGCGCCTGAAGCGCCGCCAATGACGATGTTTTGCGGCGTCATCGGTTTCAGAATAACGGTGTAAATCACCGCGTAGCCGATGAAGGTGGCGAAGGTCAGCCACATGGTCAGCGGGTTGACCCAAAACCACAAAATGGCCATGCCCAAACCACACAGAACAGCCGAAAAAATCAGCGCCTGAAGGCGGCTGAGCTCGCCCCTGGCCGTGGCCCGCCACGCGGTGCGCTTCATCTTGGAGTCAATCTGCTGCTCAACCAAGCAGTTGAATGCAGCGGCGGCGCCGGCCACCAACCAAATGCCGACGGTGGCTGCCCCGACCTTGACCCATTCGCTCGCGGAGGGCAGACCGGGGATAGCCAGCGCCATGCCGATGACCGCGCAAAACACGATCAGCTGAACGACCCTTGGTTTGGTCAATTGATAGTATTGCTGCCAGCTTGAGCTAGGCGGCGGCGAAGCAGCGAGGGGGGGTGATGAAGCCATAGGGACGAAGAATACGGTGGAATAGGAAATTCAGAGCCGAACTTGACGGACTTCGCAAAGCCGCGCCAACAATGTGGTCAACAAGATCAAAAGGGCCGCTGCACCGGCGGTATGGGCCAAAGCGGCCAGCAGTGGCCAATCCAGCACCACATTGGATACGCCGCTTAAAACCTGCCAAGCGGCGACCAGCAATAGGCGACGCGCCCATTGCCCAGCCTCAGTCTGGCCACTGCGCCAAAGCCGCCAAGCCAAGAGCAGCAGCGCGGTGAACAAAATCAAGGCACCCAATCGGTGAGTCCAGTGGATGGCAGTCAAGGCGGCGAAGGGCAGCCAACCTCCGTCGGCGCCCACACCCAACTCACGCCAAATCGTAAAGCCATGGCGGAAATCCAGCTCCGGCAACCATTGACCGCCCTGGCACTGAGGAAACTCGGAGCAAGCCAAGACCGCGTAATTGGTGCTGACCCAGCCGCCCAGGGCGACTTGCAGTAAGCTCAGCACGAGCACGACCGCCACAGCCCACCTGAGGCCGCGGCCAAGCGCCAAGGGCTTGGGCTGATAGCCCTGCGCTTGCCAGGCGAGCAACATCAGCAGCCCCATGCCCCCGAGCAAATGCAAGGTCACGATGGCCGGGAAGAGCTTCATCGTCACCGTCAAAGCGCCAAAAGCCCCCTGCATGCAAACCCAGATCAGGGTCAGCGTGGCCCACCAGGGCGACACCGCGCCGGCCTGCCCTTGGCTAGCCCGCGCATATCGCCAACTCATCACGCACAGCACGAGGATCAACACGCCGACGCCGCTGGCAAGGTAACGATGGACCATCTCGACCCAGGCCTTGCCATGCGTGACCGGGCCTGTAGGCATGGCGGTTTGGGCGGCCAAGATTTCGTCCCTTGCTCCCAGCGGCGAAGCGCTGCCGTAGCAGCCCGGCCAATCGGGGCAACCCAGGCCGGAATCGGTCAGCCGCGTGAAAGCGCCAAACACCACCAAATCAAAGGTCAGAAACAGGGTCAGCAAAGTCAGGGCTCGCAGCCTCGCCTGCGGCCCGGCACCTGCCGACCGCAGACGCAGCCAAAGCAAGGGGCCGGCAGCCAACAAGGCGCCTAGCCCCGCCAGTTGCCACAAGGGGGTGAAGTCAAACGACGCTGTCATGGCCTCAACGCCCGGCTTTGTCCCAACCTGCATTGGCCTTGAGTAGCCGATTCAAGTCCGCTTTGACCTTTGCCGGGTCCGGCGTCTGCGGCGACCTCAGCATCCAGCGGCCCATTGGATCAATCACAAACAGATGGTCCCGCAACGCCGTGCCTGCGGCCGGCTTCAGCCATGCCTCCAACTCGGCCTTGGACGCCCGCAGCACCGTCACAGCCACGCCTTGCTGGGCCAGCGCCTTTTGCAAGGCCGGCTTCAGTGCAATGTCATCAGAGAGCAGCAAGAGCTTGTCGACCTTGTCACGCTCCTTACCCAGCATCTCACGCAATTGACGCTGCATGAACAACTGCTTCTCGCAGGCGTCGTCGCAGTCACCGCTCTGCACCAGGGTGAGCAACCATTGCCCTTTCAAAGAATCGGCAGCAACAGCTTTGCCGTCCAAATCACGCAGACTGAGCTTGGCCGGCAGGTCGACGGTCGGCTGGATCAAATCGCCATAGGCTTGGCCGCGCGGCTGAATCACATAGAAGGTGAAGTAGGAAGCCAAGACGGGCGCGGCGCAGGCGGCCACCACCAGCAACATGCGCAAGCGCCCACCACGGGTCCGCTCTTGCGCAGCCATTTGCTGAGGGTCGGGCAAACCATGGACGGTCATACCGAGGGGCTCATCAACAAGCTCAACATGCCCCTTAGGGCTGCTTGCGGGGACGGATTGTTTGAAACCAGACATAGAGACCCAGAATTAAGGCAGACAGCAAAAACCATTGAAACGCATAACCGTAGTGCTTGTGCACGCCCGCGTCGGGCGCCTGCCAGCTACGAAGAAGTCCATCAGGCGCCGGCTGCTCGCCCACTTGCGCCTCGGCGAGTTGCAGGACGGTGACCGGCAAGAGCGGTCGACCGAGCTCTTGCTCGAACGCCGGCAGATCTAGATTTTGCCGGATCAGGCCAAGAGGTGCGCCCGAAAACTCATAGACCTTGGAAGGCGCGGCAATCAAACGCCCGCTGACGCTGACAAGGCCAGATGGCGTCGGTACGTTTTGCAGCTGACTACGATTGCTCGCATCGCGGGGAGACCAGCCGCGCTGCACCAAAACCAACGCGGACTGCCCCTCCAGTTGCAAAGGCGTCACCACAAAAAAGCCCGTGCGCCCGTCCATTGGTCGGTTGTCCAAGAAGACGGTTCGTTCATTCAACCACCTGCCCCGCAACGACACTCGCCTGTGCAACTGCTGTGTCAAACCATCCGGCATCTGGCTCAATGCAGTCAGCTCGGCGGTTTGCAGCGGCGGCTTCTCGCCAAGCGCCAGTACAGCGGCCTGCAGAGCCTCCTTCTGTCGGGCCCGGTCCAATTGCCAAAAGCCCAGCCTGGCGGTCAAGGCCGCCGACGACAAGCTGATGAGCAAGAGCAGAACAGCCCGTGAATTCAGCTTCATCAGACCCGCGCCGACAGATAATCAGCAGCCATGAAAACCATATTTCTTTTCGCCTTCATCGGCATACTGGGCGCGCTCGGCGCTGCCGGTCTGTTCATGCTCAAAAACAACAGCGGCGCCGACAAAAGCCAACGCAGGCCCAAGATGGCGCGCGCTTTGGCGTTGCGGGTTGGCCTGTCCGTGGCGCTGTTTGTGTTCATTTTGTTCAGCTATTGGATGGGCTGGATTGAACCCACCGGTTTGCCGCTACGGCCTTGATAAGTTTGCCTTGGACCACAAAAAAGCGCCGCATTTTGCGGCGCTTTTTGCAGGGCAAGCCTAATCGGCTTTGGCTTACATCCAGTAAACGATAACGTAGAGACCCAACCAAACCACGTCAACAAAGTGCCAATACCAAGCCGCACCTTCGAATCCGAAATGGCGGTCCTTGGTGAAGTGGCCTTTTTGCAGGCGCAATGTGATGAACAGCAGCATCAACATGCCCACAAAGACATGGAAGCCGTGGAAACCGGTCAACATGAAGAAGGTGGAGCCGTAGATGCCGGAAGTCAGCTTCAGGTTCAGGTCTGCATAGGCGTGCGCATATTCGTAACCTTGAACGCCCAGGAAAGTCACGCCCAACAAAACCGTGATCCACATAAAGCCGATCGTCTTGGCACGGTTACCGGCGATCAAGGCGTGGTGTGCGATCGTCAGGGTAAGGCCCGAAGTCAGCAGCAATGCCGTGTTAATGGTCGGCAGTGGCCAAGGGCCCATGGTGCTGAAGGGCTCTACGGTGCCAGCAGGTGCAGCGGTTGCACCGGCTGCGACGCTGGGCCACAGAGCTTTGAAGTCTGGCCACAGCAGCGAATTTTCCAAGCTGCCCAGGTTAGGAACGGCATGCACCCGGGCCCAATACAAGGCACCGAAGAAAGCCGCGAAGAACATCACCTCGGAGAAGATGAACCAACCCATGCTCCAACGGTAGGAAAGGTCGATCCGGTCGCTGTATTGACCACTTTCGCTTTCGCGAATCGCTTCGCCGAACCATTGCGTCAACACGAATGCAAACCACAGCAGGCCAAAGCCCAGCGAATAGGCGCCCCACTGATGGCCATTCACCCATTGCCCCGCTCCGAGGGCAACAAAAAACAGGCCAATCGCACCCATCACTGGATGCCTTGACGGGCCTGGAACGAAGTAATAAGGGGCCTTGCCCGTGGTGGTCGCTGCCGACATAACTCTTCTCCTCGAACTAAATTCAGTCCTGATTACAGTCCTGATGACGCTTGATCGAATCTAGGCACCGGCGATACCGCTGCCAATGACCCACTGGACCAGCACCACCAACACCAACACGAATAAAACCGCACCCAAGATGCCGGCGATGATGACATGCACCGGGTTCAGTTGGGCTACATCTTTCTCATAATCGGCGCCGCGCCGCACGCCGAAAAACGACCAGGCCACCGCTCTCATCGTCTGCAAAAACGACAGGGGCCGCGCCACAGCCTGCTTCAAATCTTCGCCGGCCTTCATGAGGCCGAGCCCTTCAATCCTTGCACCGCCGGCTGCATCGCCGCCGTTTTCTTGACGCCCTTGCCCGCCACCTCAAAAAAGGTATAGGACAAAGTGATGGTCTTCACGTCTTTGGGCAGCTTGGGGTCAATCACAAACACCACCGGCCACTTCTTCGATTCACCCGGCTGTAGGGTGTACTCGTTGAAGCAAAAGCACTCCAATTTATTGAAGTGCGCGGTGGCTTGCTTTGGGGCATAGCTCGGTATTGCCTGCGCCGACATCGTCTTGTTCTGCACATTGCGGAACTCATACATCACCGTCGTCAACTCACCCGGATGCACCGTCAGGTACTTGGTCGCGGGACTGAACTCCCACGGTCCGCGCGAATTGGCGTCAAACTCGATCACGATGCTGCGGCTGTAATCGATCTGAGTGTTCTTGACGTCCTCGGCGCGCACCGCGTGCGTGCGCTCCGCCAAGGACAGCACATTGATGCCGAGCGCCGTGCATATCGCGCGGTACAGCGGCACCAAGGCGTAGCCAAAGCCGAACATCAAGGCCGTCACCACGACAAGCTTGCCGACCAAGTGCAGGTTGTCCCTGCGCAAGGCGGCGGCGAATCTCCAGGTATCGGGCTTCATGCTCATTGACTCAATAAAGCCGGCTTAGAAACCGAACAGCATGATCTTGCTGACAAAACCCACGCCGAACACGATCGCAACGCTGAGCAGAATCAGCGCCAAGCGCCGATTGCTCTTTTGTTGTTCAGGGGTAACTGCCATGGTGCTCAGCCAATGATCTTGGTGGCCGCGGCGTTCAGCTTGGGCGGCACTTCAAAGGTGTGGAACGGCGCCGGCGAAGGCACTTCCCACTCCAGGCCTTCTGCGCCTTCCCATGGTTGCTGCGGAGCTTTTTCGCCCTTGCCGCGCATCATCGGAATGACCACAAACAAGAAGAACCAGACCTGCATCAGACCGAAGCCGAAGGCGCCCACCGATGCAATCGCGTTGAAATCAGCGAACTGCAATGCGTAGTCGGCGTAGCGACGTGGCATGCCGGCCAGACCCAAGAAGTGCATAGGGAAGAAGGTGATGTTGAACGTGACCAGCGAGCCCCAGAAGTGGAACTTGCCTTTCCACTCGGGATACATCACACCGGTCCACTTCGGACCCCAGTAGTAGTAGCCAGCGAACATACCGAACAGCGAACCGGCCACCAGCACATAGTGGAAATGGGCCACCACGTAGTAGGTGTCCTGCACCTGAATGTCGATCGGCGCCATCGCCAGGATCAGACCGGTGAAGCCGCCCATCGTGAACACGAAGATAAAGCCCACAGCCCACAGCATTGGTGACTCGAAAGTCATCGAACCACGCCACATCGTCGCCAGCCAGTTGAAGATCTTCACACCCGTCGGCACCGCGATCAGCATGGTGGCGTACATGAAGAACAACTGACCCGTCACCGGCATGCCGGTGGCGAACATATGGTGAGCCCAGACGATAAAGGACAGGATCGCGATCGAAGCCGTCGCATACACCATCGAGGCATAGCCGAACAAGCGCTTACGAGCAAAGGCAGGCACGATCTGGCTGATGATGCCGAAGGCCGGCAAGATCATGATGTAGACCTCGGGGTGGCCGAAGAACCAGAAGATGTGCTGATACATCACCGGGTCGCCGCCGCCGGCGGGGTTGAAGAAGGAGGTGCCGAAATGGCGGTCGGTCAGCGTCATCGTGATCGCGCCGGCCAATACAGGCATCACGGCGATCAACAGGTAGGCCGTGATCAGCCAGGTCCAGCAGAACATCGGCATCTTCATCAGCGTCATGCCAGGAGCGCGCATGTTCAGAATCGTCACGACGATATTGATCGAACCCATGATCGACGACGCACCCATGATGTGCATGGCGAAGATGCCCGCGTCCATCGATGGGCCCATTTGCAGGGTCAGCGGTGCATACAGCGTCCAGCCAGCGGCGGGCGCGCCGCCAGGCATGAAGAACGAGCCCACCAGCAACAAGGCGGCAGGAATCAACAGCCAGAAGCTGAAGTTATTCATCCGTGCAAAGGCCATGTCGCCGGCGCCGATTTGCAGTGGAATCATCCAGTTAGCAAAACCGACGAAGGCCGGCATGATGGCGCCGAACACCATGATCAGGCCGTGCATGGTGGTGAACTGGTTGAACAGCTCAGGATTGAAGAACTGCAGACCCGGCTGGAACAGCTCGGCGCGGATACACAAGGCCAAGACGCCGCCGATCATCAGCATGGTGAACGAGAACAGCAGGTACAGGGTACCGATGTCTTTGTGATTGGTGGCGAACACCCAGCGACGCCAGCCCGATGGGGCATGGTGATCGTGGTGGTCATGAACGTCGTGACCGTGATGGTCAAGCACTGCACTCATGTTGTTTCCTTTTTCGATGCTTGTTGACGTTCAGACGCTTACTTGCGCGCTGCCAGGACTTCGGCCGGCTGCACCACTTGACCGGTTTGATTCGACCAGTGGTTCTTGGTGAAGGTGATCACAGCCGCCAGATCGGTATCGCTGAGTTGCTTCCATGAGGGCATGGTGTTCTGGTTCTGGCCGTTCAGCAGCACGGAGATCTGCTTGAGTTTCTCGTCGCTCAGCACCACGGCAGCACCGTCCAAAGGCTTGATCGGGCCCGCGCCCTTGCCGTCGGCCTTGTGGCAGGCGGCGCAATTGGTGTTGTATACCTTTTCGCCGCGCGCCAACAAGGCGGGCAACTCCCAAACCTTGCTCGGATCATCGGCCTTGGCGGACATGATCTTCTTCTGCTCGGTCACCCACTGTGTGTACGCCTCGGCGGAAACCACCTTCACATGGATGGGCATATAGGCATGCTCTTTGCCGCACAACTCGGCGCACTGACCGTAGAAGTCGCCTTCTTTTTCGGCCTTGAACCAGGTGTCGCGCACAAAGCCAGGAATCGCATCTTGCTTGACGCCGAAGGCCGGCACCATCCAGGCGTGAATCACGTCGTTTGCGGTGGTGATGATGCGGATCTTTTTATTGACCGGCACCACCAGCGGATGATCAACGCGGAACAAATAGTCATCGCCCGATGGCTTGCCGGAATCCGACATTTCCCGCTGGCCAGCATCCAAGGCCGAGATGAAGCCGATGCCTTCGCCCTCACCCTTCAGGTAGTCATAACCCCATTCCCACTGGTAACCGGTGGCTTTGATGGTCACATCGGCATTGGTGGTGTCCTTCATGGCCACCACCACCTTGGTAGCAGGCAGCGCCATCAAGATCACGATCACAAAAGGAACGATGGTCCAGGCGATCTCAACCGCCACGCTCTCATGGAAGTTGGCGGACACCGCGCCCTTGGACTTGCGGTGCTTGAAGATCGAATAAAACATCACGCCGAAAACGGCGACAAAGATCAACAAGCAGATGACCATCATGAAGTTGTGCAACCACATCTGGTCGGTCGCAATCTTGGTCACCGGCGGGTGCAGATTGAGCTGATTGACGGCCGGGCCGCCCGGCAGATCGTTCACCGCCAAGGCCACTTGCGTCGCCAGCGTTGCACCGGCCGCAAGTGCCAATTGCCCCACTTGCCCCAAGCGGCGCGCGGCCTGATGCACTCGTGCGTTCATCATTTTCATGGTCGTCACTCTTGTTTCTAATTCAATTCTGGGAAGCCGCAGGAATCAGCTCGCATTTGCGCCAGCTCAAGCCTTACGGCAAGTCCTGACCCTAGACTACGGGGTCAAATGTTGACTAATTAAATAGTTTAGCCTACCGCCATCACCTCTCTGTGGTCTTTGCGGCACTTCATGCCCCCGATCGGCGCACCATCGCCCGCATTTCTTCGAGTGAGAGGCTGCTTTCAGCGCTGACACGCAGCCTGGGCTTGGGCTTGAATGCATGCCCATAGACCAGCTCAAGACTGAGCTTCAGGCGCCCATCTCCGCTCCGCAAGCTCTCGAGTTCGGCCAACAATTTTTGCCGCCAAGCGCGCCCCCGGCTACCCTGGAAGCGTGCCGGCGCGAGATTGCCGCCCAGCGCACGCAGATCGCGCAGCAAGGCTTCGCCATCGGCCCAGGTCAAGGTGATGCGTTCCTGATCCATCACCGGGTCAGCAAAGCCGGCCGCCACCATGGCGTCACCGACATCGTGCATATCCCACCAATCCGGCGCGGTTTTGCCCCAGCCCATGCGCGCGAAAATAGCGCGCAATTCCACCAAGCTGTCCGGCCCCAGGCAAGAAAACATCACGAAACCGTCCACCGCCAAGGCCGTTGACCAGGCCTTCAAGGCGGCCGGCAAATCGGGGCTGGCATGCAAACACATATTGGCCCAGACCAAGTCCGCGCGTCCGGCCTCGACGGCTTCGGGGGCCAGCACCACGGCTTGCGAGCCTGCGGGCAAGAGTTGCCACCAAGCACGCTTGTTGGCGGCCGAGCTGCGCGCGCGCAGATCCGGCGTTACCTCCACCCACTGCTGCTCGGCCTTGGGATAGGCGTCGCTCAGCAGTTGCCCCGTTGCCCCCAAAAAGGCCGACCACTGCAATACCCGCTTGGGCTGCAACTTGATGATGGGGAGCCGCTCTGCCATCCGCGTGGCCACATCAAGATGCAGCCAAGGCGGCGCCTCGGCTTGGGCTAAACGACGGGCATGACGCGCAAGAGCAAGAGCATCCAGCTCTCGTGGGCCAGCGTTTTCGTACTTAGGGGGGGGAGGCGAAGCAGACATTGGGGGCAGTATATTGAAGCCATGTCTGAGCGCAGCCTCGCACCTCATAGACCCAGCTCGGTAGAGCGGGTACTGATGCGTTGCTCAGGTCAATGTGCGGTGTGCCGCGCTTGGTGCAAGCAGCATGTCTGTGGCGATTGCTTGATGCGTTATGCACGGCCGGCGCCACGCTGCTGGACCTGCGCCGCTCGCTTGGCCCCGGCATTGACGGGCCGGCGCGAAGCCAAGTGTGGCGCCTGCTTGCGTGAGCCTCCTCCCCTGGATCGCACGATCGCAGCGCTGGACTATGGCTTTCCTTGGGACGGCTTGCTGCAGCACTACAAATTTCACCAAGCGCTCGAACTGCGCGAAACCCTGCTGGAACGCCTCAACCAGGCGCTCAGCATTGCCGAGGCTGAAGCGCCCGATTGGCTGCTGCCTGTGCCCTTGACACAGGCCCGCCAGCGTGAGCGCGGCTATAACCAGAGCTACGAGCTGGCCCGCGCGCTGGCTAGGCAGCGCAAGCTGAATTGCGAGCCCGAGTTGCTATTGCGGGTGCGCCATACCGAGCAACAAGCGCAGCTGCCCCTGCATGAGCGCGCCACCAATGTGCAGCGCGCTTTTGCGGTCAAACCCACGCGTGCGGCAGAATTGCGCGGCAGCCATGTGGTCTTGCTCGATGATGTGATGACCAGCGGGGCCACGTTGTATGAGATCGCTCGCGTACTCAGACGGGCCGGCGCCGTCAATGTGCAGGCCTGGGTGGTAGCCCGCACACCAGACGCCAGCATTGCCTGAATTTCTCTCCTCCAAGATTTTTTCGAAAAACTCATGTTCCATATCGTGCTGGTGCAACCAGAGATCCCGCCGAACACCGGCAACATCATTCGTCTGGCCGCCAACACAGGCTGCAGCTTGCACCTGATCGAGCCACTAGGTTTCCTGATGGAAGACCGCCTGCTGCAGCGCGCCGGGCTCGACTATCACGAGTACACCGCCGTGCACCGGCATGCCAGTTGGAGCGCCTTCCTCAGCAAGCAGCAGCCGCCCGCCGAGCGCATGTTTGCCTTCACGACCAAGGGCAGTCGGCCGTTCTCGGAGATACATTGGCAGGCCGGCGACTACTTTGTTTTCGGCTCAGAGACAGCTGGGCTGCCCGAGGCTGTACGCGAGCAATTCGACCTAGCGCAACGGGTGCGTCTGCCCATGCTGCCTGAGCAACGCAGCCTCAATTTGAGCAATAGCGTCGCGGTGGCGGTGTTCGAGGCCTGGCGGCAAAACGGCTACGCGGGCGGCGGCTGAAACCGCACAAGCAAGAGCCTTGCTCAATGCTCGGATTTGGCTTGCCGGCCCATCAGCAAGTCAACCGCTGCCACCGGGCTCAGCCGCCCTTCCAGCACAGCCACCACCGCTGCGGTGATCGGCATGTCCACGCCCTTGAGTTGCGCGCGCGCCAAAACCGTCGGCGCGCTGTAAACACCCTCCGCCACATGACCGAGATCGTGCAGGATCTGCGACAGCGGCAGGCCCTCGGCCAAGAGCAGGCCAACGCGGCGATTACGCGATAAATCGCCGGTCGCCGTCAACACCAGATCACCCATGCCGGACAAGCCCATGAAGGTTTCACTGCGGGCACCCAGCGCCAGCCCCAGGCGCAACATTTCGGCCAAGCCGCGCGTGATCAACGCTGCACGCGCATTGAGGCCGGGCGCATCCGCACTCACACCAATCCGCTCGGCCCGCAGGCGCAGGCCGTCGGCCGTGCCGACCGCGATCGCCATCACGTTTTTGACCGCGCCGCCGACCTCGACGCCGATCGGATCGGCCGAGGTATAGACACGCAAGCGTTCGCTGTGAAAAGCCTCAACGGCGGCAGCCGCAAGTTCAGCGTCTTCGCTCGCTGCCACCAGCGCTGTGGGTTGGCCGGCCGCGACCTCTTGGGCAAAGCTCGGGCCCGACAAAATCCCGACGCGCAAGCGCGGCTGCACCTCACGAGCAATCTCATGGCCGAGCAAGCCGGTACCAGCTTCGAAACCCTTGCACAACCAAAGCACGCGCGCGCCATCGGGCAAGGCGAGCAGCATGCTGCGCAGCGCCGCCATCGGCGTGGCCACCACGATCAAGCCATCCTCTTGCGTGGCATGCGCGATTGCAGCAACCAGATCGGACTCGATCTGCAGCGCCGGCGGCAAAACCGCCTCGGGCAGATATTGACTATTGCGGGCCGACGCACGCATCACGGCGACCGCCGCTGCGTCGCGCGCCCACAACTTCACCTGATGGCGGCCACTGGCCTGAATCGCCAAGGCCGTACCCCAGGCGCCAGCGCCCAAAACACTGATTTTCATAGGCTTGCTCGACAAAAAAATACGCGCCCCGGCTGCCTGAAGCAGCGTGGGGCGCGTTGCATGCGGGAACCGATCAGTTCAGCGTTGGCGAGGCAGCTGCTTCGCGCTGGGCCTGTTGAGCTTCAAACATGGCCTGGAAATTAACTTCCGTCAGCAACACAGGCGGGAAACCGGCGCGGGTGCAAACGTCCGACACGATAGCGCGCAGATAAGGGTAAATCATCTGTGGGCAGACGATGCCCAGGATGCCCTCGACCTGCTCTTGCGGCACATTGCGGATCTCGAAGATACCGGCTTGCTTGGCTTCGATCAGGAACAAAGTACGCTCGCCGACCTTGGTGGTTACGGTACCGGTCACGCAGACTTCGAACACGCCTTCGGCCACTGGCTCGGCGGACAAGGCCAGATTGATATCAACCTGAGGCTGAGTCTGCTCCAACAGGATCTGGGGCGCATTGGGCTGCTCCAGCGACAGATCCTTCAGATACATGCGCTGAATCTGGAACACGGGAGCGTTGCTGGGGATGTTGTTCTCTTCGGACATGATTGCTTTCAAATTTGAGTGAGACCCGCCAAGCATTGCTACGGGCAACGCCGGCAATTATCACCTAGCGTTTATGACGATTTGCTGGGGGCTTCCCCCCTCTTGAAATTAGCCCGCTTGCAACAAGGCCTGCAGGCCACCGCGCTGATCCAGCGCGATCAAATCGTCGCAGCCACCGACATGGGTGTCGCCAATAAAGATTTGCGGCACGGTGCGTCGGCCGGTCAGGGCCACCATCGCATCCCGCTCGGTCGGATTCAAATCGATCCGCACTTCAAGCACCTGCTCCACGCCGCGTTGCTTCAGCAAGGCCTTGGCCCGCACGCAATAAGGGCAGACTTGGGTCGTGTACATCTTGACTGTTTGCATATTCAGGCACTCTTCTCTATGGGCAGGTTGGCTTCGCGCCAGCCATTCATGCCACCGGCAAGTGCCTGTGCATTCTCATAGCCCAGCTTGCGCAGCGTCGCCACCGCGCGTTGTGACCTGGCGCCGCTCTTGCACAAGACCACCAAGGGCAAGGCCTTGTTGGACGGCAAAGACTTGTGACCTTCCAGCGCATCCAAAGGGATGTTGCGGGCACCGGCCACGTGAGCGGCGGCAAACTCGGCCGGCTCACACACATCAATCACCACCGCCTTTTCGCGGTTCATCAAGCGTACCGCCTCGGCCGGGGACAGCGCCTTGCCTTGGCTGCTATTGACCAAGGTCGGCCAAAGCAGCAAACCACCGGACGCCAAGGCGGCCAGAACCAAAATCCAGTTATCGAGCAGGAAGTTCAAAGGGGGAGTCCGGTTATTGGAGAGATATCGGGGCGCCACAAGGGCGAAAAACGATGATTATAGAAAAAGGCCCGCCGGCATGCCGGCGGGCCTCGGTTTTCAAACTTGAACGCTTGGGTTTGAAGCTCAGAGCTTGAAGGTCGCCACCGCTGTTTGCAGCGCCTGCGCCTGGCTCTCCAGACTGCTGGCTGCGGCCGCCGCTTGCTCCACCAAGGCCGCGTTTTGCTGAGTCATTTGATCGAGCTGCGTGATCGATTGATTGACCAGACCGATGCCCTGACTCTGCTCGCCAGTGGCCGCTGTCACCTCGCCGATGATGTCCGAAACCCGCTGCACGCTGGCGACAATTTCGTTCATCGTGCTGCCGGCGTCTTGCACCAAACGACTGCCGGTTTCCACCCGGTCGACGCTGGCGCCGATCAGCGCCTTGATTTCCTTGGCCGCCTCGGCCGAGCGCTGCGCCAGGGAGCGCACCTCGCTCGCCACCACCGCAAACCCGCGCCCCTGCTCACCGGCACGCGCGGCTTCCACCGCCGCATTCAGCGCCAAGATATTGGTCTGGAAAGCGATGCCGTCGATCACGCCAATGATGTCGCTGATCTTTTTGGAGCTGGTGTTGATCTCATCCATGGTGGTGACCACCTGGCTGACCACCTCGCCGCCCTTGCGCGCGACGGTAGCGGCCGAACCGGCCAGCTGGTTCGCCTGTGCAGCCGCCTCGGCGCTTTGACGCACGGTGTCGGTAAGCGTTTGCATATTGCTAGAGGTTTGCTCCAGCGATGTAGCCTGCTTCTCGGTCCGCATCGACAAATCATGGTTGCCGACCGCGATTTCACGCGACGCCACCGACATCGAATCGGTGCCCGAGCGCACATTCGCGACGATGCCTGCCAAGCCCTGAGACACGTCGCGCACCGCGGCCAGCAAGCTCTCACTGGCACCCGGCGCCACGGTGATCGACTGCGACAAATCGCCGGCAGCGATCAGCCGCATCACATCGCGCGCATATTCTGGCTCGCCGCCCAGCTGGCGCCAGACGCTGCCGATGACCAAGAAAGAGCCCACACCCAGTGCAGCCACCACAACCAAGCCACTCACCAAGATGGCCGCCAAGCTGGACGACACGCCCGCATCGGCGGTCTTCAAGCCATTGTCAAAACCATCGCTGGCTTCGCGCCTGGCCTTGGCCACGTCGGCCTCGAAGACTTTCAGCGCGGCCTGCATCTTCGGGATGGCGCCGGCTTGATCGCCTTGCTTGATGCCCAAGAACAACTGGGCGGTGTCAACGGAGGCGGCAAAGTAGGCCTCAAACGAGGCCTTGAGCTTGCCCGCCGTGTCGGCCTTGCCGTCAATCTTGGCAATCGCATCGAGCAATTTGCGAATCGTCGCGGCGCGCTCATTGGCCTCGTCCAAGCGCTTTTTCTCACCCTCGGCCACCGCGCTCTGAATCGTCGCGCCCAGGGCATCCATTTGGGCGCCGAGCTGAGAGGTCGCATCCACAAAGGGGTAGTGCACCTGCTCGACCGCACTGATGGCCGAGGAAGTGCGCGCCGAGAAGGCCCACACGACCGCGATGCCGACCGCAAAAATCAAGGCCGCAAACACTGGCAGGAGCCAGATTCTTGTTCTCACATTCATTCGCTTCTCCAATGGCGGCGTGCCAACCCGGGTCGGCACGCCTGGGCCTGAGATCAACAATCAGTCTACGCTCAAGACCACCTTAACGCTGCCGTCCACTGCTGACTTTTCGATGTATCCGATCGCATCCGCATTCGCCGCGACAAACTTTTTCACATCGGCAGCCGTGGCCAGCTCCTTGGGCGGAGTGGCCTTGCCGGAAAACACCAGTCGCGACCAAGCCGCCTTGACCTGCGCCGCCTGCTTGCCGGTCACCTTGCTGTAGAACTGTTCGCGCGCCGCCGCCGATTCAGGCAAATCGGCCGCCATGGCCGCTGCGCCGCTGGGCAAGGTATTGCTCTTCCCCAAGAAAATCGCGCTGACCTGATCGGCCGTCATCGTCGCCGTGAGGCTTTTGGAGTTGACGATCACGGCCACTTGCGCTTGAGCCATGCCGGATAGGCACAGCGCCGAAACAAGAGCCAAGCCGCTGAAATATTGATAGTTGCTTTTCATGTCATCCTCCCGCTCAGAACACGAAGTCCACAGCGACGCTGTAGACATTGACCGTGTTCCTGCCGGCTATAAAGGCCTGCGATGGAGAGGAAAACAGGCCCGGCCCGTCCGCCTTGATTTGCTCGTACTGGCCCTTTACCGCGACATTGCGGTAAGCATCCCAGCGCACGCCGATCGCATTGGTTTTTTGCTGATTGCTCTGCGAGCGCAAGGTGCCATCCACCAGCGCCCTCAAGTCCTTGGTCAAACCAGGAATGGGCACGCCTGCTGGGATGGTGTTGTCGACATTGCTGGACTTTTGGCTCAGATCCGAGATCGTCACGTAAGGGGTGAACTTGCCCAGGCGATAGCCCAGCGTGGCATACCAGCCATCGGTGTCGGGCACGTAGGACTCGGTGCGACGCATCGTGTATTCAGCCATGACCAGCCAGTTGTCGCGGTCCAGCGTGACGCCGAAGCCGGTGAACGTGGCCTTTTTGTCGGTCGCATCCATCTGGTTGCCAGCCGCCGCAGCGCCGGGCACCGGCACCTTGCGCAAGATGCCCACCAGTTGCTTCAGCGAAGCGCTGTCAACCGTCAATTTGCTGTCCACATAGCCGGCCCGCAAGGTGATGCCGCCATCCAGCTCCAGCGACGCGTTGAAGCCCAGCATGCTGTCCATCGTGACGTCAACACCTTCGAAGACGGCTTTGGATTTGCCGGCATAGGCCTGCAAATTCAGCGTGGCGGAACCAATATTGGTTTGATAGCTGACATCGCCGCCATCAAAGTGGCTTACCGGCACCTGCCCGTACACATCTTGGGGCGGACGCAGCCAAGTATTGGCATAACCCACATCACGGAAGTCAGATACGGCAAAGAATGGTGCGCCCATGCGCCCCAAACGAACCGCCACCGAAGGGCTGAACTGCGCCTTGGCGAAGGCCCATTCCAGTTCGGGCTTGTAGCTGCCGTCGCCATTCTGTTTGGACAGGACTTGCATCGTCGCCGAGAACATTTTGTTCAGCTTGGCATTGACCTGCACACCGAGCTTGGTGTCCACGTCACCGCTCCAGGCCGTGGTCGCCCCGCGCGGTTGACCTGACACCACATAGCGAGCCTCGCTGGTGTCGGTGCCGACAGCGCCGACCGTGCCGAAGCCGGACAGCGAGAAAATCGAATCGGCAGCCGCAGGTTCTTGAGCTTGCGCTTGGGAATGGCCTACAAAGCCGGCCAGCGCCAGCACCACGGGCGATAAGCGCCCAACAGTCAGTCTCTTCATAAAGTCTCCTTCTTATTGAACATCCAGACCGCAACATGCCGAGCATGCACCGGCCACCAACGACATTGATCAGCTTATCGGCCAAACGTAACAACTATGTAACGTTTCTTTCGATTCAATCACTCGAAAAGCCGTGCTGCGCACACCGATAGAATCCGCAGCAGCCCAAATGGGCGGCCACTCTGAAGATCACATTCCATGTACAAACTCGTGCTCATTCGCCATGGCGAATCGACCTGGAACCTCGAAAATCGTTTCACCGGCTGGACCGATGTAGACCTGACCCCCACCGGCGTGGAGCAGGCCAAACAAGCCGGCCGCCTGCTCAAGGAAGCTGGGCTGGACTTCGACATCACCTACACCTCGATGCTCAAGCGTGCAGTTTGGACTCTTTGGCACTGTTTGGATCAAATGGATCGCACATGGTTGCCGGTTGTCCACAGTTGGCGCCTGAATGAGCGCCACTATGGGTCCCTGCAAGGCTTGAATAAAGCCGACATCGCCAAGCAATACGGCGACGAGCAGTTGCTGGTGTGGCGCCGTTCATACGACACGCCCCCTCCTGCCATGGAGCCAACCGATGTGCGCAGCGAGCGCAGCGATATCCGCTACGCCAAGATGAACCCGCTCGACATCCCACTGACCGAATGTCTGAAAGACACCGTCGAGCGCGTGATGCCGTTTTGGAACGATGCGGTGGCACCGGCGATCAAGCTGGGCAAGCGCGTCGTGATCGCTGCGCACGGCAACAGCATTCGCGCCCTGGTCAAGTATCTGGACAATATCGGCGACAACGATATCGTCGGCGTCAACATTCCCAACGGCATCCCGCTGGTCTATGAGCTGGACGCTGATCTGAAGCCGATCAAGAGCTACTACCTCGGCGACGCCGAAGCTGCTGCCAAGGCGGCCGCAGCCGTGGCCAGCCAGGGCAAGGCCTGAGTCCCGGGCGGCAAAGCGCAACAAAACGCAGCGGAGTCGCTGCGTTTTGCCGCCGGCGTTAGTTCAAACTACGCCAACCCTCGGCCAACAAGCCGGCCACCGAGACCGCATTGCTCGCATGGGCAACGGAATTGCTGCTCCAGACATGGCGCACGCCAGCCTCTTTCAGATGGCTCAGCGCATCGCCATTGAACAAGGCATGGGTCACAGCGACATCGACCGAGCTGGCGCCTCGCAGCAGCAACTGCTGGGCCGAGCCTATCAAGGTGCGGCCGGTTGAGGCCATATCGTCGAGCAAGACCACCGCGCGGTCGCTGACATCAACATCGGGCAAGACCAAGCTCACCTGATGGTCGCCCAAGCGAACCTTGTTGCCGATCGCATGCTGCAAGCCGCCCGCGCCGGCCGCTTCACTGACCCATTGCGCGGACTCTTCATCCGGCCCGATCAACAAAGCTCCCGGCACCTTTGCCGCCACCCATTGGCCCAGCAAGCGCGCTGCCGACAGCGTCACGCCGCAGCCGCCGGGCATCACCTCGTCAAGGCTGTTGATGCGGTGCAGATGCGGGTCAATGGTCAGCACATGGTCGAAGTGATGGGCCAAGAGCCTGGCGATGTGACGCTGGCTGACCGCCTCGCCGGGCGTAAATTCCATGTCTTGGCGCATATAAGCCAGGTAGGGCGAGAGCAGATCCAAGCGCTTTGCCCCCAACTCGCGCGCGGTCGGCGCCGCAATCATCAGCTCAACTAACTTGTCATTCGGCTGCTGCAGGCCGCGCAGCACCAGCACGGTTGCAGGCAGCGGCTTTGGCAGCACCAAGCGCATCTCGCCGTCTGGAAAACGGTGTCGGCTGATGAAACTCAGCGGCATACCTAAGGCCTCGGCCAACTCCAGCGCCAGCAGGCGCTCATCATCAAAGGCCAACAGCATTGCATTCGAAGTCATAAACAGGTCTTTTCAAAGAGAGAACATCGTGCCGCGGGCAAATTCATGCGGCAATTGGTCATCCGAACCCAGGCGGTAGGCCGAATCCTGTTCGGCATGCGCCTGCGCGAAGCGAAGATCGGCCTCGTACTGCGCATGAATACGGTAAAGCAGCTCACCGGCACGGACCGGATCGCCCAATTTCTTCACCAGTTGCAGGCCTGCGCCCGGCACTTGGGGCGCGCCAGCCAGGCCCGCGATGCGTGCAATGCGCAAGTTATCAATCGCCACCACAACCCCGTCACTGCTGGCCCGCAGCTCGGCGGTCAAGGCGCCCACCGCCGGCATTTCCGCGCGGCGCCCTTGAGCGTCGATGATGGCATTCATCTGCGCCAAGGCGCGGCCAGAATCAAGAATGTCGCGGGCGATGTTGTAGCCTTCGCCGCCACGCACATCGGGGTCGAATTCGATCATGCGGCCGGCCAGACGCAGCGCTTTTTGGCGCAAGTCCTGCGGCGCATCTGGCGCGCCCTGCAAGACCTGCATCACGTCGCGCGCCTCCAGCACCGGCCCGATGCCGCGCCCGATCGGCTGTCTGCCATCGCTGAGCACCACATCGAGCTGCAGACGCAGATGACCGGCCACATATTCAAACAGCTTTTTAAGCCGCTGCGCCTCGACCATGGAGCGCACCTTGGCGCTCGGGCCGACCGGAATATCCAAGACCAAATGGGTGGAGCCGGCGGCAATTTTCTTGGACAAGATCGACGCCACCATTTGGCCGGGAGAGTCAATCGCCAGCGGCCGCTCGACCGAAATCAAGATGTCATCGGCAGGCGACAAATCGGCCGTACCGCCCCAGGCCAGGCAGGCCCGCGTCGCCTTGACCACCTCCACCATGCGCTCGAAACTCAGCTCCACCGTGGCCAGCATCTCCATGGTGTCGGCGGTACCCGAAGGCGAAGTGATCGCGCGCGAGCTGGTCTTGGCACATAACATGCCATGCGCGCTGACGATGGGCACCACCAGCATCGAGGTTCGGTTGCCGGGGATGCCGCCTATGCAATGCTTGTCGACCACCGGGCCGGCGCCCACTTGCAGTTTCCAGTCGAGCTTGCGCCCCACCGCGATCATCGCTTCGGTCAGGTGCAAGACTTCCTCGCGGTCCAACTCGTACTGATTGGTCGCGACCACAAAAGCGGCCAACTCAATTTTTGAGTAACGCGCCTGCGCCACGTCACGAATGATGGCGAACAAGTCATCTTTGCTCAGCCGCTCGCCACCAATCTTGCGGCGCAACGCGGCAATCGAAGCCGGCGGCTCGGCATGTGCGATGCTGGCTGCGTGGCCCTGCGCCACGCCCAGTCGCGCAAACGCTTCCTCGCTAACGCCAAGCTCGCAGGCGCTGACGATTTGCGCGTCATCCACCACATTCAAGACCGCCAAGATCACCTGGCCATTGGCGTGAATCTCGACCTTGGACAGTGCCTGAAAGCCGGCCGCTCGCACCACCGGGCAATCGCGGTGCAGATAGGCGACGTTTTCACGCCATGTATCGATGCCGATGCGGCGGATGCTGAGCGAGATCTTGGGCGGACCATTCATGCGAGCACTGTAGCGGAGCCGCCGGCTTGGCCGGTTCAGCAAAGTCAAAGACTCATGTTATGTTGCCGCCTGCGCACCCATTTCTGCCCAGCCATGCACCTGATTCCCGAGCGTCGCGAGCCACCCAAGCATCCATTGGATGGCCTCTTGATGCAGCATTTGCCCAACTTGCTCGGCGAGGTTGACCCGCCCACACTGGCCTTGCTGCGCCAATCACTGCAATGGGTGGAATTGCCGGCCGGACAAACCTTGCTGCGCCAAGGTGAGCCCGGTGACGCCATGTATTTGTTGTTGCGCGGCCGACTGCGCACCTATATGGCCGACAGCAGCGGCGACAGGCCAGGCAGTGGCGAACAACGGATGGTGCGCGAAATCACCCGTGGCCAAGTGGTCGGCGAGATCAGTCTCTACACCAAGGAGCCACGCTCGGCGACCTTGGTGGCCGCCCGCGACTCGGTGCTGGTGCGTTTGGGCCAGGCTGAATTCGAGCATTTTCTGGCCAGCAACAAGCATGCCTCGCTGCTGCTGACGCGGCAAATCATTCAGCGCCTGCGCACCGAGAACTCAAGCGCACCGCATCAGCTCTCGGCCACCATTGCCTTGCTGCCGATCAGCGCCGACTTGGACTTGAGCGCGCTGGCCGCGGCCTTGGCCGAACAGCTGCGCCCCGGCGCCCGTGTCGCCACGATAGCGACGGCGCTCACGGATGCCGAGTTAGAAGAAATCGAGGCCAGCCATGACTATGTGCTGCTGCTGGCCGACGCGCACCCGAGCCGCTGGAGTGAGACTTGCGCACGCCATTGCGATGAACTGTTGCTGGTCGGCGACACCGCGCAGGTCCCCACGCTGCATCCGAATGAGCATGCCTTGATGCTGCGCCGCCCCGCCTCCAGTGGCGCCCATGAAACCCTGCTGCTCCTGCATGCCAAGGCGGCGGCACCATCGCGCGTCGTGCGGGCCTGGCTGGCCTGCCGGCCGGCGCGCTTTCATCTGGAGTTTCAGCGCGGTCTGGCCCGCGACGCGGCCAAGCTAGCCGAACGCATCAACCGCCACAGCCGCAGCCCCGGCAAGGCCGTCGCGGCGGCATGGCGTTTCGGGCCGGCTGACGACACCTCCCGCTTTGAGCTGCAGTTGCGCGAGCGCCGGCTGCTGGACAAAGGCGTCGAAGTCGCTCTTGGTGCGCGCGCCTTGGACTTGCTGCAACTGCTGCTGGAGCGGCCAGGTGGTTTGGTCACCAAGGGTGAAATGCTGGACCGGGTCTGGCCCGGCTTGGTCGTGGAAGAGAACAATATCTCGGTCCAGATCGCCACGCTGCGCCGCGCCCTGGGTCGTGAACTGATACGCACCGTGGCGGGGCATGGCTACCGTATCCAGGCACAGCCGTCCTAGGAGTTTGTAAGGGCGCCCCACCGGCCACCCTTGTTTCACAGAATTTTCAGAACCCTGCTCAGCTCTTGCCGCGATAGTGCGCCTAAGCGTCACCGAACAGACGCATGGCGAAGAGGGTCTGAGATGAACACCATGTTGAAACGCATTGCCGCATTGCTGGAGGGCCGCCATGTCCATATTGGTCTGCCCTTGAGCCAAGGCAAAGCGGCAAGGAGCGACACTAAATCGGTCGCCGCGCCGGGCACCGCGATCGGAGAGCAAGACTTCTGCGACACCGACATCTCCGTCGCCTGGCTTTGCGAAACAAGCAACAAGATCCGGATAGTCAAGCGCAGCAGCACACGCTGAGCCCGTTTTGGCGCGGCAACATGCTCCCAAGCTGGTGCAAGCACCCACGACCCAGGGAAAACCAGCAAACCCAGCGCCGCCATCGACGTGGCTTTCCTGTTACGTTCGACCCTTAGCCTTAGACCTGCATTTTCCTATCCGCGCTTGCCATGCCCGAAGCCTCTGCCGCACACCCACAACACCTAGAAGCACTACTGCGCCAGCACTTGGCCGCATTGCTGGGCGAGATCGAACCGCAAGCCATTGAGTTGCTGCTGCAACACCTGGAATGGGTGGAAGTATCCGCCGGCCAGGCCTTGATGAATCAAGGTGACGCCGGCGACGCCATGTATCTGCTGCTCAGCGGGCGTCTGCGCACCTATATCAGCAATGAATTTGGTGAGACCCGAGCGGTGCGCGAGATCGGCCGTGGCCAGATCGTCGGCGAGATGAGTCTGTTCACCGACGAGCCTCGTTCCGCCACCTTGGTGGCCATCCGCGACTCGGTGCTGGTGCGACTGGGCAAGGAGCGCTTCAAACAATTGCTGGCGATCAGCGGGCAGGTTTCGATCGCACTAACGCGGCAAATCATCGTCAGGCTGAAGACCGAAGGTACGCGCTCGCTGCCCGATAAGCCGGTCACGATTGGCGTACTGCCCGTCAGCGCTGGCCTTGATCACGCCAGTTTTGCCGCTCAGCTCGCCCAGCAGCTCGGCGGCTTCGGGCGCGTCGCCATGGTGTCCGCTGCGAGCATAGGACTCACCTTGGGCGACCCCGCCATCTGTGAGCGCCCGCGCGCCGACACCGAGGCCACTCGCCGCATCGCGGTCCATCTGGACCACATCGAATCCGACCATGATTTCGTCATCCTGATCGGCGACGACGGCCCCACACCCTGGACCGAGCGTTGCTGCAGGCATAGCGATGAATTGCTGCTGCTGGCCGATGCCGATCAGCCCGCGCAGCTGCACCTCATCGAAACCCAATGCTTGATCAGCCGCCCGCCGCGCACCGATGCGACCGAGATCTTGGTCTTGCTGCACCCCCAGGATCGCCTGTCTCCGCAGGGCACGCAGGCTTGGCTGGCTCGAAGGCCGTTGGCCGGCCATGTGCATATTCGCCCACAGCTGCCGCGCGATTTGACACGCTTGGCGCGCTTGGTCAGTCGCAACGGCGTTGGCCTGGTGCTGGCCGGCGGCGGCGCGCGCGGTCTGGCCCATATCGGCATCTACCGCGCGCTGACCGAACGCGGCATCGAGATCGACCTGGTGGGCGGCACCAGCATCGGCGCGGTGATGGCAGCCTTGGTCGGCACTGACCGTTCCATCGACGCGGTCACGCTCGCCGCTCAAAAGGCCTTTGCCACCAATCCAACCGGCGACTTCAATTGGTTGCCGATGATCTCCTTGATCCGCGGGCGGCGCCTGCGCCGCGTGGTGGCCGGCTCGATCACCGAGCTGACCGGTCACGACGCGCAAATCGAAGACTTGTGGAAGAACTTCTTTTGCATCGCGACCAACTACTCGCAAGCGCGCGAGCAGCTGCTGGCTCAGGGCTCGCTGCTGAAGTCCTTGCTGGCCAGCGTGGCGATTCCCGGCGCGCTGCCGCCCGTCGTGCTGGGCGGCGACCTGCTTTGCGACGGCGGCACCTTCAACAACTTACCCGCCGACGTAATGCGCGGCCGCTGGGGCATAGGCCGGGTCATTGGCGTGGACCTGGGCTCCAACAAACCGCGCCGCTTTGAATTCGACGAAGTGCCCGGCAGCCTGGCCCTCTTGCGCGACAGCCTGCGCCCGCGTTCCAAGCGCCGCTACAAACTGCCCGCGCTGTCGGCGCTGCTGATGAACGTCACCGTGCTCTACAGCACCTCCAGGCAGCGCGAGGTGCGTAAGTTGATCGATCTCTATTTCAACCCGCCCTTGCAGCGCATCGGCATGTTGCAGTGGAGTCGCTTCGACGAATTGGTCCAGCTTGGCTACCAACATGCCTGCGAAGTGCTGGACGCCCAAATACCTAAAAAATAGCTTGAAGCCGGAGTTGGTGCCCATGAACAAGCCGCTTGAATCCGCATCCCCAAACAACGGCGCCGCCGGCCTGTTGAACCGCTTGACGCAGGCCTGGAAGGGCCGCTTTGCGAGCGCCGAGGCCAAGCCTGATGATGATGGCAGTGGGCCGGCCGTGGATCCGCGCCTGGCCTTGTGTGCCGAGAAGATCTGCAGCGCACCAATGGCTGTCGCTCAAATCAAGCCCGGTGACCATGTTTTTGTGGGCACGGCTTGCGCAACGCCGCGCGCGTTGGTGGCCGCGCTGGAAGCGCTCTCGCCGGCCCCGCAAGATGTCGAGCTGCTGCACTTTCTGACCGACCAAGCCGTGCAACAAGGCGCCAATGGCCAGCCGCAAACCAAGTATCAGCACCGCTGCTTCTTCGTCGGCCAAGATTTGCGCAGCGCGGTCAAGCTGGGCCTGGCCGACTATGTACCGATCTCGATCGCGCGCGTGCCGCAGCTGATCGCGATCGGGCGTATTCCGCTCGACGTGGCGCTGATCCAGGTCTCCATGCCCGATGAATTCGGCTATGTGTCCTTGGGGGTCTCGGTCGACATCGCCCCGGCCGCCGTGGCCAAGGCCCGTTTGGTGATTGCCGAGGTGAACCCGCATATGCCGCGCAGCATGGGCGACTCGACCCTGCATGTGGGCGAGATCGATTGGCTGGTCCCGGTGGACACGCCGGTGATCGAGTACACCCACCCAGCCCAGCAGACCGAGGTGGTCGAGAAGATAGCGCGTTACATCAGCAGCATCATCGATGACGGCTCGACGCTGCAGATCGGTATGGGTCGCTTCAGCAACGAAGCACTCAAGTATTTGACCGACCGCCAAGACCTGGGCATCCATTCCGACGTCATCACCGACGCCATCATCCCGCTGCTGGAGCGCGGCATTCTGACCGGCCAGCGCAAAAGCAATCAGCGCGGCAAGATCGTCAGCAGCTTTGCGATGGGCACGCGTCGGCTCTACGATCTGATCGATCGCAACCCGATGTTTTCTTTCCAGCCCATCGAGGCCGTCTGCGATGCCTGGACGCTGGGCTCGCAGCACAAGCTGGTGTCGGTGACGCAGGCCTTTGCCGTGGACCTGACGGGCCAAGTCTGCGTCGACCAATATCAGGGCGACTTCTACAGCGGCGTGGCCGCTCAGGCCGAGTTCTTGCAAGGTGCATCGCGCTCGCCCGGCGGCAAGGCCATCATTTGCCTGGCCTCAACCGAGGAAGACGGCCTCAGCTCCCGCATCCGCCCCGCCCTGCTGGCCGGCGAAGGAGTGGCCATACCGCGCAGCGACGTGCATTACGTGATCACCGAATACGGCATCGCCTATCTGTTCGGCAAGTCGATCCGCGAGCGGGCGGTGGCGATGATTCAGATTGCTCACCCGAGCGCGCGCCCGGGGCTGTTCGAACAAGCCCAGGCGCTGGGCTATGTGTCGGGCGAGCAGAGCTTGCGTAATTTGCAGGCCTATGCCGTCGAAGAAGAGCGTCAGCTGCAGCTCAAGGACAAGCGCCCGGTCTTGCTGCGTCCGGCCTGCCCCAGCGACGGCGAAGGCATTCGTAGCCTCTTCCATCAACTGCCCGAACATGACATTTACACGCGGTTTTTCCGCCGTCTGCGTGGGCTGTCCAACCGCGATGTGCAACGCCTGTGCAATCTGAATTCACAAACCGAGGTCGGCCTGGTGGCTTGCGTCGGCACACGCGAGAACCCCAAGATCATTGCGCACGCGATGTATATGGTCGACCCCGGCACCAATTTGGCCGAGACCGCCTTCATGGTTCACCCCGACTGGCAAGGCCAAGGCCTGGGTGCCCTGCTTCAGCAACGCATGAGTGAACATGCCAAGGCGCGTGGCGTGCGGGGCTTCGTCGCCGAGGTCTTGGCCAATAACGAACACATGATCAAGCTGGCGCGCAGCCTGGCCGACAATGTGCAGGTCGAAAGCCTGGGCTCTTCGGTGAAAATCACCAGCTTGCTATAACTGCGCAATGAGCTGCGCAGTGAGCCGCGCAATGACGCGGCGCTCAGCGCCGGGCCAGCGCTATCGTCAAGCGATTGCGTCCCTCGGTCCGCGAATAGCTCACCGATAAAGCCCGCTTGCGAACCAGCATCAGCCCCAAACCGCCGGGCGCAGCCTCGGCAATCGACTGGGGCAAGACGGGCTCGGCGGCCTGGGTGGGATCAAAAGCCAGGCCCTCGTCTTCAAACCGAAGGTAGACCGCCTCGTCATCACACCAGGCGCTGAACTCGATCAGATGCAGGCCGGCGTCCTTGAACGCGTGTAAGGACGCGTTCATCAGACTCTCCTCCAGCACCAGTTCCAGGTTGAACAAGACCTTGGCATTCAGCGCCTGCGGGGCCAGATAGGCCAGCAAGGCCGACCGGGCAGTCTCAAGAGACTCCAGCTTGTTCGGCAGAGACAGGCTCAACATTTGAGCAGAGCAACTCAAGCCAGCAAAGAGTCAACCGCTTGCTGCTGGGTCGCCACCAAGGGAATGATCTGATCCACCGCCGCTTGCTCCAACACGTCTTGCACCAGTTCCTGGGCCCCGAACAAGACCATCTTGCCACCCTTGGCATGCAGAGCGCGGGCGCTGGAGATCAAGAGGCGAATGCCCATCGAAGCGATGAAGGGCACGCCGGCCAAATCCACCAAGGCATGTTGGCCGGCAGCGGCCGTCGAGGCGGTGAATCGAACGCCGATTTGATCAGCACCCGCAGCGTCCAGCCGGCCTTGCAAGCGCACACAATGCGTCGCCGCGTCAATTTCAGTAACTTCAAGTTCCATGCTCATTCCTTGTTAGCTCGGCCCAGGCCTTGGGCCTGAGCAGCTTGCACACGCCCGGTTGGCCGCTTGCCAGCGAGCCTAGCTCAAACACATGACAAATCAGTGACGAGGCGCTGCGGCGCGTTTCAAGAGCAGCATTGTGATGTCGTCTTCTTGCGGCGCGCCGCGAGCAAACTCCCTCACCGCGGCCAAGATCAGCGCCGACAGATGTTCTGCCGATGCGTCGCAATGCTGCGCCAGCAATCGCTCGACCCGCCCGCGCCCGAACTGCTCTGCATCAGGCGCCTCGTATTCGTAAATACCGTCGGTCAGCAGGCACAAGATATCGCCCGGCGCAAATTCGATCTGCACCGGCGGGCGCAAGTTCGTGATCGGCATCGCACCCATTGGGAAGCTGGTGGCTTTGTAGCTGACGCAAGCCCCTGTGGCCGCCTGAAAATGAAGAATAGGGCCCTGCCCGCCACTCAGGAAACGCAAACAATGTTTGTCCGTGTCCAGCAGGCCGATAAAGGCGGTGACAAAGCGGCTGTCCGCCAAGGTGGCGGCCAATTGATCATTGACCTTGCGAAACGCCGTCTCCAGGTCCGCCCCAAAAGAGAAGGCCATGCGCAACATGGCATGCATCTGCGTCACCGACAAGGCCGGCGCGATGCCGTGCCCGGTGGCATCGCCCAGGACCAAGAGCAGGCCTTGCTCGATCAAGGCAATGTCATAGGTATCGCCGCCGGTCAAGGAGGCCGGCAAAAAAGTGCCATGCATGTCGTAAGCGGGAATCTGCGGCAGCACCGCCGGCAGCGTCGACAGCTGCACCGCACGGGCCAGTTCCAACTCCTGACGCATGCGCTCGCCTTCCAGCATCGCTGCCGTCATGCGCACCCGGCTCAAGGCCATCGCACATTGGGCCGCCAGGGCCTGCGCCAAGCCCTCGTCTTCGGCCTCAAACACGCCGTCCATGCGGTTCAGTACCTGCATCACCCCCACCAATTGCCCGGCATGGTCAATCAGGGGCAGCGTCAAACTGCAGTGGGTGTGGAATCCCGAACGCTTGTCGACCTCGGGATTGAAGCGCGGGTCGGCGTAGCAGTCGGGGACATTGATCAAACAGCGGTCGCGCGCACAAGCACCGACCAGCCCCGCGCCCACGGGCAGGCGCACCTGGGACACGTCCTTTGAAACTTCGAGCACCAACTCCTCCGCCTCGCTGTCCAGCAGCCAGATAGAGCTGCGCTGGGCGTGCAGCACTTGGCGCGCCGCGGCTGCCACCGTTTGCAGCATGGTCGGCAAATCAAATGGCGCGGCGAGCGCGCGCGTCACCGCCAACAGCGCGCGCATCTCCTCCTGGGTCAGGGGCGGATGGCTGCTCGCTTGAGGGCTCATACCGCGCTCAGTGCAGGTCCGGCGAGAAAGCTTCTTGCAGCCGCCAGCCCTGCTGCCACAAGGCTTGCAGCGCCTGCTCCAAAACAGCATCGCGCAAGGCGTTTGGACTCTGGCCGGGCCGGGCCAAGACCACCGGACTCAGCCACTGCGGCGCGGCCTGGGCTTCGCTGGATGCAGACGCTCGCCACAGGGCCAAACGCCAGGCATGCTGGGTGCCGCAAGCCTGGGCCTCATCGGCCAGCAAGCCCAGCCAATCACCGCTGCGCACGCCATAGGCCGCGCGCACGATGCGGGCCGCCGAAGCACGCCTGGGCATCTGCGCGAGGGCTTCGCCCCAAGGGCTGATGAGATGACGCGAGGCCGATGCAACCTGGGCCGGCAATGCGGCGGGCTGGGTCGACTTAGGGTTGGAGTGCTGCACTGACTCTGAAGCGGCGAGTGAGGCGGCCCGGCGGGTCAGCCAACGATCAAAAGAAGCAAGACCTTGCATGATAAAAATGATAACTCCGAGTGCCCTGACACCGGCGTTTGCCGGCCCAGGGCATCTCGGAGCCGCAACGCTTTAGCCGTATTTGATAGCCCGCCCGCAAGTAGTTGGTAAATCGGCGGTGACACCGTTGGAACGATGTCGGGTGGGATTATAAACAACACAAAGCAACGCGACACGGTTGCGCCCGCCTTGGATAGCCTTGGGACATCTTGCAGTGCACAATTTGGGCACTAGGTCACAGTAACAGCCTGGGTAGCGAGCGCCATCTTGAACGAGTCGATTTCACAGCTGACTGAGTTTGCCCAAGCATGGCTCGGGGACGTCTTGGCTTCGCCACAACAAACACTCGCGCATTTGGCGGCGGCCATCGCCGTCGCCCTGGTGATGGCCGGCGCGCTGGCCCGAACCATGATGCCGCTGCGCTGGTTGGCTGCCGGCAGCAATGTCGGCTTGATGATTTATGGCGCCTTGCATCCGTCGCCGATCACTTTTTCCATCGCAGCCGTGCTGCTGCCGGTCAACCTTTACCGCGCGATTGAAGTCAGCAAGCTGACCCGCCGGGTCCACCGCGCGGAGGCCGACGCCCGTCAGGCCGGGCTGTGGCTCAAGCCCTATATGAAGGCCAAAAAGCTCAAGGCCGGCCAAACCCTGTTCAGCAAGGGCGACTTGGCCGAGCATCTGTTTTTATTGGTGGAAGGAGAGATGGAACTGGTCGAGTTGGGCAAGGTCTTGGAGCCCGGCCGCATTTTTGGCGAAATTGCACTTTTCTCCCCCGACCGCATTCGTACCAGCACCGTGCGCTGCGTCACGCCTTGCACCGTGCTGCGGATTCATGACAGCACCGTCCGGCAGCTCTATTACCAAGACCATGCCTTTGGTTTTCACCTGATCGACCTGCTGGCCAGCCGCCTCAGCGGCGATGTACAACGCGCGCAAGCGCAATTGCGCGAGGCCAAGCGTGAAAAGCTGGACCAAAGCCAAGCACACAGGCAAGACTCCAGCTAGGCAAGCAAGCGTTTGCCGCTACATTGGCTGCCGCCCATGACAAACCCAGTTGTTGAACATCGCCGCTAGCCACTTGGACATCCGAACCCTGTTTCTCGCCCAGACCTGTGCCATGGCGGCCATTGCCGCCATGCTCTGGGTCGCCCGCAGCCCGGCCGATGAAGGCAATGGGCTGAAGACTTGGATGTGGGCCGTGGGCTGCCAGGCCCTGGCCTACCTGCTGCTGGCCAATTTAAGCTGGTGGCCGATGCCGCTGTCGACCTTGCTCGGCAATGCGCTGGGTGCCCTCAGCGTGGCCTTGTTTTTTACCGCCATTCGGCAGTTCCTCGGCCTGCCCATCGCCATTCGAAGACTGGCCTTGATGTTCGTCCTGGTGACGGCCGCTGCAACCGTTGCCAGCGGCTTGACACCCAGCGAACATCGACTCATACCAACCATCTTCAACGGCTTTGTTTACGCCGGCCTGGAGTGGCTGAATGCGCTGGCGCTGTGGCGAAGCCCCAGGCCGGAGTTGCGTCGGGTGCAGCGCATCGTGGCCCTGCTCTACTTTGCCATGGCTCTGCTGCTGCCCGTACGCGCCGGTGTGTTGCTGCTCGACGCAATCAATGTGGGGCAGTTCAGCATCCCCGAGGCATGGAATCAACCGATTTACCTGTTCGGCTTCATCTACATCATCGCCACCAACCTCGGCTTCTTGCAAATGTGCAAGATGCGCGCCGAGGCCGAGGTACGCATGCAAGCGCTGACCGATGGCCTGACCGGATTGCCAAACCGCCGCGCGCTGGATGAAGCGATGGATGCGGCCTTGGGTGCAGCACAGCGACAAGAACAGCCCTTCGCGCTGCTGATGATCGACTTGGACTTCTTCAAAAGCATCAATGATCGCTTCGGCCATCACACCGGCGACCAAGTGCTCGCAACCTTCGCCACACGGCTTCGCGGCGGCCTGCGTTCCCAGGATCAGGCCTTTCGCTACGGCGGCGAAGAGTTCATTGCCTTGCTGCCCGATACCCGCGCAGACAGCGCCTTGGTTCTGGCCGAGCGCCTCAGGCAGCAAGTAGGCTCGGCGGCCGAGCCCTCAAAGCCGGCCATCAGCGCCAGCTTTGGAGTCGCCGTCTGGCAGCCGGGCGACGACGGTGACGCCATCTTCCAGCGCGCCGACCGGGCTCTTTATCAAGCCAAGGCTTTGGGCCGCGACCGAGTCGCGCTGGCCTGATTCCCAAGCCACCATCCCTAGCCCCACAAGGCTGCAGCGCAAGGATAGAGTCGCTATTTCGTCTCAAGCCGGCCACGCGCAAGCCGATATTGCTGCAATATTGGCCCGGGCTTGGTCAGCGCTTGGGCGCTGACTATGTTCCATTGCCGGAGTTCCCGATGCAAGATCGCAGACTTTTCGTGGGCTTGATGATCCAAGTGTTGACCGCTTCCTTGGTCACCAGTTTGCCGGCCCGAGCGCAAGACAAACCCCAGACGCCGACCCGCTTGGCTGGCGGCAAGGTGATCAGCCCGCAAGAGGCGCATGCGCTGATGAGTGGGGGCAAGGCCATTTGCATCGATACCCGCAGCCCCTTGAGCTACGCCAAGGGTCATATTCCAGGCGCGCGCTTGCTAGCCTACAAAGAGAAAAGCGAGTTTGCCGAGAATTTTGATGCGGCAGTCGACAGTTTCGACTTCGAAAAACTGCCGCCTGACAAGCGCACGCCACTACTCTTCTACAGCGATGGACCGACCGGCTGGAAGTCCTACAAAGCGGCCGTGCTTGCGCAGCGCCGAGGCTATGTGAATGTGCATTACCTGCGCAGCGGCTGGGCCGGCTGGGAAGCTGCCGGTCTGCCGAAAGAGGAATAGCCCCTCGGCAAAATCAATCCAAGCACCTCAACCTCCAATCAGCGATGGACACCTTGAGCACAAAGGGCCCCGCCCTCAGCAAGGACGAGACAGCAGCCCGCCCCAAGCGTCTGACGCTGCGCCAACGGGTGGTTTGGGGCGCTGCCGGCCTGGCCTTGCTGGCCTTGGTGATGCTGCTGCTGGCGCGCGCTGCTTTTGAGCGCATGGATGAGGCGCAGGCCCGCTCCAACGCCGCCCATCATCTGACGCTGGACGGCCAAAGGCTGCTGCGCTTGAGTGGCGAACTGCTGCTCTCACAAGGTGCCAAGAGCGCACGTGAAGCGCTTGCCCGGACCATGACACATGTGTCCGACGATCTGGCTGCCTTGCCGCAGAGTGACCCGGTGAGTGCCGAAGCCGCGCTCAAGTGGCCGCAGTTGAAGACCCATATCGACGACTTGCTGGCGCTGCGCCTGATTGATGCCCAGGACGACTCCACCTTGATAGCTTATGGCCGCCTGGCCAAGGATATGGAGGCCTTCAAGCCCATCTTGCTGGCCGCCCAGGACCGCGCCGAGCGAACAGCCAGTGACGAACTCAAGGCCGGCGAGCTCTGGTTGGTCGGTGGCCTGCTCGGCCTGACCGCGCTGACAGCTCTTGCGGGTATAGGCTTGGTGCGCTTGCTCGACCATCAACTCGGCGGCGACCCCGGCCTGGCCCGGCGCATCGCCAGATCCATCGCCAAGGGCGACCTGGACAGCCCGGTCCCGGTTTCGCCACAGCACCCCAAGAGCGTGCTGGCTGCGTTGGAGCATGTGCGGATGCGCCTGCTGGAGCGCCGGGCCATCGAAGCGCAGGTGCAGTACATGGCGCGCCACGATTCCTTGAGCGGCGCCTTCAACCGGGCCAGCTTCAATGAGCTGCTGAATATCGCCTTCGCCCAAGCGAGGCGTGGCAGCCAGGGCCTGGCGGTGCTCTACCTCGACCTCGATCATTTCAAGGCCGTTAACGACAGCCTCGGACACGCGCATGGCGACGAAGTCATCCGCATCACCGCCCAGCGCCTGCGCGAGCTGCTGCGTCTGGGTGATCACCTGGCACGCTTAGGGGGCGATGAATTCGCCGTCATCCTGCAGCAAATTGCGAGCCCGCAAGACCTGGAAGTGCTGGCCCAGCGCATCATCGATGCGCTGACCCAGCCGGTCATGCTGGCCGGCAAGGCGGCGCGCGTCGGCGCCAGCATAGGCATCGCCCAATACAGCGCCGAGGTGGTCGATTGCGAAGACTGGATGCACAAAGCCGACCTCGCCATGTACCGCGCCAAGACCCAAGGACGCGGCTGCTGGAGCCTCTATGACGAGCAGCTCGATGACAAGCTCAAAGGCCAGCGCGAGTTGATGAGCGATCTGCGCGCAGCCATAGGCAGCTCGCAGATGAGCCTGGATTACCAACCCATCTTTGCCCATGGCGGCGAGCACCTGCTCGGCTATGAAGCGCTGCTGCGTTGGGAGCACCCGCAGCTCGGCCCGCTGCTGCCGCTGGCCTTCATTGAACCGGCCGACGCCGCCGGCTTGATGGAAGCCTTGGGGGACTGGGTGTTGCAGCAGGCCTGCGCCGAAGCGATGCGCTGGCCCAGCCCGCTGACGGTGTCGGTCAATCTGGCCGCGAGCCAGCTCTTGCACGGCAAGCTGATCAAGAGCGTGACCGCAGCACTCAAGTCCAGCGGCCTGCCGGCGCTACGCTTGAACCTCGAAATCAACGAGGCCATCCTGCTGCCCCAACGCGAGGCCGTGGCCCGTACCTTGGAGGGCCTGAGCCACCTAGGCGCGGGCATCGTGATGGACGACTTCGGCTCCGGCCCGGCCAGCCTGTCCTATCTGTGGCGCGGCCAGTTTGACAAGCTCAAGATCGACCGCAGCCTGATTGAAGCGCTGGACACCGACCCCCATGCCCAGCAGGTGGTCGGCTCCATCATCGCGATGGCGCAAGCGCTGGGCCTGCAAGTCAGCGCAGCCGGCGTCGAGCGCAGCGGCCAGTTGGCTCAGCTGAATCAACTCGGCTGCAACGAGGTACAGGGATTCTTGCTGGGGCGGCCCGCGCCGATGAAGGCCTAGTGTGGCCTTGCCACCTGCGTCGGCGCGGTCCGCCGCAGACCCTATTTCAAGGCCTTCACCAAGGCCTCGAACTGCGTCTTCACCGACTTGTCATGCGGGATGATGGCCGGCACCGGACGGGCCACGTTCACCAACTCGTACACCGCCATTTGAGCGGCACGCACGGAATACTCGACAGTGAACACCACGTCGTCAGCGATCTCGACAAACTGGCTGATGAAGGCCAGGTTCTTCGAATTCTTGGGCACCGGCAAGGGCCGATCGCTGTGGGCCCGCGGCATGAACATGCTGGTGATGTAGGGCATGCGGCAGGGGATGCAGTTGGCCTGGGCCACCGCATCCAGATCAAAGCGCAGATGGCCGCAGAGCTCTCGCAGGATCTCCTCGCCGCTGCAGTCGGCCATCGGTTTGGCCACAAAGTTGCCGATCCGGTCGGGGAACAAGGCATAGCCCCAAAACACCTGCACCTCGGCCGGCTGATTGGCGAAATGCGGCTGGTGCGCCAGCACGATGGACATCAACCAGTTGGAGTCCTTGAAGGTCACCAGTCCGCCGGTGCCGGCCTCGTTGCCGCTGAAAGCCTGCATCTTGTCGAAGAACCGCGTGTCCTTCAGCGTCACCGTGAACGAAGCCCACATCGACTCGGCAATGCTGCTGTTGAAGGCGGCAGGGTTACCGAACTCGGGCCGCCCCTGGGCCAGCTTTTCCCAGAGCTGCCAGCCGCCGCTGTCGTGCTTGTTCAAGGCCGGCGGCGCGCTGTGCATGCTGCCTAGGCTGGACGCATCGGTCATCGAACCATTCTGGAAGAACACCAGATCCCCTTCCCTGACAACGATGCGCTCGGCCGCACCGGCGCGCTGGCACTCGATCGCAGTGACCACAAACTGGCCGTCTTGCTCGGTATGAATCAAATCGGTGACCTTGCAATCCGGTATGAAGCGCACGCCTTGCGCCTGCAACCAAGCCTGCAAGGGCCGCACCAGCGAGTCATATTGGTTGTACACCGTACGCTTGACACCGCCCAGCGTTTCAATGCGAGAGAACTCCAACATGAAGCGATGCAGATAACGCTTGAACTCAACGGCGCTGTGCCAGGGCTGGAAGGCGAAGGTGGTGGCCCACATAAACCAAAACTCGGTCTCAAAGAAGGCCGGCGACAACCAGTCGGTGATGGCCGAGCTGCCCAGCGCCTCCTCGCTGGCTTGGCTGAGCTTGAGCAGCTCAAGCCGGTCGCTCATCGAGAAACCCATAGCTTCCACCGGCATCTTGGCGCGCTGGCGGTTGACCAGGCGCGCCATTGAATGAGCTTGGTGCCTTTCATTGAAGGCCAGCGTTTCCTCGAACACGCTTTGCCCGGCATGCTCTAGCGAGGGGATGGTCTTGAAAAGATCCCAGGTGCATTCGTAGTTATCCGTGGTCAGCATGCGGCCGCCGCGCAGCGAATAGCCGCTTGCGGCGTCGCCGGCGCCATCCAGGCTGCCGCCCATCAAGGGCAGCGCCTCCAGGATGGTGATGTTGGCACCCGGCACCTGGGCGTCGCGGATCATGAAGGCGGCGGCGGCCATCGAGCCTATGCCGCCGCCCAGCAAATAAGCCTTGAGCTGGGTGCGATTGATACTGGAACTGGAACTGGAAACTGAGGTTTGCATGGCGAAAGCCTGACTGAAAAGAAAAGGGCCCGGCATCACCGCCCTGCACAAAATTCACAGGGAGGTGATGAAGAGCCCACAGCTTCGCCGGCTTCGTCTGCGCGTCAAATGATCTGAATCAATCGCGGGGTCGCGGCTTCTCCGCCCTTGATCTGCATCAAACCCGCAAGCGCTTACGGATCCGGCTCAAGGCCTCCGGCGTGACGCCCAGGTAATGCGCTATGTCCCGCACCTGTATGCGCTTGGCCAAGGCCGGATAAGTCTGCAAAAAGGACTGGTAACGCTCCTCGGGGCGCATGGTGAGCAGTTCGCGCTCGCGCTGCTCCTTGCGCACGATATGGCTTTGCAGCAGCTGCGAAATCGCCCGCTGCCAGGCCGGGTGAAGAGCCATCAACCGCTTCATCGCGGCGTAATCGATTTGTTCGACCTGGCAGTCCTCCAGCGCCACGGCGCCGTAGTCGGTCTTAAGGCCGGCAACCAAGACATTGGGGCAGGCAAAGAAGTCGCCCTCGCCAATGAAGGACTTGATCCATTCCTCGCCCTCCGCGTTGGTATAGCTGAGTTTGACCAAGCCACGGCGCAGCACATAGACGAAGGGCTGCCACTCGCCGGGCGCAAAAATATCGACGCCCTTGGTAAATTGGCCGAGTTGGTAAGCCGGTGCCAAAAAATCCCAGTCTGGCAAGGCTTGATCGGCGGCTTTTTCTAAAAGGATTCGGGTTTGTTGCATGGCTGTGGTGGAGTCTACTTGGGCTCGCCTGGGCCCACTAGTCGCACAAGGCTGCTGGGCCCAGGCTGCTAGCATCGCTCGGCGCACATGAACCCTGGAGCCTCGGATGAACAACGACACTTTCTTCGTCCTGACACTGCTGGCCCTGGCTATCGCCTTGTCCCAGCTGGTGGGCATTCACACGCGGCTGCGGGAGAGCGAAGCCAAGCTGAACGCCTTGCTCACACATATGGGCATCAAATGGGGCCAGTACGCCGAACCTTCAGATGAAGTCAAAGCCCTGGCCAAGGACCCGAAAGCAAAAATTGCGGCGATCAAGGCCTACCGTGAGCAAACCGGACTGGGTCTGAAGGAAGCGAAAGACGTGATTGAAAAGCTTGGTGCGAGCTCATAGCCGAATCACATTGACCGCCTCGCCGAACACCGCCCGCACCAAAGGCAGCAGATGCGCATGGTGACTAAGAAAAATCACCTGGGTTCGCTCTGACAGCGCTGCCAATGCCCGCAAGCCGGCCTCGGCGCGGGCGTCGTCGTAGTTGATGAATAAATCATCGGCGACAAAGGGCAAGGCATGAACCGGATTCTGCTCGATATGCAGCTCCAAGGCTGCCAAGCGCAGCGCCATAAACAGCTGGTCGCGGGTGCCTTCGCTCATGCCGCCCACGCCCACCAGCCGGCCATCGGCGCGCAGGCCGTGCAGGCTCAGCGGCTGTGCCTCGAAGTCAACGCTGAGGCGCTGAAACGAGCCCAGGGTCAGCGCGGCAAATATTTCGCCGGCCCGCCCCAACATCGGACCCTGCTTGGTTTCGCGGTAACGATCGATGGCCCATTTCAGCAGGCGTGAGGCGGTGTAGACCTTGACATAGCGCTCGGCCGCATTGGCCATCTTGGCCAACGCGTCTTGGCGCTGACCCTCGACGCGCGCAGCATCGTCCTGCCCCGCAATCAGGCCCAGAGCCGTCTGCGCTTTATCGAGTTCGGCGCTCAAGCCCTCGCTTTGCTGTTGCGCTTCAACGATCTGGCGCGCCAGCTCGGCCACAGCCACCGAGATCTGCGTCCCATCCACGCCCGCCACCTCGGCTTCTAGCGCAGCGAGGCTGAGGCCATCATCGCCCTCGGCCAGCGCGCTCTGCGCAGCCCGCAGCGCGGCTTCGGCCACGCGGCGCTGGTCCGAACTCGCGATGCAATCCCGCAGGCCGGCCAGCTCGCTCACACCGGCCTGCCGCAAGAGCGGCTGTAAACGCGCCCTAGCTTCGCTCAGCCGCAGCCCGGCCGCATCCGCCTTGCTTTGCAGGCCGGCCAGCTCCAGGCGCAGGCGCTGCGCTTCTTCCTGGGCACGCTGGGCGGCGCCCAACTGGCCCAGCAAGGTCTGCACGCTCGCATCGCCCGGGCCGCCGAGGTCCAGCTTCAAGCTGCCCGCACAAGCCTGCCACTCCAGCTCGAAGTCGCTCAGCTCGCGTTGCATGCGCTCGATCCGCCGCAGGCGCAGATCGCGCATCTGCTGCAAGCCGGCGTCGATGTCCGACCAAGACGCGCAGACCTGCTCAGCGGCATCCGCCAGCACCGTCTCGGGCAAGCTCATTGCTTGCAAGGCCTGCGCCCAAGCCTGCTGCCACTGGGCAAACTCGGCCTGCGCAGCCTGCCGCTTGTCCAGCAGCTGGCTGGCGGCATGGCGGCCCTGCTCGATTTGCCGCGACAAAGCCTCGGCGCGCACCGTGGCCGCCGCCGCCGCGCCCATGGCTTGGTCGGCCATCAGCATCAGGGTCTCCAGCGCCTCGCCCTCGTCAAAAGCAATCTGGGCTGCGCGCAAGCCGCCGGCCAAACCCGCCCAGGCCTCGGCCGCCTGCTGGCTGACAGCCTGCTGCTCTTGCACGGCCTCCTCCAACTGATCCTGAGCTTCCAACACGCGCTGGCGCGCCTGCCGCAAGGCTTCCAGGTCCAAAGCCGCCAGCCCGCCCAGGCCCAGTCTTTCGCTCAGTGCCTGCCACTCGGCAGCCAGCGCTGAGGCAAGGTCGGCCTGCTGGCCGTGCGCCTGCGCCATTGCCTCCCTCTGCTGGCGCAGCCTGGCCAAAGCGTCCAATTTGGCCTGCAACTCGCTTGCCTCGCGCGCTTTGGCGTGACGCTGGTCGGCCATGCCGTCGGCCTGCGCCATGCTGGCCTCGAAGCCTTGAGCAGCCTGCTGCAGCGCCGCCTCGCCCAGCTTGATGCGCTGCCATTGGGCGTTACGCTGTTCGCGCGCCTGCGCCAGATCGGCGGAAGAAATCGGTTGATGGGCCTGGGTGTATTGCTTGATCTCCAGCTCGAGTGCCGACTCATCGGCCCGCAGCTCGGCGAGCCGCTCCTGCAGAGCCTGCAACTTGCTTTGTGCATCAAGCTGGCGCTGCAAGCGTTGCTGCATCGCCGCCTCGGAGGGCAGGCTCAGCGCGCGCAGCGCCGCCATATCCAGATCGGCCCTGCCCCAGGCGCCCAGACCGTTGCGTGCGTTCAAGAGCTCCCGCTCGGCGCGCTGGCGCCTGAGCTCCACCCGGGCCAGCGTGGCGCGCACGTCGCCCAGCGCTCGGGCTCGGCTCAGGGCTAAACCCAAGCTGGCCGGCAGCTTGACACCGCCATGCGACTGTCCTTGGGCCTGCAAAGCCAAGGCCTGCAGCTCGGCCGCCTTGTCGACCTCGGCGCTGAGCGCGGTGCGGCATGCGAGGTCGAGCAGACCATAACGCTTGGCCAAAGCGGCAAAGCCGGCGCGCACCGGCAACGGCGGCACGCGCAGCGTTAAGGCTTGCTCATCCAGGTCAGGCCACCCCAGGCGGCGCAACTGGGCCGCAATCTGCTGCCAATGACCGCTCAACTCGGCGCGGCAGGCCTCGATTTCCCGGCCATGGCCGCGCACCTGCTGGCGGCGCTGCTCCAGCGCCAAGATTTCCGCCTCTTGGCGCAGCAAGTCCTCATCCACCTGCAGCGCCGCGAGCCGCTCCGCCGCCGCCTGCGCCTGGCCCATCAACAGCTCCTGCGTGCGCCCGGCAGTGGCCAGCTCCAGTTCAAGCTCGCCCAGCACAAGCGCCGCGTCCGCCGGCAGCAAGACCACATGCTGCAGCTCCGTCAGGCTGGCCTGCGCGGCGGCGATCTGCCGCAGGCTAGGCGCTACCCGGCGTACACGCTCAAACACGCTGCGCTGCAAGGCCAGCCCGTGCATCTGGGAGCGCAGCGCCTGCCGGGCTTGCTCCAGCTCGGCCACTTTGGCGCGCGCGTCCAACCATTCTTTGGTGCGCACGGTGGCGGCCTTCAAGGCCAGGTCGGCCGCTGCCAACTCGTCGCTGCCGGCGTAATAAGCACGCTCACCGGAGCGGCGCTTGGCCCAGAGCTTGTCGGCCTCGGCATCGAGCCGCTCGCGCACCGCGCCCAAACTGCCGATGCCGGCAGCCGACTGGAACAGAATCTGCCCCAAATCGTTGGAGGCGCTCAGAATCGCCTTGCCGCCTGCCTCCAGCCGCCCGTGGTCCAGCCCGAACATCTGCTCAAAAAAGCTCCGGTCGCTGGGCCCCAAGAAAGCCGCCAGGGCCGACTCGGGCAAGGCCTGACCCCGCGCGTCGAACAACGACTTGTTGCGCGCCTTGCTGCGCTCAAATTGCAGCTTCAACTCACCCTGCGACAAGATGGCCCCCAAGCGCATATCGGCCTTGGCATGCAAAAAGTCGTAGCTGGAGCGCGTCTCGATGCCGAACAGCAGGTCGAGGATGGCGTTGCGGGTGGTTGATTTGCCGGCCTCATTGGCGCCGACGACAAAATGAAAATCGCGCGCAATTGGCGCTGCTGGGGTAGCGCCGGGGGCAGGGAACTCCAGGCGCTGATCGGTGAACTTGCCGTAGCGAAGCAGGTCTAGTTCTTGGATGCGCATGGGTAGGTTTCGACTTGTTTTCGCGGCTCAGACATGGCGGCGATGGTAAGCCAAGCTCAGGCCCTGCTTGCGCCCTACAATCCGCGCCAAATCACCGGAGTGAATCCCCATGACAGCGCCCATCGACTTCTATTTCGACTTTGCCTCGCCCTATGGCTATATTGCCTCGGAGCAGATCGACCAGATCGCCGCTCGCCATGGCCGCACGGTGACTTGGCGTGCCATCGTGCTGGATGCAAACTTCCAGTCGCTGGAGCGCATCCGCATCCCCAACAACATCATGCGCAGCGACTACATCCGCCGTGATGCCGAACGGCTGGCCGCTTTTTACGGTGTGGAATACAGCACCCCCAGCAATCTGGGCGCCCACACCGAACAGGCCGCCAGGATTTTTCACTGGATACATGACCGCCAACCTCAGCGGGGCCGCGACTTCGCCAGTCGCGTCATGAAGGCCTATTTCGTCGACGACCAGAACATCGCCTCCGAAGAAGTACTGGAAGCGCTGTGCACCGAGATGGGCATGAGCGCCGAAGACTTCGCCGAAGCCAGCGCCAACCCGGCCAGTCGCTCGCGCCTGAAGGCCGAGGTTGACATGGCAGAAGCACGCGGTGTTTTCGGCTCGCCCTTCTTCATCGTTGAAGGCGAGCGCTTCTGGGGCAATGACCGGCTGCCGCAGCTGGAGCGTTGGTTGGCCAGCGGGCCTTACTGAGGGAAGCTGAGCCGGCTGACGGCAAAGTGCCTGGAGCTACCAGGCGGTCTTGGCTGCTTGAAGGCAATACGCAAGGCCTGACCCTCTCGCCTATGTCTGTCTCGCCCGTTTTTCTTTTATCCCTTTCATCCACTTCATCCTGGCTGAAAATTTCCTCCGGTGCAGCCGCCGCTAGTCTTCGCCTAAATAACGATTTCCGAACGACTTGTACGAGCAAGAAATCGGAGCCTGGATGGAGGGGATAAAGAGGATAAGAAAAAAGATTGCTGCGAAGCTGGCACAGCTGGGACATGAGCAGAACCTTGTTTACGCCGCTTCGCAAGCGATGGACTTCTCCGTGCCCATTGCTGTCGCCCGTCGCGCGAGATCGTCCGACGCAGGAAGGTTGACTGCAGTCGCTCGAATTTGGCAAGTCAGCGGCCGCTGCCTAATACGGTTTAACCTCAGGCAGCAATCCACTCCTGAAGGAGAACCGGAGGTTCAAGAAATTGGAAACAGGCTCGCTCGCGGCATGCTATCGGACCGCGCTTCAAGTGATTCAGGCTGCTTGGCTGACGAGCATCTTAATGGCGTTGCGCTGCTGGTCGATAGCGGAATTGATGCGGGGCAGCAGCATCGCTAACGCATGCCCTTGGCACACAGAAAAATTCAGGGCTTTGTTAGTCAATGGTGTGCGCATCACGACGACATCGGCATTCTCGTGCTTCTGCAAGGCCCTTTCCAAGCGCTCGGCCTCAAGGTGAGAGGTCACAACAAGCACATCACAGCGGTCGGCGCTCAGCATGGCCAGACCCTGGCTGAGGCGACCGCTGAAACGCTCCACGCGCAGACCCTCAGCACGCAAGCGTTCAAACTCCGCACCTAGCGTCATTCCCAATCCGGTACACATGGCATGGCCACGCAGATCGTCCGGGGCTCTGTATGCAAAAACATTGTTGCGACGAGTGACCAGCCAGACGTAGCCGCTCGTGACAGAGTCGCTGAAGGCGAGCGACTGTTCGCGTTCGGGTGACTTGCTTACCCCCAAGGCCAAAGCCTGCCCCCCTTTCACCGTCTGCAACATCCTTGCAAACGGCACATACTTAATCTGCCATTCAATGCCGGCGGCCTCCCCTATCAAACGAACCAGTGGCAACACGAAATTAATGGAAGCACCTTCTAAGAGCAATAGGTCTACCCGCAAAGCGCCGCCCGCACGTGCATAGAGCGGCACCATGCAGCTCAGACCTAGCCATTGCAGGCATTGACGACGATGAAGCGTGCAGTCAGCATCGGCGAAGCGCTTGTGCCAGTCGTTCTTGACCTTCATGTCCACTCACCCCGGATTGAGTTGCAGTTCATCGCATCAATGCATCAATGCCGCAGCAACCGTGCCAACCAATGTACACGCAAAAATTCCGCCTCGCTTCTGCTTCGCAGGATCAAGTAGTAGACAATTTTCCGTGTTTTGTCGGGTCGCGTGCGCTGCAGGCTTCGATAGCAGCAGGTCACTCGGGACAGGATGTTGGATTAGCCAACACTGGGGCTGGTCAGTGACCGCTGTTTGTCCGCCACCGTGAGTCCGGCTCTCGACCGCCAATGACCGCAGCTGCTGTGGCATTGACCTACAAACCAGGACTTTGAGCTTCGGCAATGGGCACACCACCGACCTTGGACCACGAATGCAAACTGCCGATTGCAACCGCTTGAATCTGGCGTTCGAACAGAAAGAGCCAATGCCTGATCTTTTCCCTGCACTCTTGCCGCGATAGGCGGGCGGCGGCTCGGTTTTGACTCCTCATCGGCGCTACCCGCACGATACGGAAGGGTCTACGCGAGCAATTTGAGACCTCGCCTGCGCCTCGTCGCAAGGAACGAGAGAACAGAGCGATTCAGCGCAATGCGCCCAGGCGCAGCATCAACTGACTCCAGTTTTCCACGCCGTCCACCTGCCCTGCGGCATCGCGACGAAACCGAAAGGCCTCGCCCAGGCTACCGTCATCACGCAGGACGCGAAATTCGTCCTTGCCCATTGATTTGAGCACTTGCATGTCGCCCGCCGGGTCATGGGTGGGCAAAGGCAGCAGTGCCAATTGCTCGCCCCAGGGCACGATCACCATTTCACTCGCCCAGGGCTGGGCGTTGTAGCGGCCGGCATAAGCCAGCAAATCAGCGCTTCCCACGGGCAGCTTCATGCCCTTCTCCATCAGCTTGCGGATCGGTTTGGTAAAGCGGGGGCCAAAGTCCTCGGTTTCATTGGCATTGCTCATGGCGGCCACGGCCAGTTCATCCTCCAGTACCAGCGACAGACTCGACTGGTAGCCAGGGCACAGACCGCTGTGGCCGGCCAGCGTCTGGTTGCCATCACGGTAGACCGCAAAGCCCAGACCCCAGGTCTCCTTGCCATCCGGGTTGGTCCATTGCACGCGCTGCATCTCCCGCAAGGTGGACACCTTCAACAACTCGCTGCCGCCCTGCTTGCGCAAGCGGAATTGCCAGGCTGCAAAGCGCGCCAAGTCTTCCACCGTGGAGCTGAACCCGGCCGCCGGTGTGATACCGCCTGCGACATAGGGCTTGAGCGCCTCGCGTGTGCCGTCACGACGCGGCGCACTCCAACCTTGGGCCAGCCGCTTGCCCTGCAGTTCGGTCGGTAAGGCGGTGCGCGTGTCGGCCAACTGAAGCGGCACCAGGATATGGCGCTGCACATAGTCCTCGTAAGGCATGCCCGACAACTGGGTGACCAACTCACCCAGCAAGGACATGCCCAGATTGCTGTACTGGAAGCGATCCGCCGCCCGCATAAAGCTGCTTTGCCCCGCCAAGGCTTGCATCATCTGCTCGCGCGTGGGGAACTTGAATTCCGGCGGAGTCCAGTAGGCAAAGTCGGCTTCGCGCGGCAAGCCGGACGAATGCGTCAGCAGGCTGCGCACGCTGATGGGGCCGCTGTCGGGGTCCGTTCGCTGCAGCGTGAAGCCGGGCAGCAGCTTGCCGATGTCATCATCAAGCGAAAACTTGCCCTGCTCCCATAACTGCATCACCGCCACCGAGGTGAACAGCTTGGAGATGGAGCAGATGCCGTAGACGGTGTCGGTGCCGGCTGGGAGCTTGCCGGCGGCATCGAGCTTGCCGTAGCCCTTTTTCCACAAGAGCTCGGGGCCATGCTGCAGCGCCACCGAGAGCGCCGGGACACGTTCGTAGGCCACTTGCGCATCGAGCCAGAGGTCCAGCAGCCGCAACACGTCTTGCGGCTGGGTCGGCGTTGCGGATGGCAGCGCCGCTGGCGCGGCAGCGCTCAAAACAGGGTTGCTGGCCTGCTGCGCAGCGGCAGCGCCGGCCAGCAAAAAGGTACAGGCCAGTGCCAGGCGGCTCCACCGGACGGATCTTGAATGCATCTTGCGTTTCCTCTGCTCACCAAGCGGGCTGAGGCATCCTATAGCAGCCGGCACAACAAGCAAACTTGGCGTTAGCCCTGATTTCTCAGCCTGCTGCCCGATCCAGTGAGCCTTTGGCGTTGGCGTCGCCGCTTAGCCTAGCAAGCCCTGCGCCAGCTTGCGCAGGGCAGCCGCATCCAGGGTCTTGCCCGGGCTTTGCTCGCAAATTGCGGCAACCCGGTTCAACACGCCGGCAGCAAAGCGGTGTGCTGCGGCCAGCGTTTCTTCGTCTGTGTCATAGGTGTCATAGGCCTCAACGGCGACACCGCTGTCCGAGGCAATGGCCTTGATGTCGATCTTCTGGGCGGGGGATTGTGTGGCCATGCTGGCACTCCTGTGGCGATTGAATTGGGCGCTACTTTACTGTCTACCGGCGGCATGCGCCTTGTCGAGTGCTTTGCGCAATTTTCGCGCCCAGCCCGAGGCGATCAATTCACCCTCGCTCTGATTCATCACGCGGTTGGTCCAGCTCAGCTGACCGCCCCGGATATTCGACTCCTGACGGTCGACCACTCGCGCCAAGACCTGGCCCGTTTCGGAGTCAAAGGCCTCCAGAAAAAGCGTCATCTCGCCGGCGGACGTGACATAGGTCTTGCTCCGTCCGGCAGTTGCCACATCGGGGGCGTTGACATAGAGCTCGATGATGCTGACCTTGAGCTTGAGCACATCCGGCCCGGCCGTGTCCACGACCTGATAGCCATCCTTGGCCTGCAAGGCCTTGACGAATTCATCCCGCACCAGATTGGCCACGCCGGAGCGAATTTCCTCGCGTTCCTCGGCGGTGATCCTGAAATTGCTGCCGGGGCGTTTGGGGTCCCAGTTCTTGGAGAAGGCCACATCAACCGGCCCCAACATCACCTTGCTATATCCAGCCAGCGACGCGCCCGGCCGGGCGTAAACCAGATCCGCATCCTTGGACTTGCGCTGCTCCAGCCCGTCATGACTCAACTGCTCCTTGACTGCCGCTTTACTGTCGGCCTTGCTTGCGGCGCCAGCCTGCAAGGGCGCTGCGACCATCATCAAACACAAGGCCAAGGAAAAGAACTTGGGAAGGTTCAAATGGAATTGACGCATGAAATAACTCCTCCTGAAAGGCAATCGGTGGCGACCTCAGCCACACACCATTCTGCACCGGAAACCCTCGTTAGGTTCCCGCCTGGCCCTGCTCCGCCTGCGCCAGCTGAGCCAGCAGCGCCGGCGTGACGGCCGCCACAATACCCGCCATATCGCCGGCGCGAATGGCCTTGAACTCGGGCAAGGCGTCGATCAATTCCAGCGGCGCCTTGGCGGTGAGCTGCTGCAAGTCCTCAGTCAGGCTGCGCATGAAGTCGCCGTCTTGCGGCACCTCGGCCAGCAGCGCTTGCAAGTCGGCGATGGCGTCGGCGCGTGCGCTGATCTGCGCCGCATCCAGGGCGGGCGTGGTCTCTATCCTGAGTTTTTCTATCCACAACCTGTCGCCGCTCAGGGCGGCGGCCTGCGCCAAGACCTCCTCGCGCAACTGCGCCTCCAGGCCAAACAAGGCGCCATGAGCCGGCGTGCGCCCGACCAGCGTCACCCGCACCGCCAGCGGCCAGGCCCCGGTTTGCGCGAGCAGCAAAGCCTCCAGCGCCTGGCCCGCCAAGCTGACCACTGCCGGCAGATCGGCCGCCCCGCCCACCTCCACTTCCAGCCGCTCCCAGCGCAAGACATCGACGATCAGGCGCTCCACGCTTTGAATGCCGGCCTCGCTGGCTGTGACCATGACCGCACCGCGCGGCCCGGCCTCGCGGATATGGCGCCCCTGCAGATTGCCGGGGAAAACCACCCAGGGCGCCTCGCTCAGCACCGCATACTCATGCACATGGCCGAGCGCCCAATAGTCATAAGCCTTGGCCTGCAGCTCCTGGACAGAACAAGGCGCATAACGGGCATGCGCAGCGTAGCCTTCCAGCGCCGTGTGCAAGACGCCGATATTGAGCCAACCGGGCACGGCCGCCGGGTAGCCCAGGGCCAGGTTCTCGGTCGTGGCGGCCTCCTTGAAGCTGCGGCCATGCAGCGCGACCCGCAAGGCCTCTATCTTGTGCGTTATCGCCTTGCGGCTATCGAACAGATGGACATTGGCCGGCAGCGTCAGCCGCCGCGTCATCTCGCTCTCGGCATCGTGGTTGCCGTAGAGCAGATAGACGGGGATGCCGGCCTGGTTCAGCCGGCCCATTTCGCGCACGAAGAAATGCCCGGTGTTGTAGTCGCGCCAGTTGCCGTCGTAAAGGTCGCCCGCGATCACCATAAAGTCCACCGCCTCGTCGATGGCCGCATCGACCAGCCTGGTGAAGGCCTCTCGGCTGGCGCCGCGCAGCGCCTGCGCCGGAGCGTTCTGATAACTGGCCAGGCCGCACAAAGGGCTGTCCAGATGGATGTCGGCGGTGTGGATAAATTTGATCATCAGCTTTGCTCCCGGCTCTCGGCCAGACGTTCCAACAGCCCGCTGGCGCGCCGCGTGCGCTGCGCCAGCGCCTTGGCGAAACCCGGTGGCCAGCCGTTGACCAGGGTGAAGGCCTTGCGGGCGCGGGTGATGCCGGTGTAGACCAGCTCGCGCGTCAGCACCCGGCTGGGCTCGGTCGGCAACACCAAGACCGTGTGCTCAAACTCCGAGCCCTGCGACTTGTGCACCGTCATCGCAAACGCGGTCTCCACATCGGCCAGCCGGCTCACCGCCACCGAGCGCAGCTTGGCGCCGTCGGAGAAATAAGCACGCAGGCGCTGGGCCGAGCCTTCCGTGCCAGCGGACTCTCGCTGCGGCCGCAAGACAATGCCGATGTCACCGTTAAAGACGCCCAGGCTGACATCATTGCGCGTCACCATCACCGGCCGGCCCTCATACCATTCACCGCGTTTGACCAAGAGCCGCTGCTCGGACAAGGCCTGCTCGACCGCCTGATTCAGGACTATGGCGCCGAACTGCCCCTCGCGCACCGCACACAAGAGACGAAAGCGCTCGAAGGCCGTCAAGATCTGCCCCACCCATTGTTCAAAGCCGGCCGCGTCTGGCTGGGCCGGGCCTTGTTTGACCAGCTCCAGATAGCGGCGGTAGCCGCCCTCGGCGCCGGGCCGGCCCTGCACCGCCAGACGCAGCAGAGCGGCCAAATTGGGTGGCTGCAACTCATGCAAGATTTCGCGCTCGCCGAAGCGCAACAGCTCGCTCGCCGCGCGGGCGTCGCCGCGGTTGACGGCCAAGGCCAACTGGCCGATCGGCCCGCCGAAACGGTGGCTGCGGCGCAGCATCACGGTTTGCTGGGCCAGCTTGGAAGCTTGGCTCGCCTGGTATTCGGGCGCGATAGCCTGCCCGGTGACGGCTTGCGCGTAGGCGGCCGTTGCGGGCAAGTAACGGCCCAGCTCAGCGTCGGTGCAAAGGTCACCCAGGACCGCGCCCGCCTCGACCGAGGCCAGCTGATCCTTGTCGCCCAGCAGAATCAAGCGACAGCCGGCAGGCAAAGCCTCCAGCAAGGCCGACATCATCTCCAGATGAATCATCGAAGCTTCGTCGACGATCAACACATCCAGCGCCAGCGGGTGGGCCGCATCGGCCTTGAATTTGCGCGTGTCAGGGCGTGCGCCCAACATCGAATGCAGGGTCCGCGCCGGGCCGATCTGTGTCGCCAACTGCTGCAGCGGCAAGTTGCTGCCCAGCTGCGTCTGCAAGTCACCCAGCGCCGAGTCGATCGCCTGTTTGAGGCGCGCCGCCGCCTTGCCGGTGGGTGCAGCCAGGCCCACGCGCAGGCGCTGCGGCTCGGGGTCCACGGCAAACAGCAGCGCCAGCAGGCGCGCGACGGTGTAGGTCTTGCCGGTGCCCGGGCCGCCGGTGATCAGCGACATGCGGCCGTTCAAAGCCAGGCCGCAGGCCAGCTTTTGCCAGTCAAGGTCGGCCGGCTCAACTTCGCTTTGGGGCGCTGCCTCGGGGAACAACAAGTCCAGCCAGCGCCGAACGTCCACCTGCTGGGGCTTTTCCGCCTCGGCCACTCGCGCCAGCACCTGCGCGGCCACCTTTTGCTCGCAAGACCACATGCGGCGCAGATAGAGCTTGGAGCCGCTCAGAACCAAGGGTTCGGCCCCGCCTTGGCGGTCATCCCCAGCCTGTTCCACCCAAACCAGCGGGCTCGCCCGCAGCGCGGCCAGCCAGCTGGGTAGATCGGGCGGCAGCTGCTCCTGCATCAGCTGGCGCAAGGCACCCGCCGCGTCCGCCTTCCAGCCCAGCAGTGCCTCGCTGTCTTGCAGCAAAAGATCAAGCTCCACACAGCTGTGACCGCGCCCTTCCATATGCGCGACCAAGGCGGCCGCCAGGAGCAGCGGAGCCGTCGCGTCCGGCTGTTGCTCGGCTGCAAAGCGCGCAAAAGCCGCGTCCAGCCGGCGCAGCCAGCCCTGCTCACTCCATTGTTTCAATGCTGCCAAAACTGCCAAGGCGGCCGTCATGCCTCGCTCCCGACCGAAAATTGTTGAACCTGCAGGCCTTGCATCAGCTGATCGAGCTCATCCAGCATCTGCAGCGGCGGCACCACCACGCAGCAGCCCCGGCTGGGTGCTTGCAAGCCGCGCAAGAAGAAATAGACCGCGCCGCCGAGCTGCTTTTGCGGCTCGTAGCTCGCCCCCAGGCGGGCGCGCAGCAGCCTGTGCAAGGCCAAGAGATAGAGCGCGGCCTGCAGGTCATAGCGATGTTCGGCCATGGCCGCGGCCAGCGCAGGCGGCTCGTAGTCGGCGTCGCCGGCACCGAGGAAATTGGACTTGTAGTCCAGCACAAAATAGCGCCCCTGATGCTCGAACACCAGGTCGGCAAAACCCATCAAGAGCCCATGCATCTGGCGCTGCGGCAGCGCCGGGCGGGCCAAGTCGCCGAGCAAATGCCGGCGGCAGATCGCGTCCAATGCTTGCGACTGCAGCTGATCCGAAGGGAACCAAAACTCCATCTCGGGCAGCGGGCGGCGCAGATCGCTCAGGGCTGCACCGACCTCGGGCAGCGGCGTGGCGCACAGCTGCAGCAGCCAGCTCAAGACGTCCTGCGCATGCGGGCCCCAGCCCTGGCGCTCGCAGCGGCGCAGCAGCTGAGCTTGCAGCTCCTGCGATTCGGCCAGCCGCTGGAAGCCCTCCTCGGCCAGCCATTCCAGCTGATCATGCAAGAAGTTGCCCGGCAGCGCGCCGCGCGGGAAGCTGTGCCAGGGCTGAGGGAGCGGCTGCTCAGGCGCGGCAAGGCCGCTGTCAGCGGACATGGCGGGAATGGCGGGCACGGACGGCATAGGCGGCATGGCCGGCTCATCCATGCACGCCGCAGCGTTCGACAACAAGGCCTGGCTGGGCAAGGCCCGCACCAAGGCCGAGAAGCTGCCAATGCCCCAGCGCCGCTCGAATTCAGCGTTATAGGCCGGAGCCTCCTGCAGCGGCGGCGGCGCGCCGCGTGCCTGCATCAGGGTCGGGCCCAGCGCCGGCGCGCGCGCGGCCGGCAATAGCGCAATTTGCGGGTTAGCGGCAGCCAGCTCGCGGGCCAGCAGCGGCAGCTGCTGTGCCTCAAAAGGCTGCACGCCGCCCAAGATATAGCCGATGGCGCTGCGGTAAGTCATGCAGTCCTTGGCCTGCCCGACCTTGAGCGCGCTGACGCCTATCCACAGCGCATGCCGCGCCCGCGTCAGCGCCACATACAAAAGCCGCAAGTCTTCGCGCTGCCGGGCGATGTCGGCCGTCTCGATCTCCTCATCGCTGGGCTGCAAAGAGAGCTGGCCCTCGGCGCCCTGCTGCTTGACGTAGGAGGTACGGGCCTTGTTGACGGCTCGAAAGCTGCTGGCGAAGGGCAGGAAGACCAGCGGGTACTCCAGGCCCTTGGACTTGTGCACGGTGACAACTTTGACCAAATCGGCGTCGCTTTCCAGGCGCACGACCGCGTCTTCCGCCGCGCTGGCGCCGGGCTGGCCGCTTTGCTCGATCTGCGCCGCCAACCAGCGAATCAGTCCGGCCTCGCCGCTTTGCAGGCCGCTGGCGGCCTGCAGCAATTCGGCCAGATGCAAGTAATTGGTCAAACGGCGCTCGCCTTGGCCGCCTTCACCGGTATGGCCAGCATTGCCTTGCTTTAACCACAGCGCCGGCAATTGCAGTCGGTGCAGGAGTTGGCGCAACATCGCCAGCACGCCCTGCGTCTGCCAAATGCCTTGCAAGGCCTTGAACTCATCGCTGCGCGCATCGAAGGCTTCGTCGTCTGCGGCCAGGGCGCTCAGCTCGGCCAGGCTCAAGCCCAGCAAGCGGGTCGCGAGCGCAGCGCGCACCAAACGCATATCCAGCGGCGCGGCCACCGCCTGCAGGCAGCGCAAAAGATCGCTGGCCTCGGCACTGGCAAAGACCGAGTCCTTGTCCGACAAATAGACAGAGGCGACACCGCGCCGGCGCAGCTCCCGGCGCACCGCAGCGGCCTCGCGGCCGGTGCGCACCAGGACCGCCATATCGGCCGGCGCCAGGCGTTTGAACTCACCCTTGCCGGCATCAAAAAAACCGGCCTCGGGGTCATTCAAGTAAGCCACCATTTGCTCGGCACAGCGTGCAGCGAAGAGGCGCTGGCTGCTGCCCGCGTCAAGCAAGCTCTCGTCGACCACCCAGCTGAGCGCCGGCACCGTGCCGCCCGCCTCAACAAAGCGCTCGGCCCGGCCACGCGCCGCCACGCCCGCGAAAGGCAAGGGGTTGAGCCCGGAGCCAAGCTCGCGGAACCTGAATGCGCCCTCGCCTGCGCGCGCCTCGGCAAACTCGAAGACCTGGTTGACCGCCGCCACCAAGGCTTCGGTGGAGCGGTGATTGGTGCCCAGCACATAGTGGCGGCCAGCGGTCTTGGCGCGCACGTCCAGATAACTGTAAATGTCGGCGCCACGAAAGCCATAAATCGCCTGCTTGGGGTCGCCGATCAGCAGCAAGGTGCTGCCGCGAGCCTCATCTTCAATCCGGTAGAGGCGGTCGAAGATGCGCGTTTGCAAGGGCGAAGTGTCCTGGAACTCGTCGATCAAGGCGACCGGGTACTGCGCCAAGATGCGCGCGCGCAAGCGCTCGGCGCTGAGGCCTAGCGCGGGGTCCAGCGCCTGATCCAAGCGCGTCAACATATCGGCAAAGCCGAAGAGGCCGGCGGCCGCCTTCAAGCCCGCAAGACGCTGCGCAATACGGCTGGCCGCATGCAGGCGCAGCGGCGGCGCCAGCGCGGGCAGCCCGTCCAAGGCTGCCAACAAGGCCTCAAAGGCGGCGAAATCAGCAGGCAGCTCAGGCAAGGCGGCGTCAGCCTTCAATGCCTCGGCCAAACCGCCCGGCGTGAGCCGAGCGCGCCCGGCGGCCGAAATCTCTATCTCCTCCATCGCCGCGTCCTGGCTCCACGCCGCCAGCGCCCGCAACCAGGGCTGATAAAAGTTGGGCCGCAGCTTGGATTTATTGAAGGGGCAAGCCTTATCGGCCGCCATCTGCCCCTCCAGCCAGTCCTGCATGGCGACAGCTCGCTCGGCCCAGCCCTGCTTCAAGACCTGCAGCCCGTCCGCCCGCTCGGCCGCCACCCGCTCAATCAAAACAGCCAAGGGCTCTTGCGCCAGCTGCGCTGCTTCGGCCGGCAGGCCTGCGCCCAAGAGAGCACGGGCGTCTGTGTTCAAGGCCTCAACCGTGCCGAAGACCGCCAGCGCGTGATCCAAGGCCGGGCCGCCGAGCGGGTAGAGCTGGGCGCGCCAATAGTCTTGCGTCGCTTCCAACAACATCGCCTGCTCGTCGCCGATCAACGCTTCATCAAACAAGCAGCCGCTGTCAAAAGCATGCTCGCGCAACATCCGCTGGCACCAGGCATCGATGGTGTGCACGGCCGCGTCATCCATGCTCTCGGCCGCCAGGCTCAAGCGCCGCGCGGCGATGCTGCGCAGGGCCGGGTCTGCGTAGCCTGCCAACAAGCCCTGCAAAAAGTCGTCATGGGCAGCGACCTGGGCTTCGCCTCGAAAGCACTGGGCCGCCTCCAGCAAGCGCGCGCGAATGCGGTCCGACAACTCGCGCGTGGCGGCGCGGGTGAAGGTCATCACCAAGATTTCAGCCGGCAACAGGGGCCGAGCAAAACCGTTTTCACCGCCATGGCCCAGCACCAGGCGTAAGTACAGCGCGGCAATGGTCCAGGTCTTGCCGGTACCGGCGCTGGCCTCGATCAGCCTGCTGCCCCACAAAGGGAAGCTGCCGGCGTCTAGCAGCTGATGGCTTTTGTTCTCACTCATGCCTGTGCGGCCTCCAAGAGATTCGCCGCCTGATGCAATTCCAGCTTGGCGCAGCTCTTCACCCATTGCTGAAATGGCTCGTACAAGCGCCGCGCCAAAACCTCGAAACGCCCGTCGGCGCTGAGCGCCGCAAAGTCGGGGAACAGCCTTGCCAGGCAGGGCTCCTCGCCCTCCCCGTCGCTGCGGAAGCCACCCTCATAGACCTGGGCTGCATCACCCTTGCCGCTGAGCAGCGCTAGGCCGGTACTCAGCGCCAGCGGCAAGGGCGCGTTGGCGCCATTCATGCCTCCATGCATACCTTCGCTCCAGGCCAGCAAGAGATCGCTCAGCAAGGTTTGGGCCTGATCGCGGGGCAGCGGCTCCAGCGTCACGGTCGCGTCCTTGCCGACCAGCACGCCGCGCAGCGTCACGCCGCAAGCACTCGCCGCCAGCAGCCGCACCCAGGCCTCCAGCAAACGCTCCGGCTGCACCGCTTGAGTCTTCTCGTTCAGGCAAAGCCGGCTGCTGCTGAGCTCAATCCAGACGCGCTGCCCGCCCAGTTCCTGGCAGCGCACATCGGCCAACCAATCCTCAAAAACAGCTGCCCCGTCCGCTGTCGCCTCCTCTGTCGCCTCCTCTGTCGCCTCAAAAGGGAAACGCAGCAAGTCCTTGGGCGCCGCCAGCGGGTACAAGGTCTGCAGCGCCAGCCAGGCCTGCAGCATCGGCGTCAGGGTCGCGACCAGCTTTCTCTCCACCCGCAAGCCCTGCTCGGCCATGGGTAAATTGCCCGCACGGCGCAGGCGCGCGGTGTAGGCCGCCACCCGCTCGGGCAAATCCTGTTCGGTGTTCAGGTCCACCAGCAGCTCGTCCAGCAAGTTGCGCAGCATCGAATACTCCAGCAGCCCGGCGACGGCAAAGGCCTCATCGTCCTCGGCCGCAAGTGCCTGGCTGTCAAACTGCACCAGCAAGCGCTGCTTGAAGAAGGCTTTGACCGGGTTCTTCAAAAACGCGGCCAGGCTGCTGACGGTCAAGGGTGACGGTGACTCCGCGCGTTCATCCAGCGGCGGCGCTGGCTCCAGACCGTCCGCTGTCTGCACCTGCACATGGGCATCGCGCCATTCACGGGCATGGGTGAACAAGCCCGGCTGCGTGGCTTCGAAATAGCGCCGGCTGAAGGGCTGCAGCGGATGCTCGGTGCTCAGGCGCTGCAACACATCTTTGTGCCAGCCGGCCTGCAGATAGTCGCGCAGTTGCGAGACCAGCACCGAGGGCGGCTGCTCGCTGTTGTCGCGCACGCTGCGGCCGCTCCAGCTGATGTAGAGCTTGGCCCGCGCGGACAGCAAGGCCTCCAGCATCAGCTGCCTGTCGTCATCGCGGCGCGAGCGGTCGCCGGGGCGAGCCAGGCCGGGCAAGCCCATCAAATCGAAATCGCTGCGGCTGGCGCGGCGCGGGTAGTCGCCGTCATTCATGCCCAAGAGGCAAACCACCTCGAAGGGCACGGCGCGCATAGGCATCAAGCTGCAAAAGGTCACGCCGCCGGCCTTGAAGCGGCGATTCAGCGTCGGCGCGTCGAGGCTCTCCAGCCAGGCTTCGCGCACGACGGCCAGCTCGATGGACTCCTCAAAGCCTGCCAGCGCACAAACCTCCAACCATGCATTCAGGCCCGCAGCTGCGGCCGCCAACATCAAGCTGTCGGCCTCGCTGCTGGCCGAAAAAAAGTCCGCCAGCAAGGCCCGGCAGCGTTCGGCCCAAACCGCAGGCGTGGCGCCCTCAGCGATCAGCTGCCACCAGGCATCCAGTGCAGCAGCCAGATCGGCCAAGGAGCCGGCCAGACCCGCACTCAATCCGCCAACCTCTGCATAGGGCTGTATGCCCTGAAAGGCCGGCCCTTCGCCGCTGCCATAGCCCAGCAAGATGCGGCGCAGGCCAAAGACCAGGCTGTTTTGCTCGCCGCAAGCGCCCAAGCCCATCTCGGCGCGCTGCTCAGCGCCTAGGCCCCATCTGATGCCGGCGCCCTCCATCCATTGGTTCAGGCGCGGCAAATCGTCCAGGTCCAGGCCAAAGCGCGCGGCAATCGCCGGCACCTCCAGCAAGGCCTGCAACTCACTCAGGCGGCAGCGCTGCTGCGGCAGGCGCAGCAGCCATTCCAGCGCGACCAGGAGCGGGTTATTGGCGCGCTCCTTCAGATCGGCGATGTCATAGGGGATGAAGCGCTTGTCGCTGCTGCGCGCGCCAAAACCGAACTGCCCAAACACCGAGCGTATTGCCGGCGCGAAGGCTTCGATATCGGGCACCATGACGACGATGTCTCTGGGCGTGATGCTGCCCCCCGCCTGCGCCAGCAGGGTCAGCAGCTGGTCATGCAGGATCTCGACCTCGCGCTGCGCGCTGTGCGCGATGTGAAAGGCAATCGAGTAATCATCCAGCGCCAAGGCCGGGCGCGGATGCTCGGCCAGCGGTGTCAGGTCGCGGATATGCGCTTGCACCTGGGCCAACAAGCTCTTGCCCGGTGCTTCGTCAAACAAATCGACCTTGCTGACCTGGAAGCGCTCCTGCGCCTGCAGCACATCATCAAACACGTCCAGCTGGCGCACAAAGTCGCGCCCCTGGCGCCCCCAGCTGGCCAGCAAGGGATGAGCGTGGGCATGCATTTCTTCAAGGGACAAGGTGGCCAGATCCAGCCCTTGGCGCAGCGGCTGGCGGCGCCTCTCGGCGCGCAGCAACTCGCGCCCGTCCATGATGTCGGCCCAGTGATAGCGGCAGGGGTTGGGGATCGCCAGCACCACTTGGCAATGCTCGGACAGCGCCGCCAGCGCCTGCAGCGTCTGCATAGGCACATGGGTCATGCCGAACAGAATAACGCGCCGGGCCAGCGGGCTCTCCCTTGCCCAGTGCGGCGCTTGACCCTCCTGCAGCGCCGCAACAAAACGCTGGTGCAGCTGCGGCCGCGAGCTGGCCCGCTCCGTTTCACTCAGCGGCGCTTGCAGTTCGCGCCACAACGCCGCCTGCCAAGCCTGGTCGGGCGGCAAGGCCTTAGCGCTGCGGGCGTCTTCGTCGAGCGAGCGCGGCAACACATCTTGCCCCGCACCCCAGGCGGCCAGCCAGTCGCTGCGATAGACCTGGTATTGGTCGAACAAATCGGCCAGCGCCGAGGCCAGCTGCAACCGCCGCTCCATGCCGCCCAGACGCAAAAAACCGGCCAAGGGCTCGAAGCCGGGTCGCTCCATCAGCCCGGGCAAGAGCCGCATCAGCCCCCAAGTCAGCGGCAGCTTGTCCAGCCGCGACTGCGCCGGTACCGCCTCCCGACCCAAGAGCTGCCGATACGAGCGCCACAAAAAGCGCCCCGGCAACTCGACCCGGGTGGCGGCGCAGATGCCGCTCGCTTCGGCCAGCGTCATCTTCAGCCACTCGGCCACGCCATTGCTTTGCACCAGGAAGATTTCTTCCTCCAGCGGGTCCAGAGGCTGACGCCGCAGCCACTCGAACACCGCCTCGCCGAGCAGTTCGGCGCGGTTGCCATGCAGGACCAGCAGCCCCGGGGTGATTGTTGTTGTCATCTGTCGAGAAATCCCTGATCGGTCGCTGTCGCGCGAATGGCCGGCCATGCTTTGAGTCTTGGGCCTGGCATTGTGGGGCCAAGCGCGACGCGGCCTCTGGCGGCCCGAGCAGCCAGCTCAAGCTCAGACCTAATCTTTAGCCTTTGCGGGGCTTGAGCTTGGCGGGGTCGACCGTCAAGGCCCCCAGATCCAGATCCTCGTGACCGCGCGGCCGGCGCTGCTCATCCAGCGCCTCGCGCAAGGCCGCGCCCGGCTGCCAGGCCGGCGCTTCCTGCGGCGCTTGACGGGCCGTGCCGGCGACCTGCGCCAACAAGCCGCCCAAGTCCAAATTGGCGTCGGCCGGGCTGCTTGCCGGCGCAGCCATCTTGGGCAGATTGATGCTGGACAAATCCAATTCGGCGCGTGCAGCGCTGCGCGGCAAATCCACCCGCAAAAAAGGCGCCGCATCGAGCTTGGCCTGCGCCTCAAGCTTGGCTTTGGCTTCGGCGCGCGCCTTGGCTTGGGCCTCGGCCTCCGCTTGGGCCTGGGCCAGGGCCTGGGCTTGAGCGGCCACCTCAGCAGCGGCTGCGGCTGCGGCTTCGGCTTTAGCCATGGCCTGGGCCTGGGCCTGGGCGGCAGCGCGCGCTTGGGCTTGGGCTTGGGCTTGGGCTTGGGCTTGGGCCTGCGCGGCGGCTTCGGCGAGATCGTGTTGCGCTTGTTGCTCGGCCCTGGCTTGCTGCAAAGCTGCCTCGCGCTGCTGCTCGGCTTGGCGCTCCAGAGCCAACTCACGGGCCGCTTGTTCAGCCAGCTTGACCTGAGCAAGCCGCATGGCCTCAGCTTCAGCCTCCGCCTCAGCGTCGGCTTTTGCCTTTGCCTTGGCCTGCGCCTCTTCCTGTGCCTGTGCCTCTGCCAAGGCTTGTGCGCGCGCCGCGGCCTCGGCCCGCTCGCGCATCGCTTCTTGCTCGGCCAGCAACTGTTGCGCACGCGCTTGTTCGGCACGTGCTTGTTCGGCACGCGCTTGTTCGGCACGTGCTTGTTCGGCACGCGCTTGTTCATCAAGCAGTCGCTGCGCTTCCCGCTGCTGCTCGGCCTGCTTTTGCAGCGCCAAGGCCTGCTGCGCCTGCTTGGCTGCCCTTGCCTCACTGGCCTCGCGCGCCTTTTGCTGATCAAGCTTTGCTTGGGCTAGGGCCTGCGCTTGGGCTAAAGCCAGGGACTGAGCCCGTGCCTCAGCCTCGGCCTGCTCACGCAGCGCCTGCTGCTCAGCCAGCAACTTTTCCGCCTCGAGCCGCTGCGCCGCCAAGCGCTCGCGCTCCAGTTTTTCCGCCGCCTGCCGCGCAGCCTGCTCTGCCAGCCTGGCTTGTGCTGCGGCCTGGGCCTGTGCTTGTGCATGCGCCTCGGCAGCAGCTTCGGCCTCGGCCTTTTGGCGAGCAGCCTGTTCTGCCCGCAGGCGCTCGGCCTCTTGTTTGGCTTGCTGCTTGGCCTGTTTTTCAGCCAACTCTTGCGCCAACTGCCGCTGGACCTGCTCGCGCTTGCCTTGCTCTGCGGCCTCTATAGCGGCTTGCTCGGCGGCCTTCTTTGCGGCTTGCTCGGCGGCTTTTTCCTCAGCCAACTGCGCCGCTACTCGGGCGGCCTCAGCGGCCGCCGCTTCTTTCTTTTGCTCAAGTGTCAGCTTGCTGGCTTGCGCTCTTTTGAGCTTCTCGGCTTTCTCGGCGGCTTCCGCCGCGCGGGCCGCGGCTTTTTGTTCCGCCAACTGTTGCTTCTCGGCAGCCAGCTGGGCCTGGCGCGCCGCTTTGGCTTCCAGCTCCGCCTGCTTTTTCAGCGCCTTGGCTTGAGCCGCCTGCTGAGCAAGCTGTTTAGCCCGTTCCTGGGTCGCTTGCCGCACGGCCGCAGCCCGGGCAGCAGCTTCAGCGGCCTGCTTGATCTTGGCTTCCTTAGCGGCCTGTTTAGCGGCCTCTTTAGCCGCCTCCTTAGCGGCCAACTGGGCTGCGACTTGGGCGGCTAGTTCTGCGGCAGCTTCTGCGGCAGCTTCTGCAGCAGCTTCAGCGGCAGCTCGGGCGGCCTGCTCGCGAGCCTCGCGTTCCGCCGCCGCGACCCGGGCCTGCTCTGCCAGCAGTTGCTGCTGGGCCATTTTTTCTTGCTCGGCGGCCCGCTGCTGTGCAGCAAGCTTTGCCGCCTGAAGCTCCGCCGCCGCGCGCTCGGCCGCCAAGCGCTCGGCCGCCAAGCGTTCAGCCAGCAAGCGAGCGGCAGCGGCTCGCTCTTGTTCAGCCTGCTCGGCCGCCAAACGGGCCTGCTCTGCCTGCTCGGCTGCCAGGCGCTCTATTTCTGCTCGCTCTTTATCTGCTCGCTCTTTTTCGGCTTGCTCTATTGCAGCCCGCTCCATTGCAGCCTGCTCTTGTGCAGCCTGCTCTTGTGCGGCGCGCTCGGCGGCCGCTCTTTCCACTGCTTCTCTCGCCGCTTCTCTTGCAGCCTCAGCAGCGGCTTGTTTTGCTATAGCTTCTCGCGCCGCAGCTTCTTGCGCTGCCGCGAGGGCCTGGCGCCGCTCGGCGAGTCGCTCGGCGGCCAAGGTGGCCTGCAGAGCGGCAGCGGCGGCCTCGCGCTCCAGCTCAAGCAGCTCATCGGCTTCGCTTGGCGGCACAAGTCCGGGCGCAGTTTCGGGCACGACTTCTTCAAGCAGCTCCGGCTCAAGCGGGGCGCTAAGGGCAGACCGACGCTCGCGCAAATCTTCAACATCGGTGACGTCATGCATATCCCAGCGCCCCGCGCCCGGCCGCCCGCCGGCACGCGGGCTGGGGCGCGCGGCCTGGCTGGCAGAAGCCTTGTGCGCAGCCGCTCCCGCCTTGGGCGCGCTATTGGCTTTCAAGGTCTCTTGCGAGATCGACAGGTCCACCGGCTTGTCGCGCTCGCGCAGCATTTCGGTGAAATCCTGAAGTATCGAATTGGGGTCAAAGCCGTCGTGCGCCGTCATGCCCACATTGTGCCCGCGCGACTTGCCGCCCTTGCAGCGTAGAAGCCCCTACGCCGCCACAATTAAAGCCCACCCGCACAGAGTCGGTATTTTTACCAGCGGCAGCCCTTATTGCCCTTGGCCGCATCCAGCGCCAGCGGCACCACGGCCAAGAGCCCAAGCTGTTCGCCATAAGCTTTGCGACAGTCTTCCCGGGCGGCCTTCTCCATATCCTGCGTCAATTTGGACTTTTGCTCGGGCGGCGTGGGCAACAGTTGCAAGACCCCACTCGAGCCCCGGCTCGACAACTCACCACCACGCGGGCGCGGCAGATTGAGATTCAAGGGCGGCGGTTTGGCGGCCGCCGAGGCGGGCGTGGCCACATCTTGACCCAGTCGCGGCCCAGCCTCCGGGGTGCCCGGACTCGGCACGGCCGACACCAAACTCGGCGTGGCGGCCGGCGCATTGCTGACGCTCACCGCCGAGGCAGCCATGGCGGCCAATGGCGCGACTGCCTGTGTTTGGGTCGCATTTTGAGCCGGTGAATTGGCCGACAAGGCTTGCACCTCCTTGCGTTCCTGGCGGCTCAACAAGGCCGGCGGCGCCGCCATCTGCTTGTTGACGGGCTCGGCTGGGGGAGCTAGAGGAGCCGGGGGAGCCGGGGCTGACTCAACAATCGGCGCGGCTGAGGCGGCAGGAGGCTCAGACGGTGCCGCTGGTGCCGCTAGTGCCGGCAAGCTGTCCGGTTTGAACTGCGGCAAGGCGGGCTGTGGCGTTGCAGCGATCAAGGCTGGCGTGAGCCGGCTGGCCGGGCGCGGCGCGCTGGGCAATGGGCCAACTCGTTCAATCGCCTCGGCCTTGGCGCGCGCAAGCGGAACCACCGGCGCCGCTTCCATCACCCTCACCCGCGCCTGCGGCAGCGGCAGCTGATCCAAGAGCTGAGGGGCGACCGGCGGGGAGTCCAATCCGGTCACAGGCTTGGACTTGAGGCGCGTCAACGCCTGCTGGGCGGCAGGCGCGGCCATCTGCAGCGGCGCAGGGCTGGGCAGAGCTTGGGCCAGCTCTGCGACTTCAGCAGTTTTGGCCACTTCGCCCGCCTGGGCCGCTTCGGCGCTGCTGGGCGCCTCCACACGCTCGGCGCGCCAAGGACCGACTTCGGCCGCACCCGGTGTCGTCGGCCTGGGGGCGCGCCGGGCCGGGTCATCCTGCGGGCGCACCCTGCCCCCATAACGCTGCTGCTTGGCCTGGCCGGGCGGCCCGGGGCTAACTTCGGGCAGAGGGGGCAAGGGCTGTGCCGCCGCCTTGCCGGTTTCGCCCTTGTTGCCGGCCAAGGTGACATTGAGCCGGCCCCAGACGCCGTCACCGGGCTTTGCGGTGCCGGTCGCATTGCCCAACATCAGCACCAGCCAGAGATGCAGCAACACGGCCAAGAGCAGGCATTGGCCCAGCTGGCCGTTGGCCGCCGGCAAAGAACCGCCTTGCGCTGCCTTGGGGATGATGTGCTTGAGGAACAATGGAAGCCGAGCTAAATCCTGAATTGAACGCAGTCTACTTGGCAGCCACCCGCCTGCAGCAATGAACGCCGAACTCTTTCCCCTCGAGACCGACCTGTCCATCGCCGACGGCGCCTGGCTGCTGCCCGGCTTTGCCCTGGATGCAGCGGCGGCTTTGCGGGAGACCGTCGAGGCGGTGCTGACCGAGGCGCCGCTGCGCCATCTGCACACGCCCGGCGGCCAGGTGATGCAAGTGGCGATGAGCAATTGCGGCCCGCTGGGCTGGGTCTCGGATGCGCGTGGCTATCGCTATCAGGCCTTGGACCCGCTGTCCGGCCGGCCTTGGCCTGCCCTGCCCCCGCTGATCGCCGGGCTGGCCCGGGAAGCCGCCGCGCGCGCCGGCTATGCATCTTTTGACGCCGACGCCTGCTTGATCAACCGCTATTTGCCCGGCAATCGCCTGAGCCTGCACCAGGACCGCGACGAGCGTGATTTCAGCCAACCGATTGTGTCGATCTCGCTGGGCCTGCCCGCCACATTTTTGTTCGGCGGCCTGACCAGGGCCGACAAGCCGGCCCGGCTGACCTTGCGCCACGGCGATGTGCTGGTCTGGGGTGGCCCGTCACGGCTGCGCTTTCACGGCGTGCTGCCGCTGGACGATAGCGAGCACCCGCTCCTGGGCCGCCAACGCCTCAACCTGACGCTGAGGCGCGCCGCTTGATGGGGAGCGCACTCAGGGCTTGACCTTGAGCTCGACAAACTGCGAGCCACAGCACTTGCCCGGCCCATCATTGAGCACAAAGCCATCCAGGTCGAGCCGGCCCAGCGAGGCCATGCCAGCCAGCAGCGAGGCCCGTGTCAGCGGCAATTTGCTGCGGCGCAGCCCCTCCATCAGCACCGTGGCAGCGATATAGCCCTCCAGGCTGATCGAGTCAAAGTGCTTGTCACCGGCCTCACGCATCGCCTTTTGATAAGCCGCCACCAAGGCAATGGATGCGTCCTGCGCATCGGGCACGACTTGCGCAATCGTCACGCCACCCAGTTGCTTGCCCAAAGCACCCCACAAGGGCTCACGGCCGGCAAAAGACAGGGTATAGAAATGCCCGGCGTAGCCCGCCTGGCGCGCCGCACCGATGAAGGCGGCGCAGGTCGCATAGCTGCTGACCATGAAGATCGCGTCGCTGCGGCTGTCCTTGACCAGTTGCCTTACCTCGGCAGCGACTTCGGCGCTGTTGCGCTTGATGCTGGCGACGGCCTTGACTTGAATGCCTAGCGGGCTTGTCGCGGCCCTGATCGCCTCCAGGCCGCTGCGCCCAAACACATCGGCTTGGTAGAGCACATTGATGCTTTTGACGCCGGCCGCCTGCATCGCAGCGGCCAATTTGTTCGCCTCGTCAACATAGCTGGCTCTGACATTGAACACATAGGGGTTGGCCGGCTCGCGCAGCATCTCGGCCCCGGTGTAGGCGCCGACAAAAGCGATCTGGCTGCGCTTGACGGCGGGCAGCGCCGCCCAGCTGGTCGGCGTGCCGATATAGCCGAACAAAGCCAGCACGCGCGCGTCATCGATCAAGGTTTGGGTATTGGCCTCGGCCCGGCCCTGCTCATAGGCATCGTCAAGCAACTCAAGGTTCAATTTTTGGCCATGCAAGCCGCCGTGCGCATTGACATGCGCAAAGGCAGCCCCCGCACCCGCATGAAAGCGCCGACCCAAGATCGCCGCTGGGCCGCTCAAGGCCGCCGAACTGCCGATCCGAATTTCGGCCCCGCCGCGCTCTGCCGCCCCAGCGAATGCCCAAGCCCCGCAGGCCATCAAGGCCAGGCTTATCTTCAGACACAGGGCAAGGAGTTTGGACATCGGGGCTGGGGGCTGGGCTAAAAACCGCTGCTAACACCGCCGTCGGGCGGACGGTCAAGCGCGTGTGGATCAGTCTACGCCGAATGCGCCGCACGCTTGGGGTCCCCGCAGTGAAGGATTGCCGGCTATGCTGCGCGCGCTGGTTTGGGGCTGACCGGATCGGCAGCACTCAAACCCGACTGGATAAAGAAAGACCCCATGGACCTCAAACTCGCTGGCCTGCATGCCGTCGTCACCGGCGGCTCATCCGGCATCGGTGCAGCCATCGTTCGCACACTCGCCGAAGAGGGCTGTCGAGTCTCCTTCTGCGCGCGCGCTCAGGCCGGTGTCGATGCCGCAATGGCCGACTGCGCGGCCTTGCCCGGCCGCGTGCAAGGCGTGGCACTTGATGTGGCCGACACGGCCAGGGTCGAGCAATGGTTTTCAGAACTCGCCTCGTTTGACATCTTCATCCCCAATGTGAGTGCGCTATCCGCCAACTGGGCTGACGCGATCGCGACCGATATCAACGCCACCGTCGCGGTGACCGAAGCGGCGATTACCTACCTGCAGGATTCGCCGAACGCTGCCATCACCTATATCGGCTCCAAAGCCGGTTCGCTGGCCGCACCCAATTCCGCCGCCTATGGCGCCGCCAAGGCGGCAATGGCGCACTATATGAAGTCGCTGGCCCTGCGGCTGCTGCCTTCGATTCGCGTCAACACGGTGTCACCCGGTGACACCTTGGCGCCGGGCGGGCTGTGGGACAAGGTGCGACTGGGAGATCCTGCGGCCTACCAAAAAGTGCTGGCTCGCAACCCCCTGGGCCGGCTGGCCAGCCCGCAAGAGATTGCTCGCGTTGTGGCCTTTGTTTCCAGCCCGGCCGCCAGCTTTGTAGCCGGCGCCAACTGGTATGTGGACGGCGGCTCGGTGGCGCATGTGCAGATCTAGCTTGGCGCTAAGAACTTGTCCGTAAATAGCCGGGTCAGAGGATGGCGAGGCGATTTGAGCGCAGAGCAAGGCGCAGACCACAGCGATACCCGTAGGTATCGCGAGGATCTGCAACGCAGCTATGGGTTCAAATCGACCGTCAGCCGACCCCGGTTATTTACGGACAAGTTCTAAATCTTGATCTCATCGCTCAAGGCCTGACCCGTGGCGAACTGGCTCACGCTTTGGATTGTGGTTTCGCAAATCGTGCTGATGGCCTCCTCGGTAAAGAAGGCCTGATGCCCGGTGACGATCACGTTAGGGAATGAGAGTAAGCGCTGGAACACGTCATCGGAAATGATGGTGCTGGACAGATCGCGGAAAAACAGATCGGCCTCTTGCTCGTAAACGTCCAGCCCCAGGCCGCCCAGCTGGCCGCTCTTGAGCGCCTCAATCGCGGCCTCGGTATCGACCAAGCCGCCCCGGCTGGTGTTGATCAACAAAGCGCCACGCTTCATGCGCGCCAATGTCTCCTCATTGATGATGTGCTGCGTTTCTGGAGTCAAGGGGCAGTGCAGCGAAATGATGTCGGCACGGGCGCCGATCTCGCCGGCCCCGACATAGCGGGCGCCAAGATCCAAAAAAGCCTGCGAGGGGAACTTGTCATAGCCGATCACCTCGCAGCCAAAGCCCAGCATGATGCGCGCGAACACCAGGCCTATCTTGCCGGTGCCGACCACGGCGACGGTCTTGCCGTGCAAATCAAAACCCATCAAGCCGTCGAGCGCGAAGTTCGAATCCCGGGTGCGGGCGTAGGCGCGATGCACCTTGCGGTTGATCGCCAGCAAGAGCGCCACCGCATGCTCGGCCACCGAATAAGGCGAGTACGTCACCACCCGCACGACCTTGAGCCCCAAGGCGGCGGCCGATTTCAAATCAACATTGTTGAAGCCGGTGCAACGCAGCGCCACCAGCCTGGTGCCGCCTTGCGCCAAAGCCTTGAGCACCTCGGCGTCGGCCTTGTCGTTGACGAAGATGCAGACAGCCTCGTGGCCCGCCGCCACCGCCACGGTATCCATATCCAGCGGCGCATCGATAAAGTGCAGCTGATGGCCGGCCTGCGCCTTCGCATTGGCCGCGCTTAAAAACTCTCGGTCATAGCGCTTGGCGCTGAATACGGCAATCTTCATTCCTTGACTCCCCTGAACTTGGCCCGCATGCTTGGCGCCCTTGACACTATGGCATGGCGCTCACTGATATCCGCAACAGGGGCATTGCGGGCAAGTCTGCGTAAGATGCAGGCATGACTCCGCTGTCCATTCTTGACCTCGCCCCCATCGTCGAAGGCAGCAACGCTGCTGCGGCTCTGGCCAACAGCATCGCCCTGGCCCGCCACGCCGAGCACTTGGGCTACAAACGCTTCTGGGTGGCCGAGCACCACAATATGGACGGCATCGCCAGCTCGGCCACGGCGGTCGTGATCGGCCAATTGGCGGCGGCGACGCAGAGCATAAGGGTCGGCTCAGGCGGCATCATGCTGCCCAACCATGCGCCCCTGGTGATCGCCGAGCAGTTCGGCACCCTGGCGACCTTCTTCCCCGGCCGCATCGATCTGGGCCTGGGCCGCGCGCCCGGCACCGATGGGCCGACGATGCGCGCACTGCGCCGCCACCTGGACCGCGCGGGCGAAGATCGCTTCCCCGAAGACGTCGTCGAGCTGCAGAGTTATCTGGCGCCTGAGCGCGAGGGTCAGGTCGTGCGGGCGGTTCCGGGCCAAGGCACCGAGGTGCCGATCTGGTTGCTCGGCTCCAGCCTTTACAGCGCGCAGCTCGCCGCCTATCTGGGCCTGCCCTTTGCCTTCGCCTCGCACTTCGCGCCCGAACTGCTGATGCAGGCCCTGGACATCTACCGCGCCCAGTACCGGCCCAGCGTCCAGCATCCCAAGCCCTACGCCATGATGGGCATCAACATCATCACCGCCGCCAGCGATGCCGAAGCCGCCTATTTATTCACCTCGCTGCAACAGCGTTTTTTGGGCATGCAACGCGGCAAGCGCGGCCTGCTGCCGCGCCCGGTGGACAGCATGGCGGGCTTGTGGACGGCAGCAGAGCAGGCCGGTGTGGCGCGCATGTTGGCCGAGTCCCTGGTCGGCTCGCCCGCCACGGTGGCCGCCGGCCTGCGGGCGACGCAGGCGCGTACCGGCGTGGACGAATTCATCGTTGCCTGCGCGGTGCACGACGCACAGGCCAGATTGCGCTCCTATCAACTGCTGGCGGAGTTGAATCCCAAGGCTTGAACAAACGGTCTGGCTCAAGGCATCTGCAGGGTCTGCGCCAGATGGCCATAGACGACGGACACGCGGCGCAAATGGCGGGACTCGGGATGAGTCAGCAGCCATAGCTCGGTCTCGCAATCGTCCAGCGGCTCGGTCAAACGGAGCACATCGCTGCGCCCCTCGGCCAGGAACAGCGGCGCGATGCCGACACCCATGCCCAGCGCCACCAATTCCAGCACCGACAAGATGCTGCTGACCCGGTAGCGCGGCTGGGCCTTGGGGAAATTTCGTCTACGCCAGACCACCGATGGATGCTCGGGCAGCGCCTCGTCGGGCGCGATCCAGTCGACCCGGCCGGCTTCCACATCGGCCAGTTTGATGCTTGGCTTGCCAGCCTGTTTGGCTTTGGCCGCATACAGCGCGACCCGGATCGGCCCGATCTGCTTGCCCACCAGATGCTGAGGCGGGCGCTTGGTGGCGCGTACCGCAATGTCGGCATCGCGCCGGGTCAGGCTGACCAACTCGTTGCCGGTGTGCAAGTCAAAGCCCAGCAAGGGATGGACCTGCTGCAAGCTGCGCAAGGCTGGCGCCACCAGGCCGTGCAAGATGGTATCGGTGCTGCTGATGCGCACCATGCCGGACACCTGCGCCGGCGCCGTTTCGACGGCCGAGCGTGCGGCCTCCAGCGTCGCCTCCAGTTGTTCGGCATGTTCGGCCAGCTGCGTTGCAAGCTCGGTCGCGATATAGCCGGCACGCGAGCGCTCAAACAAGGCCCTCCCCAAGCCGCGCTCGATGCGCTGCAGCGAGCGGAACACCGTCGAGGCATCGGCCCCGACGCGCTCGCCCGCGCCGGCCAGGCTGCTGCCGCGCACCAAGGCGAGCACCACGGCCAAGTCGGCCGGCGTCATTTTGTATTGCGCTTTTGCAATCATTACCTGTCGATCCGCATATTCCAATTTCGTTAACGCAATCCTACAGTGAAGCCCTGTCAACCCACCAGGAGTTTCTTCATGTACACATCTGCCGCCTCTCAACAACTCGGCATCACCGTCCTGCGCCTCAGCCTGGCCGCCATGTGGATCTCGCATGCGCTGCTCAAGCTGCTGGTTTTCACGCTGCCCGGCACCGCGCAATACTTCGCCAGCATCGGCTTTGCCGGCTGGCTGGCCTACCCGGTCTTTGCCTTCGAGTTGCTGGGCGGCATCGCGCTCTTGCTCGGCGTCTACGCCCGCCAGGTTGCACTGGCGCTGCTGCCGGTGATGGCGGTGGCGGCCTGGGTGCACCTGCCCAATGGCTGGGTTCACACCAGCGCCGGCGGCGGCTGGGAGTACCCGGTCTTTCTGATGGCCGCGTCGCTTGCGCTGTACTTGCTGGGTGACGGCGCCGCCGCACTCAAGCGCAGCCCGGCGCTGTTGCCGGCCTTCTTCTTCGGTGACGCAATGGATGTAGCAAAATGAGCGGCCCCTTGCTGCTGGTCTCGCACCTGCTCTGCCCCTATGTGCAACGCGTGGCCATCGTCTTGGCCGAGAAGGGCCTCGCCTTCGAACGGCGCGACATAGACCTCGCCCACAAGCCCGATTGGTTTTTGAAGCTCTCGCCTTTAGGCAAGACGCCGCTGCTGATGGACGGCGACGCGGCCATCTTCGAATCGGCGGTGATTTGCGAGTACCTGGAGGAGACCGCCCTGCCCCGTCTGCACCCCAGCAATGCCTTGCTGCGCGCCCAACACCGAGCCTGGATGGAGTTTGGCTCGGCCTTGCTGAACACGATTGCGGGCTTCTACAACGCGGCGGACGAGGCTGCGCTAGCCGCCCGTGGAGCCGAGATCAAGCGGCGTTTCGAGCAGCTTGAGGCGCAGCTCGGAGAGGGTCCGTACTTCGCAGGAGCCAGTTTCAGCCTTGTCGATGCGGTGTTCGGCCCGGTGTTTCGCTACTTCGATGTATTCGACGACAGTGCCGACTTCGGCTTCTGGACCGGCCTGCCCAAGCTGCAGCGCTGGCGCCGGCAGCTGGCCGCACGGCCCTCGGTCATCGCTGCCGTGCGACCCGACTACCCCCAGCGCTTGCAGGAATTCTTGCTCGCCCGCCAGAGTGCTTTGGCGGGCCGCATGCTGGCGACGCGCAAATAGAACTTCAAGCGCTGGCCATGCAGCGGCGCCAAGGGCAAAACTCAAAGGCGACCTCAAGCAAGCGTGGCCTCCGGGCAAGCTCGGTCAAGCTCGGTCGATCTCGGGCAAGAGCACCCGCCACTATGATGCCGATCCGCCTCGGCCGCCGCCGCTGCGCCGCAACTTGCAATTGCAGTATGACGACTCAAGAAACCGCCCACCTCACGCCACCCTCGCCCGTCAGCTTCTGGCAGGCCTTTGCCTTCTGGCTCAAGCTGGGCTTCATCAGCTTTGGCGGCCCGGCCGGGCAGATCGCCATCATGCACACCGAGTTGGTAGAGCGCCGGCGCTGGATCAGCGAGAAACGCTTTTTGCATGCGCTGAATTACTGCATGCTGCTGCCCGGCCCCGAGGCGCAGCAGCTCGCCACCTATATCGGCTGGCTGATGCACCGCACGCGAGGAGGCATCGTGGCGGGAGCGCTGTTCGTGCTGCCCTCGCTGTTCATCCTGATCGCCCTGGCCTGGGTCTATATGCGCTTCGGCGACTTGCCCCTCGTGGCCGGCATCTTCTACGGCCTCAAGCCCGCCGTCACCGCGCTGGTGCTGCATGCCGCACACCGCATCGGCAGCCGCGCGCTGAAAAACCGCTGGATGTGGGGCATCGCGGCTGCAGCATTTGTGGCGATCTTTGCGCTCAACACACCCTTCCCCGTCATCGTCTTGGCCGCCGCCTTGATCGGCAGCGCAGGTGCGCGCTGGGCGCCGCAGGTCTTCGCGCTCGGAGGCGGCCATGCTGCGGCCAAAGCCGGCTACGGCCCGGCGCTGATTGACGACGACACACCCACACCGGCGCATGCACGCTTCACCCGCAGCCGCTTGATTCGGGTCTTAGCCATAGGCGCAGGCCTCTGGCTGGCCGCCATGGGCTTGCTCTTGCTGACCCAAGGTTTTGAGAGCCTGCTGACGCAGATGGGATGGTTCTTCACCAAGGCCGCGCTGATGACCTTCGGCGGCGCTTATGCCGTGCTGCCCTATGTCTACCAGGGTGCCGTCGAGCAGCATCAATGGCTGAGCGCTGCGCAGATGATGGACGGCCTGGCACTGGGCGAAACAACGCCCGGGCCCTTGATCATGGTGGTGGCTTTTGTCGGCTTTGTCGGCGCTTGGCTGCAGCCTGTCTTCGGGTCCGACAGCCTGTTCTTGTCGGGCGCGGTGGCGGCCACCGTCGTCACCTATTTCACCTTCTTGCCGTCCTTCGTCTTCATCCTGGCCGGCGGCCCGCTGGTCGAGGCCACGCATGGCAAGCTGGGCTTTACCGCGCCGCTGTCAGCCATCACAGCGGCGGTGGTCGGCGTGATCGTCAATCTGGCCTTGTTCTTTGCTTACCATGTGCTTTGGCCCACCGGTTTTGGCGGCCACTTCGACTGGGTCTCGGCATCGATCGCGCTGGCCGCCCTGCTGGCGCTCTTCCGATTCAAGATCGGCGTGCTGCCCTTGTTGGGCGCTTGTGCGGCACTTGGTTTGGCTGTGACTTGGTTGGCTCCAAACCTGATTTGATTGCAGCCAAAGACGCTGCGAACTGGTCGCTAACAGCGTGCGTCTCGGTGACTCAAAGCGGCTACAGTCCAAGCGCTTTGCACAACGTACAGGCCTGCAGCGGCCGACATTACCACCCGCCTTAGCAATCCATAGAGCCAGACTGAGCATGTCACCTACATTTGCCAAGTTCATGGGCGCAATCGCCCTCGCCGCCTTACTCGTCGGCGCCTATAGCTATTGGCCGGCGGCGCAAGATCGGCAGCCCGCCATAGCCACCACAAGCACCATAGCGCCCGTCGCACTGCCATCAGCTGCCGCATCCTCGCCCATCGCTTTGCCGCTGGCGCTAGCGGCCAGCACAGTTCCGAAGAAAGACTTAGTCAAAGCCCCAAGCCAGCCAAACCCCATAGGTTCTGAAGGTTATGGCCCTCATATTGAGCGCGCCCATCAGGGCGTTGACCCAAAGGCGGCTTGGCAGGCAGTAGAGTGGCTGTTTAAATGCGCCAGCCATGCAGGGGTGGAGGAAAACTGGCAGGCGACCTTGGATAGCGGACTCCTTCCTAAAGAGTCAGCGGCCATGATGACAGAACTACTCGCGAAACACCGAGCTGACGCTGGCCGCTGCCAGACCGTTATCGCAGCCCATCAAGCACTTCTACCGGACTTGGCCTTGAAAGCAATGCGCGGCAATATCCCAGGAGCTGCTGCGGCCTATGCTGGCGGACGCAACTTGGACCAACTGGATCCGACCTTGCAGACAGAACTGCAAAGCGCGATCCGCGCCGACGCGCAGGCGGGCGACATGCAGACACTGTTCAGTTCATTCAGTTCCGATGAAAAATGGGGGCTTGGCTACACCGAACGCCTGGGCTATATGGCCGCCTGGATTGCCTTGCAGCCGCCCGGCCACGGCCAAGCGGTCATCGAAGGGCAAGTACAAAGTGGGCGCTTCAAGATGAAACCTCCCAGCGCAACCCAGTTGGCTGAGGCAATGCTGCTCGCGCAAAAAATCTACGAGACCGCAAGCAAGGCTCGCAAGCCGTCTGGGGCGTAGGCGAGGGACAGCCCGGTATCCCCTCCATCCAGGCCAAAAAGTATTCGCCAGGATGGAGGGGATGCAGGGAATCAATGCCAATGCGAGACGCCAGGCTGAGTGCTTGAGCGCAGCGATTCTCAGTAACGCCAATTGCTCAATGAAAACTCGGCCGAGCGCAATTCGTCGCGCTTGCGGCGCAGGCGGCGATCCGTTTCGCTCAGGTCACTGCGAATGTCGCGACGCTCGTCGTCGATCGCTTTGCGGATGGCCTTGCGCTGCTCATCGCTCGTCGCGTCCGCCAGGCGCTTTTCTTCACCTCGGTTGACGTCGCGCAGGCGGCGCTCAAGGGTTTCGATGCGCTGATCCAGATTGCTCAGTTCGCTGCGCAGGCCATAAACATAGCGTGCAGCTTCGTAGCCCTGCTGAAAGGCCGCATGAGATTCGGGTGGACAAACGCCAAAATAATAGCCTCCGCTCAAACCCACGCGTATGGCGTTATCCGGGCGGCAGTAGCTGCGAAGGCCAAGATCACGACCCTGTTGATAGACCTGGGTGTTGACGCTGACGCCGACCTTGGCGCAATCCTCGGCCCGGTCATTGAGTTGGGCGAGTGTCTTGCCTTCGGACCCATCGCGCTGGCCGATCTGCGCCCAGTCGGCGAGCTTGCATTCCTCCGGGGACATGGTTGCGCAAGAGGTGAGCAAGGCCCCGAAAAATGGGGCCAAGGCCAAGCGGCTGAGACTCGCGCGCATAAATGAACTCCTGGAATTGATATCTGTGACCCGATTTTATGGGGCGCAAGGCTCACAAACAAACGCTTGCCTAGCCAAGCCCGAAGCGGTGACTCAGCCGAAATGCCTGGCCGGCTTCACTTTGCTGAAAGATGCAAATCGAGTCGCAGCGCAGCGTTTGCTTCAGCGCTGGCGCAAACAAGGCCCGCAAGCGAGCCTGCAGCGCCTCAGCAGCGGAGCTTGGCTGTGCTTGCCGCTCAGAAATAGAGTTAGTCAGCGTCATGTGAAAGCGCCAGCGCTGCAGCACATGCGGGTAGCCCCAGCGCAGAAGCAGCGCCTCTTGCTGCGAATCCAAGCCTGCCGCACGGCGCTTTTGCAGCTCAGCCTCATTGGGGGACCGACGAAAACCATCCAGCTCGGTGACGCAGGCATCGGCCAAACGCCACAGCGGATGCGCAGGCGCGATCGGCTGCGTCGGTCTCAAGGCAAGAAACCCTTGTAGCCAGTCGACCTGCAAGCTGGGCATGTCAAAAGCCGGATGGCGCTGGGCCAAAGCTTTCACATGCGCCTGCAACTCTGCTTCTGAATAGGCAGCCGCCAAGCTGAACGGCGGCTTCAGCGTGGCGTGAAAACCGTACAAGGCGGGCTCGGCCACCGGAGCATCGGCCGCATTCTGGCTCAGCCATTGCTCGCCAACTTGGGTCAGCGCGCTTTGCGGCTCGGGCGCCCAATAGACGGCATAACGTGATCCGGCTGCGGCTTTACTCATCATGAACGCTCCCAGCCATCGGGGCCAACCGTCAGCTGAACGGCGTCGGCGGCAAACAAGGTGCGGCCGGCTTCCACCGGCACACCGGCGGCGTCCACATTGCAGTAGTCGACCACCAAGACCGGCTGCGTGACCGGGCGGGCCAGCGCATCCGCTTCTTGCTGATTGGGCAGGCGGCTTGAAATAACGCTGCGTTCGCGCGTGTAGTCAGTCACACCCAACTCGGCCAAGGCGGCGGTGATGCTGCCCAGGCGTGCGAAGGCCTGAGCCATGGCGCCCAGGCGTGGCAGCGGATAGGCGGCGCTGCACAGGCTGACCGGGCGGCCCCGCACCAGCGCGCGCGTGCTCATCTGCAGCACCGGCGCGCGCGGGCTGAGGCGCAGACGATTGGCCCAGAGGCTGCCGGCCAGTCCCTCGCTGTGGCTCAGCAACTCGCGCCGGCCTTGCTCGCCGGCCTCGGCCAGGTTCTCGCTCATGCGGGTCCGGCGCTGCAAGGCGTAGTCCAGCACCAACTCGCGCACAAAAGTGCCGCTGCCATGGCGCACCTGCACAAAACCCTCGCGCGCCAGGCTCTGCATCGCATGGCGCAAGGTGTGGCGATTGACCTGAAAACGCTCGGCCAGCGCCGCTTCGTTGGGCAGCCGCGAGCCGGGAGGGAAAACGCCTTGCACGATATCGACCCGCAGGTCTGCGGCGATCGCCTCCCATCGCGTGCCCTGGGGCTCGGCTTGCAAGGAGAAATGAGGTTCTTCATTCAACATGATTTGAATCGGTCAAGAAACTGTCACCGGCCGCTGTGATACTGGCTGCATCTTAAAGTCGTCTAGATGACATCACCATGAACTCCTCAGCCGAACTGCCCGCGAGCGAGCGCCAACAATGGCTGTCCGTACTGGCCCATGCGCCGCGTGAAAGTCTGCAGCAATTGCTTTGCCCCTTGATGACAGGCTTGCAGTTTGAGCCACTGCGCGCGCCGGAGGTCGGCCTGACCATGCTGCGCGCGCGCGCCGGCAACAGCGGCGAGCGCTTCAATCTGGGCGAGGCCACGCTGACCCGCTGCGTTTTGCGCTTTGAGCTTGAGGATCGCCTCAGCGTCGGCGTCGGCTATGTGCTGGGCCGCGACGTCGAGCGCGCCAGCTGGGTCGCGCAGGCCGATGCCTTGTTGCAGCAGCCGGCTTGGGTTGAGCGCCTGCAGGCCGAAGTGATCGCACCGCTGCGGGCTTTGACGCAAGCCCGGCGCGCCCAGCAGGCCAGCCAGACGGCGGCCAGCCGCGTGCAGTTCTACACTTTGCAGGCGGAGACCGCGCCATGACGCTAGCCACTCATTTGAACGGCAACCATGATCTGGCCACGCTCAAGCGCGGTTTTACCGAGCCGGTGTTCGGCGCGCAGCAGGTATTCAGACATTTGCTTGATGCGATGTCCCTGCCCGGGCGCGTACATGAGCTGGCAGCCGTGGACAGCGGTGTGCAAGCACCCAGCGTGACCTTCGGCCTGGCCATGACGCTGAGCCTGTTGACGCTGCTGGACGCCGAGAGCCCGCTCCATCTGGGCGCGGAGTTAGACAGCAAGGCGGCTCAAGCCTATTTTCGATTTCACTGCGGCGCCAAGCTGGCCGAGCCACAGCAGGCCCAGTTCTCGGCCTTCAAGGCGATGCAACTCGACGCCCAACAATGGCAGGCGCTGCCGCTGGGCAGCGATGAGCAGCCGCAACTAGGCGGCACGCTCTTGCTGGAAATCAAGGGCCTGGATGAGCAAGCGGCGTTGGCCGGCGCGAGCTTGCTGACGCTGCGCGGGCCGGGCATTGCGACGCAGCAAACGCTGGCGGTGCAAGGCTTGCCGACCGAATTCTGGCGCTGGCGCCAGGCGCTGGCGACGGACTTTCCGCGCGGCATCGACTTACTGCTGTGCTGCGGCACGCGCTTGGCCGCCATTCCCCGTTCCACTTTGATCACGCTGGAGGGCTAAGCCCATGTATATCGCCGTCAAGGGAGGTGAGTCAGCCATCAAAGCCTCGCGCGACCTGCTCGCCGCCACGCGCCGGGGCGACCTGAATCTGCCCGCCATCGGCGTGGCGCAGGTGCAGGAGCAAATGGGCTTGCTGGTCGGGCGGGTGATGGCCGAAGCCTCTCTCTACGACCCCGAGCTGGCCGCCTTGGCGCTGGTGCAGGCGCAGGGCGACGCGATCGAGGCCGCGTTCTTGCTGCGAGCCTACCGCAGCACCCTGCCGCGCCTGGCCTTCAGCGCGCCCCTCAATTGCGACGCCATGCGCCCGCAGCGCCGCATCTCGGCGATCTTTAAAGACCTGCCCGGTGGCCAAGTGCTGGGGCCGACCTATGACTACACGCAGCGCTTACTGGACTTCGGCTTGCTGCGTGGCGATGCACCGGCAGCAGTGGATCAAGCGCCGGCACCGGAGCAGGCACAGGCCGTTATCAACAACGCCTTGGAAAGCCTGTCCGCCCAAGGCCTGATCGAGCCCGCACTGCCGCCCGACGGCGACCCCGAGCCGCTGGACATCACCCGCGACCCGCCGCGCTACCCACTACCGCGCTGCGGCCGCCTGCAAATGCTGGCCCGCGCCGACGAGGGCTGGGTCTTGGGCCTGGCCTATTCGACCCAGCGCGGCTACGCTTTTACGCACCCCTTTGCCGGCGACATCCGCTTCGGCGCGGTGACGGTGGTGCTGCAGCCGGATGAGCTGGACTTCGAAATCGAGGTCGGCGAGATCGAGCTGACCGAGTGCCAGATGCTGAACCAGTTTGTCGGCAGCGAAGGCGCGCCGCCGCAATTCACGCGCGGCTACGGCCTGGTGTTCGGCCACGGCGAGCGCAAGGCGATGGCGATGTCGCTGCTGGACCGCGCGCTGCGTGCCGATGAGTTCGGCGAGCAGGTCAGCAGCCCGGCGCAGCAACAGGAGTTCGCGCTGCCGCAAGGTGACAGCGTCGAAGCCTCGGGCTTCGTGCAACATTTGAAACTGCCGCATTACGTGACCTTCGAATCCGAGTTGCAACTGATACGGCAGCTGCGCCAAGAGCGTAGCGACAGACAAGCAGCGGAGCAGCCATGAGCGAAAGCATCAAGCAACAGAGCGCCGAAGGCTATAACTTCGCCTACCTGGACGAGCGCAGCAAACGGATGATCCGCCGCGCCTTGTTGAAGGCGGTGGCCATCCCTGGCCACCAAGTACCGTTCGGTTCGCGCGAGATGCCGCTGGCCTATGGCTGGGGGACCGGCGGCATCCAGGTCACGGCCGCCGTGATCGGGCAGGACGATGTCTTGAAGGTGATCGACCAGGGCAGCGACGACACCACCAACGCGGTCAATATCCGCGACTTCTTCGCCCGCACGACCGGCGTGGCCACCACCACCCGCACGGTGGACGCCACGCTGATCCAGACCCGCCACCGCATCCCCGAGACGCCGCTGCGCGAAGGCCAAGTCTTGGTCTACCAGGTGCCGCAGCCCGAACCCTTGTACCGGCTGGAGCCTAACCGGGCCGAATGCGAGAGCCTGCATGCGGCCGAGGAATATGGGCTGATGAATGTGAAGCTGTACGAGGACATCGCGCAGTGGGGCCGGGTCGAGACAGCTTATGACTACCCGGTGCTGGTGAACGGCCGCTATGTGATGGCGCCCAGCCCGATTCCGGCTTTTGACAACCCCAAGATGGACCGGATGCCTGCCCTGCAACTGTTTGGCGCCGGGCGCGAAAAGCGGCTCTATGCCGTGCCGCCCTACACCAGCGTGCGCAGCCTCGACTTCGAGGACCACCCGTTTGAAATCAAGCCGCAGGGGCACGCCTGCGAGCTGTGTGGCTGCACGAGCAGTTTTCTGGATGAGGTCGTGCAAGGCGAAGGAATGACGCTGTGGACCTGCTCGGACAGCGACTGGTGCGCCACGCAAATGGAGCGAAAGAATAACCAAGATGAATGAGCACCCCTTAACGATTCGTGATGCGCAGATTAGCGACCTGCCGGCCTTGTTGGCGCTGTACCAAAGCAGCGGCCTGGACGGCCCAGGGAACGCTGACCTTGCTAGGCTTGAACAAGCCTGGCAGCAGATTCAAGCCCTGCCCTCGGCGCGCGTGCGCCTGGCCGAAACGGATGAGCGCCCGGTCGGCACGCTGACGCTGTTCGTCCTGCCCATGCTCTCGCACCAGGGAACCCCCTCGGCGGTGGTCGAAAGCGTCGGCGTCGCGGCCGATCTGCAGGGGCAAGGCGTCGGCCGCGCCTTGATAAAAGATGCTATTGCTCTGGCGGCGGCGGCCGGCTGCTACAAGCTGGCGCTGTCGTCCAATCTGCGCCGCACCGAGGCCCATGCTTTCTACGAGAAGCTGGGCTTCGAGCAGCATGGCAAGAGTTTCCAGATCGAGTTGAAGCCATGAAGAAAGCCGTTCAACCTCTTTTGCAAGTGACGGGGCTAACGCACCGCTTCAGTGCCGCCGGGCAAACCCGCGCGGCGGTCAGCGAGGCCTCGCTGAGCCTGTTCCCCGGCGAGGTGGTGGCGATTGTGGGCGAGTCCGGCTCGGGCAAGAGCACGCTCTTGAACTGCATCGCCGCACGCTTGCAACCCGCCGCCGGCCAGGTGCTGTACCGCAGCGCGGCCGGTGAGCAGGTGGACGTACACCGCATCAGCGAGCGCCAACGCCGCTTGCTGGCCCGCACCGAATGGGGCTTTGTCGAGCAGCATGCGGCCGATGGCCTGCGCATGAACGTCAGCGCCGGCGCCAATATCGGCGAGCGCCTGATGGGCGCCGGCCTGCGCCATTACGGCCAGCTGCGCGCCACCGGCGAGGACTGGATGAGCCGCGTCGAACTCGACCCGCTGCGCATCGACGACTCACCCCGCGGCTTCTCCGGCGGCATGCGCCAGCGCCTGCAAATTGCCCGCAATCTGGTGACGAAGCCGCGCCTGGTCCTGATGGACGAGCCGACCTCGGGGCTGGATGTGTCGGTGCAGGCCAAGCTGCTGGATCTGATTCGGCTGTTGGTCGCGCGCATGCATCTGTCGGCGCTGATCGTGACCCATGACTTGGGCGTGGCGCGCCTGCTCGCGCATCGCACGCTGGTGATGCGCGAGGGCCGCATCGTTGAAGAGGGACTCACCGACCGCGTGCTGGATGACCCGCAGCATCCCTACACCCAGCTGTTGGTCGCCTCGGTGGTGGCGCCATGATGATGAATTCAATAACACCTGTTTTGAGCGTGCAAGATGTGCGCAAGCATTTCACCCTGCACCTGCGCAGCGGCCAGGCGCTGCCGGTCCTGCATGGCGTCTCGCTGGATGTGCGGGCGGGTGAATGCGTGGCCCTGGTTGGCGCCTCGGGCCAGGGCAAGTCCACCTTGATCAAATGCCTGTACGGCAGCTACGGCGTCGACAGCGGCCGCATCCTGTTTGCCAGCGAGCAGCCGGGCAGCGAGCCACTCGATCTGGCGCAGGCGAGTCCGCAGCAAGTGCTAGCGCTGCGCCGGCGCGAGTTGGCCTATGTCAGCCAGTTCCTGCGCGCGCTGCCGCGCGTCGGTGCGATCGATGTGGTGGCCGAGCGCCTGCTGCAGGCCGACCCCGAGCTGCAATCGGGCAGCGCCGATGAGGCTCGCTGGCACGCCGCGCAAACGGCCGCGCGGGCTCAGGTGGCCGAGTTGTTCGCGCGCCTGAACTTACCGGAAGCGATCTGGGACTTGCCTCCGGCCACCTTCTCGGGCGGCGAGCAGCAACGCGTCAATATCGCGCGCGGCTTTGTGCAGCCGGCCCGCTTGCTCTTGCTGGACGAGCCTACCGCCTCGCTGGACGCGATGAACCGCCGCGTGGTGATCGATATGATTGCCGCCGCCAAGGCCGCCGGCAGCGCCATCGTCGGCATCTTCCACGACGAGGAAGTGCGCGAGGCGGTCGCCAGCCGCTGCGTCAGCCTGCCGGCCGCTCAGCCAGAAAGAAGCTTTGTATGAAGAATGATTTGTTGTTGACGAATGCGCAACTGGTGCTGGGCAAGGAAGTCATCCGTGGCCATCTGCGCGTGCAAGGTGGCGTGATCACCGAGATCGCCACTGGCGGCAGCGCAGTTGCGGGGGCGATCGATCTGGGCGGCGACTATCTGCTGCCGGGTCTGGTCGAGGTGCATACCGACAATCTTGAGCGGCATGTGATGCCCAGGCCCAAGGTCATTTTTCCGATGCTGGGCGCCGTGATGGCCCATGACGCCGAGATTGCCTCGGTCGGCATCACCACGGTGCTGGATGCCATCGGCGTCGGCGACCCTTATGGCGACGGCTTTCGTGCGCGCGACCAAAGCGCCTTGTTGGACGTGTTGGACCAAATGCAGGCGGCCGGCGTATTGAAGGCCGATCACCTGATCCATGTGCGCTGCGAGCTGCCGGCGCCAAACGCGCGCGAGCTGTTCGAGCCCTTTGCCGCGCACCCGCGTCTGCGCCTAATTTCATTGATGGACCACACACCGGGCCAGCGCCAATGGACCAATCTGGACCATGCCAAGACCTATTACACCGGAAAAAAAGGTTGGAGCGACGCGGTCTGGGAGCGCGAAGTCGGCATTGCGCCGCAGCGTCAGGCCGAGCATGCCGAGCCCAACCGGGCCTGGTTTGCCGACTTTGCGCGCCGTCACTCGGTGGCCTTGGCCACGCATGACGACACGACTATTGCCCATGTCGACGAGGCGCGGGCCTTGGGTGCGGGCATGAGCGAATTCCCGACCACCTTGGCGGCGGCACAGCATGCGCATAGGCTGGGCCTTTGCACGGTGGCGGGTGCACCCAATGTGCTGCGCGGCGGCTCGCACTCGGGCAATGTCTCGGCGCTGGACCTAGCCCGCGCCGGTGTGCTGGATGCCTTGAGTTCCGACTATGTGCCGTCCAGTCTGCTGCAATCTGCCTGGTTGCTGCGGCGCGACGCGGGTTTCAGCCTGCCCGAAGCCCTGGCCGTCGTCAGCCGGCGGCCGGCCTTGGCTTGTGGATTGGCTGACCGTGGAGAAATAGCGTTATGGCTTCGGGGGGATTTGCTGCGGGTGCGGGAAGTGGCGGGCCAACCGGTGGTTTGCGAAGTGTTTGTGCAGGGGCTGCGGGTGGCCTGAGCCCGCCAGTTGCCTTGAATCCTTGCATTTCTGATGGCTGGCCGCTGCGCGGAGCTGCCACATGCAAGCGGCCGCCCATGCGCAAAGCCCGGGCGCCAGAATAGTTGTGGCCTCCGTTTTTCACGGATGTTCCGCGCCGCAGAGACATTGCAGGACCAGAAGACATCATTCGCCGGCCCCAAAAGTCCGGCAGGTTCCTAGGGCGCCGCAGGTGCCCGCACGACAAGTACGGAGCCGTGGGCGTTGTGGATGACCTGCTGCGCAACAGACCCGAGCAACAGGCCGTCTAAGGCCGAAAGCCCGCGCGCGCCGATCACGATGCCGCGGGCACCGAGCAACTCGCTCAACTCGACGAGGCGCTGTGCGGGCTCACCCATCAGTGCATGCAGCCGCCAAGCAAAACCGCGCGAGTCGAGCAGGGTGCGCGCTTCGGCACTCGTGCCCCAAGCACGAACGGCAAGCTCTGTCTCGGCGGCTTCGGTGCTCAGCCAGTGTTGCACGGTGGCAATGTCGAGCGTGTTGACACCGCTCTCGGTCGCCAATTGCATGGCCTGGGTCAGCGCATGTATCGAATGGCCGGAGCCATCAAAGGCGACGCACCAGCATTTCGCAGGGGGCGCGACCGGACGCGCGACGGTGGATTCGAAGGTCAATGCGATGCGCCGGCCAAATTCGTCACGCCGCTCGCCTGTGGCCGAGCTAGGGCCGCCCGTGTCAGATACGGGTGCTGCAGTGTTTGATGGCGTTGACATGGCATAGGTCCTTTTCAATGTGGAAATAGTGGTTCCAGACATTTTGGCGGGCCTCACTGCATCGAACAACTCAGATTAGCTTTTGTGATTGTTCGGAAAAACGGATACCTCCATCCGACGACAGGGCCGCTCATGGACTGACAACTGCGCAACTGCTTGGCCTGACCATCCCAGGTCGCAAGCAGGTCGCATCCAGAGTCCTGAGGCTCAGGTCTCCCATCGTGCGAAAACCCAAGTGGCCTCAGTCTTCGCCCATTGAAATTTTGGAAACCTGACCCTCGGCTGCTGTCAAGCGAGCGGGCCAATGAGGCCCAAAGCTGAAGTGAGCCTGCGCTGCGCAGTCGGCCTACTGGCGACGGGCTGGCAAGCGGCGAAAGGTCGGCATCGCGACCAGCCCCGCCAGCAAAAGCCAAGCTGCGGCCGGTTCCGGAACGGGCAGCGCGCTAAGGCTGACGTTCACGTTGTCAATGACCGGCCCGTAGGCAGTACCCAATACCGATGCTGCAAAGCTTAGCGTCGTGTTTGAGCTCATAGCCACAAACGAGAAATTCTGAGCATGGAAGACTTGGTTGGCAAAATCGTTGATCGCCGAATACGTCGGTGCGAAGCCAACCGTCAAGTCACCCGCGCTGACCATCCCGGCGTTGTTGTATGTTGAGAAGCCGGGCACCGCTGCAGCGTCGAAGCTCAAGGCGTAGGTGGCACCAATAACCGTGGGCAGGACGATTGAAATCGAGCCCGCACCGCCGTCGTAGTAACCCAGATCGACCGCGTGCATGCCAGCGCTGGCGCCGTAATTCGGCTTATTCAGCCAATCCACACCGACCCCGCCCACGAGCCAACCATTGATGGTCGTCGACCCGCCAAGAAGCGACTGGAAGTTGAAGTTGTCGGAGCCTATGGGTGCAAACGAGCCCACTTCAAAACTGCCAACCCCCGCTCCATAGGTCGCATCAATCAAGTTACTCGCGGCTACAGGAGCCGCGGTGCTCAGTATGGCCAGGCTGGCAAGAACGAGGACGGGTACACGGCGAGTAATCATCAATGCTCCTTGAGGCAGTTGGCGAGGCACAGAAGTTCTGGCGGCTGAACTAACTGAATTCATATTACTCCTCGCTCAGGGCTGACTGCACCCCCCCAAACCCGGGGGGGGCAAGCCGGGCAGACGGAACATCTTGGCGTCAAGATGTAGGGATTCGCAAACGAGCCAAAGGCTAGTTCGCCAAGGCCACCTCCCCCAACAAGGCCAAGTAATAGTCCAAGGCCGGCGTCACCTGCCCCGGCAACTTGGCCTGATCATCCCAGCGCCGCAAAGAAATCGCATCCCGTGCATACGGCAAGGCCTCGAACGCAGCCGCTTCGGTCGCTGACATAGCCCCACCCTGCAGCCCCAGCGAATGCAGCGAGGCCGGCGTCAGCTGCGCCGCGTAGCCCTCGTCCATCGCCACCAGATAGCGCTTGGCTGCCACATGCCAGCGCACCGGCTCGGCCACCGCCGGGCCAAAGACCTGCATCAGCAAAGGCTGGGCACGCGCCTCATGCACATCATCGACGTCATCAGCGACGCCAGCCGTTTCTATGAAGTGGCCAATATCGTGCAGCAAGGCAGCCGCCACCAAGGGCGCAGGCGCGCCGGCCCATTCGGCCAGCTGCGCGCATTGCAAGGCATGGGCCAGGCTGCTGACAGGCTCGGCACGGTCGCCTTCATAGGCGATGTCGGCGTTCTCACGCAAGAGCTGTTCGATCAGTTCAACACTCATTGTCATCATCAAATTCACCGCTTAAATCAGACGTTTGCGCACCTGCGCCGACAACACATCGATCACCGACACGCTGAGCACCAGCATCATCAGCACCGTGCAAGTCTGCTGGTACTGAAAGCCGCGCATGACATCCCACAGCACCATGCCGATGCCGCCCGCGCCCACCATGCCGACCACCGAGGCCGAACGCACGTTCGACTCCAGCCGATACAAGGCGTAGGAAATCCACAGCGGCAAGACCTGCGGGATCACGCCGTAGATGATCTCGGCCAGCGGGTGGGCACCAGTCGCCCGGATGCCTTCGACCGGCTGCGGATCGATCGCTTCGACGGCTTCGGAGAACAGCTTGGCCAAGATGCCGGTCGTGTGCACCCACAGCGCCAGCACACAGGCAAACGGCCCCAGGCCCACGGCGACGACAAAGATCAGCGCGAACACCATCTCGTTGATCGAACGAAAAGCATCCAGCAGACGGCGCACCGGCTGCCGTACCCACCATGGCGTCAAGTTAGCCGCTGCCAGCAAGGACAGTGGTGCTGCGCAAACGACGGCCAGCGCCGTGCCCCAGAGCGCAATTTGCAGCGTGATCACCAGCTCTTGCAGGTAATAGCGCCAGTCATGCAGATCGGGCGGGAAGAAGCTCCGAGCGAACTGCAGCATATTGCCGCTGTCGCGCCACAGCTCGGCCGGGCGCATATCGGCCCCTTTCCAACTGCCGGCCAGCAAGGCGAGCAACACACCCCAGGTCAGCAGACTGGTCAAGGTCTTGCGGGGTGGTTCTGGCATGGCCCGGCTGGCGATCACGGCTGCGCTCATTTTTATTGTTAGACCTTGAACTCGGATTTACTTGGCGCTGGCGGTCTGGCGGCCCAGCTCATCCAGGCGGCGCTCGACGTCTTGCAGCTTGCGACTCTTTTCTTCCGCGCTCAGGTTCGCGTCGGCTTCGATCTTGCCGCGCTCGGCCGCCAGGGCGAGCTGACGGATGGGGGTCAGCTGCGCGTTGTCGGAGCGCACAAAGCCGCTATAGGTCAGCGTCTTCAGATTGTCTTTTTCGCGCTGATCACGGCCATAGCTGGCGAAGAAGTCGGCAATCTTCTTTTTCGCATCGGCGTCAACATCCTTGCGCCAGACCAGCGGGTCGCTGGCGATCAGCGGCGAGCGCCAGACTTCGCGCAGCTCGGCCGCCTTCTCGGGCATCTTCATCTTCATGCGCTCGATACCGTCGCTGGCGACAGCCGCTACATCGACCTGCTTGGCCGCCACGGCCAGGATATTGGTCTCGTGGTTGGCTCGCACGGTGCGCTTGAAGTCGCGCGTCGGGTCTACCTTGCTCGGCGCAAAGGCATAGAAGCCCGGCACCAAGGTGCCGCTGGTCGAGTTCGGGTCGCCCAGGCCGAGGTTCAGGCCGGCGCGGGCCTTGATCACATCGTCGAGGCTGCGCAGCGGGCTGTCCTTGTGCACGATCATCAGACTGTGATAGCCCTGAGTGCCGTCCAGATTGACGACCTTGGCGAAGACCTCACCTTGCGCGCGGTCGACCGCTTCCATCGCCGACTTGTTGCCCATCCAGGCGAGTTGCACCTTGTTGAAGCGCATGCCTTCGATCACGCCGGCATAGTCGGGCGCGAAAAAAGTATTGATCTTGATGCCGGTGGACTTTTGCATGTCATCCAGCAGCGGCTGCCAAGCGGCCTTCAGGTTGTTGCTCGACTCGGTCGAGATGATGCCGAAGTTGAGCTCTTTGGTAGGGCTTTGGGCCAGCACGGGCTGGGTCAGCAGGCCGGTGGCCAGCAAGGAAAAAGTCAGGGCAAGGCGGCGATTCATGGTGACTCCGATGCGGGGTTGTATTGAGGAAACTGTGGTTTGGAATTCAGGCGGCGCGCAAGCCGTCCAGCGAGTAACTCGGCGACTGCGCGGGAACGGCCGGCGCCAAGCCCGGTGAGACAGGGGTGATCAACTCATCGATCTGGCTGCCATAGAGCTCGCGCAGTTTGAGCGGGGTCAGTTCTTGCGTCGGCCCATCGAACACGACCTGGCCCTGGCGCAGCGCGACGGTGCGCGGGCAAAAAGCAAAGGCATAGTCGACCTGGTGCAGCGACACGACAACGGTGACGCCGAGCTCCCGGTTCAGCTCCGCCAGCAAGCTCATCACGCGACGCGAAGATTCAGGGTCCAGCGACGCGATGGGTTCGTCGGCCAGAATGATCTCGGCGCCCTGCACCAGCGCGCGCGAGATCGCGGCCCTCTGCTGCTGGCCGCCCGACAAGGTTGACGCACGCTGCCAGGCGCAAGCCTCGATGCCCACGCGCGCTAGCGCGGCATAGGCACGCTCTTGCTCGGCGCGCGGGAACAGGCCCAAAAGCCCACGCCACAGCGGCAGGCGGTGCAGCGCGCCGGCCAAGACATTCGTCATCACCGGCAGGCGCTCGACCAGATTGAATTGCTGAAACACGGTCGCCACCTCGGCGCGCGAGGCGCGCACATCGCCGGCCAAGCGGCCGCCGCTTTGCAGCTCGCGGCCCAGGATGGTCACGACCGAGCGGCTGCCCGCGTCGGCGCGGTGCAGGCCGCTGAGGTGACGCAGCAAGGTCGATTTGCCGGAGCCCGAAGCACCCAGCAAAGCGACCATCTCGCCGCGCCGCACTTGCAGCTCCACATCACGCAAGGCGGGCGCCTTGCCCGCGCCGAAGGTCTTGCGCAGGCCTTGCACATCGATCACAAGAGGAATTTGAGGATGACTCACTGCCCGACTCCAAAGTCAAGCCGCAATCATCTAGATGACATGTGACGGGGCGGTGATGCTTGCGTGACAGTTGCAGGACGAAGCGCCCTGCCCCGCAGCCACGCTGGGCGGCGATGAAGGGTCGCCAGCAGACCAAGCGGCAGATCACAGCGCGCAGACCCAAGACAAGGAGAAGAACTGCCCGAGCTCGGTCAAGCTGAAAGAACATGCCCTTGGGGGCTTGGTGTCCCGCGGCTTTGTGGTCGGCTCCGTCGGCCGCTAGGTCTACATCGTGTACCGGCAGAACATCGCCTCGACCAAAGGCCATCAGCGCGCACTGATCATCATTTCCTGAATCGCTTGCACAACCGCCTCCGGATTGGCTTTCTGGATCTGGTGATCGGAATCCAGCACCACGGTCTTGGCGCCGGGGTAAAGCGCACGCACGCGGGCAATCGTGGCCTCGTCAGCATTGACGACGCCGAAGTCCACAGCGATCGCGCCCGCACCCTTTGGCACGTTGACCAAACGGGTGACCGGAATCTGCGCCGACCAGGGCAAAGCGAGCACGGCCTCGCCGGTGGCGTGGATCGCGTCGATCTCGCGAGCGGCCATGCGGCTCATGAAGACGGCCTTGGCCCAGCGCGTGTAGAGCGGAAAGTCTTCGGGCTTTTTGATGATGCCTGGGTATAGCGAATCCACCAGCACCAGCCCTTTGACCTCGCTCGGGTATTGGCGCGCAAAGAGCTGCATATACAGCCCACCGAGCGAATGGCCGACCAAAACGTAAGGCGGCTTGTGGCCTTGCTGCTGCAACAACTCACGCAAATCGGCGACGATTTGGCGCCCATCGCGCGGGCGTTCGGTGGCTTCGCTGCGGCCGATGCCGGGGCGGTCATAGGCAAACAGCGACCAGGCTTTGGCGCTTCCCGGAGCCGACTGCTGAGTGAGTTGGTACTGCTGGGCCGGAGCCACGAAGGCGCCGATGACGGCGCTCCAGCCCTCCATGTCGGCACGCGATCCGTTCTCGAACACCAGCGTCCCCTGCGCATCAGGGGCCTTGATGCTCAACTGCTCGATCTCCTGTCCATGCAGGCGAGCCAGCGCCGGCATCGCTGCCGCCTCGCTGGCATGCGCGCTGCCGAGGCCGGCCAAGACGGTCGCCAGCAAGGTGAGCACAGCGAGCGCGCAGGTGCGCATGAACGGGCTGGCACTGGGTCTATAGGAGCTAACGATATTGATAGGCATGGAACAAGCGAGTCAGAAGAGGGAGCCGCGTTTGTATCAACTCGCTCCGCACAGGTCGCGCGGCTTGCGACAGCCCGTTCACCTGCAGGGGCAGGCCGCATAGCGAGCCCCCCCACCCCCCCCCGCTCAAACTTGGGGGCGCGCACTCATTCGTGCGATTTTGGCTATGCTCCAGCCTTCATATTCAGGAGCCGCCATGCAGCGCAAAACCGCACAGGATTTCGACCAAGACCTGCTGATTTTGTTTGACGCCTATGTGCACGGCACGCTGGACCGACGCGGCTTCCTGGAGCGTGCACAGAAGTTCGCGGTCGGCGGCCTGACGGCCACGGCCTTGCTGGCCTCGCTGTCCCCCGACTTCGCGATGGGCCAAGTGGTGCCCAAGGACGATGCCCGCGTAAAGACCGAAATGGTCGAAATTCCGTCTCCGAGCGGCTACGGCAGCATCAAGGGCTATCTGGCGCGGCCCACCGAGGCAAAGGGCAAGCTGCCCGCAATCTTGGTGGTGCATGAGAACCGCGGGCTCAACCCGCATATCGAAGACATTGCGCGCCGCTTGGCCCTGGAAGGTTATCTGGTCTTGGCTCCAGATGCCCTCAGCCCCCTGGGCGGCTACCCCGGCAACGAGGACAAGGCCCGCGAACTCTTCGCCAAGCTGGACCAAGCCAAGACGCGCGAGGACTTCCTCGCCAGCGCGGCCTGGCTCAAGGCCCGGCCAGACAGCACGGGCAAGCTCGGCGCGGTGGGCTTTTGCTACGGCGGCGGCATGGTCCATATGCTGTCAACCCGCTTGCCCGACTTGGCCGCTGCCGTGCCCTTCTACGGCAATCACCCCGCGCCCGAAGAGGCGGCCAAGGTCAAAGCGCCCCTGCTGATTCACTTCGCCGCCGTGGACGAGCGCATCAACGCGGCCTGGCCGGCTTACGAGGCTGCGCTGAAGGCCGCCGGCGTGCCCCATACCGCGCACCAATATGCCGGCACCCAGCACGGTTTCAACAACGACACCACGCCACGCTTTGACGCCGCAGCAGCCAAGCTGGCCTGGGAGCGAACGCTGGAATTCTTCAAGCAGAACTTGCAAGGCATCTAGCTCAGCGCCCCTGGCCGGGGCGATTTTGTTCAATACAACGGCGACCCAAAGCCCTATCTTTGGGTCCTCCTGTTGCTGTTGATTGAACAAAACGATGAGTGTTTATCTGTCCATGGCCGCCTTCGCGCTGGCCTCGTCCATCTCCCCCGGCCCGGTCAATCTCGTCGCGCTGAGCGCGGGTGCGCAGCATGGCCTGCGCGCCGGCCTGCGCCACGTCACCGGCGCCACCGTAGGTTTCACGGCTCTGTTGCTGCTGATCGGCCTGGGGCTGAACGAGTTGATCGCTCATAGCGGCTACGGGCCCAGCCTGATGCTTGTGCTGCGCTGGGGCGGCTTGAGCTTTCTGGTCTATATGGCCTGGCAGCTGGCCCGCAGTGATGGCAAGTTAGGCAGTAGCAAGTCAGCTAGTAGCGAGGCGCAGCGCGCCAAGCCCTCCTACCTCTACGGCGCCACTATGCAATGGCTGAACCCCAAGGCCTGGATCGCCTCGCTGGCCGGCATGGCTGCCTACGCCTCAAGCGGCGACGGCTTGCTGGTCTGGCAGTTCGCCGCCATCTACTTTGTGATTTGCTATGCCTCGCTGGCCAGTTGGGCCTGGGCCGGCGCCTCGCTGCGCCGGCACTTGAACGAGCCGCGCAAGCTGATGTTCTTCAACCGGACGCTGGCCGCCTTTCTGCTGCTGGCTGCCCTCTATATGGTTTGAAATTCATCTTTGCCGATATTGCCCCGGCGTCGCCGCCACCACGCGCTTGAAGGCGCGCTGCAAATGGGCCTGGTCGGCAAAGCCCGCCTCGATCGCTATATCCACAATCGCGCCACGCCCACCGCGCAGTTGCTCGCGGCAGAACTGCACCCGCCGGTTCACCTGGTAAACATGCGGCGTCAGGCCGAACTGCTGCTTGAAGGCGCGGATCAGGTAGGACACCGACAGGCCCGCGCAGGCCGCGATCTCCTCCAGACTCAGGTCCCTGCGGAAATGCGCATCAATAAAGGCCGACGCCGCCAATAGCTTGGCGCTTGGCGCCGGCCTCGGCTGTGCCAAGGGAGCGGACTGCAGCAGCAGGCCGGAGAAAAATGCCAAGGCGGCAGCCTCTTTCTGCGGCACGGTCACGACACCGTCGTCCAACACATCGCACAGGCCCAGCAAGCCACGGTAGAGCGCTTCGTCGTAAGTCAGGGCGAAGGGTATAGGCTTGAATCCGCCCGCATTGCCGCAATTCAGCTCACGCTGCAAACTGCCCAGCCAAGACGCGCCGACATACAACATGCGATAGGTCCAAGGCGCGCCGGCCAGGGGATTGCAAGCATGCGCCTCGCCTGGATTCATCAGCACCACCGCGCCCACATCAACCTGCTCCTGCACATCACCATGCAGATAGATGCTGCTGCCGCCAGTGACGGCGCCGATAGAGAACTCATCGTGAGCATGCTTGGCGTAGCCGATGGCTGAGCAGCCTAGAAAGCTGCGCAACTCCAAAAACGGCAAGCCCTGATCGCGCCAAAACAAGGTGCTAGCGCTGGCCTTCATTGCCAATTTCTCCTCATGCCAAAAAGTCTCCCGCGCGGGCTTGCAAAGACACTTGCAAAACCTGCCCAAGTCATCATCCTAGAGTCAAGCTGATGGAATTTCGCCGGTCGACATGCAAGAATCGGCCCCCAATCACCGGTCACGACCAGCCACGAAAGTAGTATTGAAGCCATGAGCCCCTACCTCGGAACTTGCTTGTGCGGCGCAGTGGCATTGGAAATTCAGGGCGGCATTGAGGCCATCATCCATTGCCATTGTTCCAAGTGCCGCAAGGCGAGTGGCACGGCCTTCGCGACCAATGGTTTCATTCGCTCAGGTGGCCTGAAGATTACACGGGGTGAGCAGAACATTCGCAGCTACGAGGGTGCGCCGGGTCGCAGCCGGCATTTCTGCGGCATCTGCGCGTCGCCGCTGTTCAGCTCGAACAGCGCGGATCCTGATCGACTCCGGCTACGCTTGGGTATCCTGGACTCTGACATCGTCGAGCGCCCCATCTCGCATAACTTTGTATCGTCAAAGGCCTCGTGGGAGGAGATGGATGCGGAGCTGCCTCGCTATGACGGCCACGAGCCGGGGCGCTGAGGGCTTCCGGTGCATTCAAGTTGGCGCCAGACAGATGTAGCCTCTTGCTGTGGAAGCTCAGCTCACGCACCTTCTCGCTGCTTCATCGCCCGCGCATGCGCGGGTGCATGAGGAGAGTCAGGATTTGACCTGATTGCGTGCCGCCACCTTGGCCTTGACGTCTTCGGGCGACCAGAACAGCCAGTCATGCGCCTGCATATGCGCGCGAATCGCCTCGCTCTGGCCCTGGTTGACCTTGCCGGCAATCATGCCCAGCTTCACCTTGGTCTCGGCGTTAGCCATGCCCAGAGCAATCAAGTCCTGCAAGAGCCGAGCCAGCACCAGATTGCGGTAGCGCTCGGAGGTGAAGAGCTTGAAGCGCCCGGTCGGCACCTCATGCTCTTCCTGCAGCAGTGACAGCTTGGCGCCGGGCGAGTCAAGATAGGCCTTGACGTCCAGCGCCAGCACTTCATTGGTCCTCAAATTGAAGGCCAGCATATCGATCTCGGGCTTAGGCGCGGACTGCTTACCGATTTGCTTCTTCTCTTCCAGGCTGACGCTAACCTTGAACTTGTGCCGAACCCAAAACCCCTCTTCTTCGAGCAGGGTGGTGACAATGTTCTCGAACTTGTCGATGGTTTTGAATACTTCAATCATTTGCGCCTACGCCCTCTGCTGTGCCGTCACTATCAAGGGCGGATTCTATTCGGGCAGGCTTCAAACCAGCGCAGCGCCGGCCCCGGACCCGGCCGCCGGCCGGTCATTGATACGCCGGATCGGCGTCACCGTCAGGCCCAACAGCACGATCAAGAGCAGGGCCATGCCGCAGGCTGTGAACAGCGCCGCCGGTGAGATCAGCCGCAGTGCCGCCCCCGCAGCAGCCGCAGCCAGCGGCGCCAAACCCATGAAGATGAACATGAAGACACTCATGGCCCGCCCCAGCATCGCCGGCGGCACGCGCTTTTGCATCCAGGTGAACACCGCCACCTGAACGAAGCCGGCCAAGGCGCCCAGCGGCGCCAGCAGCGCCAAGCCCTGCCAGACCGCCGTGATATGGCCGAAGGGCAAGAACACCAGGCCTGCCACGCCGTCGATCGCCAGCACCGTCAAACCCAGCGTACCCAGCCGCCAAGTCGGCCGCATGCCAGCAACAAGCATGCCGATCAAACTACCCACGCCGTGCCCGGCCAACAAGAGGCCCAAGGCCGCCGCGCCGCCGGCCACTTGCGTGCTGGCCAGCACCGGCAATGCAACCTGTATCGGGCCGCCGACAAAGAAGGCGATCGCCGCGAAATACAGGCACAGCGTGCGCAACTCGCGATCGGCCCACATCAGCCGCATGGCCTCGGCCACCGCCCCCAATACCGATTGCTGATCGGCCAACTGAGCGGACTCAAAGGGACGCACCTTGCTCAAGGTCCAGGCTGAAATGGCGAAGCTGGCCGCGTCAAGGGCGAAAGCCAGGCCCAGCCCTTGCGCATTGGCCAAGCCCGCCGCTTGCTCGCTAAAGGATGCAATCAACAGGCCCGCCATCAGCGGCCCGAGCAAGGCCGTCAACTGCCGCAAGGCCATCAAGGTCCCATTGGCCGTTTGCAAGGCCTCGGCCGGCAGCGTCTTGGGCAGGATAGAACTGCCGGCAGGGAAGCTGAATGCCGTCACCAGACCAATGGCCAAGGCCAGCGAATAGACCATCCACAACTGCACCGCGCTGGTCCAGACCAACAAGGCCAGCAAGCCAAGCAAACTGGCGTTGAGCAGCTTGGTCCACATCAGCACGGTCTTGGGCGAGTAGCGATCCACGATGGCGCCGCCGATCAGAATGAAAAGCGCGCGCGGCAGGCCGACGATGGCCAGCACCAGGCCCAACTCCAGCGGATCGTTGCTCAGCTTGAGCACCAGCCAGGGCAAGGCAATCAGGGTGAACTGATCGCCCAGCATTGACAGCGCGCCGCCGCCCAGCAGCCAACGGAAATTGGCGTTAGCGAACAGAGCGCGGCGCGCGTCCTTGGCCGCATCGGTGGCGGTGGCCCTTGCAGGCGCTGTTGCAGCAGGCTTCATTGTTTTGTTCCTTTTGTCCTTGCTTCGGTCCTGGCGGCAGATGCCGCTGAAGCGCGCAAATAAGCAATCAACTCCGGCGTGACGCCGGTGTCTCTCTGCATGGCCGGCTCGTTCGCCCACATGGTTTGAAACTTCGCCCTGACCTCAGCGTCATCTCCGGTGAACTGCGCCATCAAGGCCTGCCAGCGAGTGACCAAGGCTCGTACGCGCGCCGAGGCAGGGTCGGTGCCGCGTGCCATTTCTTTGTGGACGGCCTTGATCAGCGCCGGCCATTCGGCCTCGCTGGCGCGCAGCGTCTCGGCCCCCAGTTCGACGCGGCGACCCTCAAGCCGGGCCAAGTCGGCTTCGCTGAAGTATTTTTCGTAGCGGCGCATCATGCCCATGGTGGCCAACAGGTGCTCGGTAACGCCGGCCTCACCTTCAGGCAGAGCGGCGCACTCGGCCACATGCCTGAGCGCACGCAGCAGGCGCTGTTGGCGCTGCAGCTGCAACTCCACATCGGCAATATGGCGCGTCAGCACCTCCACAAGCGGCGGGCTTTCAGCGTCCAACAGCGGCGCAATATCTTTCAGCGCCAGGCCAGACTGCCTGTAGGCCAACAAGCGATGCAGACGCAAAACATCGGCATCGTTGTAAAGGCGATAGCCGGCCTCGCTGCGGCCCGAAGGCGTCAGCAGCCCGAGCTTTTCATAGTGATGCAAAGCGCGCACGGTCAAGCCGCAACGCTTGGCCAGATCACCGACGGTGTATTCCATGGCAGAAAGCCGAATCCTTGGTTCAACAAGAACCGAATCATGAAGCCTTACCTAAGGTGAGGGTCAAGCGCTTTTTTTGCTTGGCTCTGCAGGATCCGGCATGAGGGCATTAGCATCAGCCAGCCGGCCACCGAGACCTCGGCCAGAGTTGAAGCCTGAGCTGTTGGCGATCACTGAAAACTGACCCACTTGCAAGGGCCGCGATCGCGCAAAACTGACCCATGTATCGACACTGTCCTGCTCAAGGCTGAGCGGGGAATCAGGAGTGATTAACGTGGGCATGTTGGCCAAGATCAGGAGAATGCACCTGAGG